>NZ_VBVX01000362.1 GCF_005981925.1 Streptomyces albidochromogenes
CCCGACGTCCGCTCAGGCCCCCACGTCCGCCGGGTCTCCCGCCCCCTCCCGCCGTCGCTTCCTCGGCCTGGCCGCGGGCGGTGTCGCGGGGGTGGCCGCCGCCGGGACGGGCGGTGCGTGGTGGCTCACCCGCGACGGGAGCGAGAAGAGGACGAAGGCCGACGGCAAGGACGGCAAGGCGTCGCACAACGCCGAGCCCGAGGTCTTCAAGACCCCGCCGAACGGCGTCGCCCCGCAGCCGCTGTGGCACACCCGGGCGGCGAGCCTCTCCCGCAACTACGACGTGCCGCCGAGGGTGTTCGGCGACTCCTTCCTGGTGCTCGGCGACACCACGGCGGCGTACGACGTCAGGACGGGCAAGCGGAAGTGGGCCCGCAAGGAGATCAGCGGGCCCGCCGACACGCTCACCGTCTCCGGCAACACGCTCTTCCTGCCCGGCCCCGACTACGACGGCACGGTCATCGGCTACGACATCCGCACCGGCAAGGAATCCTGGCGCACCCGGCTCGGCGGCACGATGGACGGGGAGGTCCAGGTCGCCGCGGTCGACGACCAGCGGGTGTACGTCGTCGCCGTCCTCACGGACGACGACATCGACAAGCGCCTGAACGCCATCGCGGCCATCGACATCCGCACCCGCGAGATCGTCTGGCAGGAGCAGCGCGACGAGGGGACGCAGGACGACATCGCGCTCACGGTCGGCGACGGACACCTCGTCTACACCCACGGCGCGATCGACGACGACCTGAAGAACCTCACCGTCCGCGACGCGCGCACGGGAACACAGCGCTGGAACCGCAGGATCGCCGACGACGAGGTCCAGCCCACCCTCTTCGGCGGCATGGCCTTCCTCGGCGGCGACAACCTCCTGCGCGCCGTCGACCTGAAGACCGGCCGCGACGTCTGGAAGCTCTCGCCGAACGGCCGTCGCGGCTTCCACCGGCCGTCCGTCCTGCGGGGCGTGCTGTACGTCATGGACTACGACCAGGGTGTCTGGGCGATCGAGCCGAAGACGAGCAAGAAGATCTGGATGAGCGAGGAGCTGGGCAACCGGGAGTTCGGCGAGTGGATGGTCCGTACGGACGACTCCCTCTACATCGCCTCGTTCTTCGAGCAGGGCGGCGTCTACGCGTTGTCGGCCGAGGACGGCTCGTACCGCTGGACCTACAACGACGGCGTCAAGGACGACGGCGAATGGCAGATCACCCAGGCGGGCAGCCGCCTCCTGGTCTCCCACGCCGACCATCTGTACACGCTTCCAGCGGTCTGACCTGCCTGCGCACCGGGCGTCTGGTCACGCAGTGCCCCGTACGACGGTGACGGGGCAGTGCGCGTGCTGCAGCAGTGCCTGGCTCACCGAACCCAGCCACTCAGCACTTCCAGCCTGCCGTGACGTCCGGGAACCTCTCCGTGCGGCCGGCGAGTGCCTGGGCCAGCAGACGCTCCGCACTCTCCGGCCCCGTACCGGGCGGCACGTAGTCCGGCAGCCACGTGTGCACGGCCACGATCTCGGCCCCGCGCAGCGCCGCCTCCGCGAAGGCGAAGTCGACCGCATCGACGACGAGCCGTCCACTCCTACGACGACAAGGTTGCCCACCGTTCCTCCATCGCTCGCGTCCGTTTCCCCGCTTCCCTTCGGCGGTGCGTTCCCGCCATCCGGGCAGGCGGATGGTGTCGGTGGCGCACTGGCCGGCGAAGCGGTGGCGCAGGAGCGTGCCAGGGCCCAGGCCGGCTTCGTCCCTTGTCGCTCCCCCGCCTCCTCATGTCCGCACGTACTAACCTCGCGAGCTTGTACCTCGCGCACTCAGGAGGAGACCGCCATGGCCCGGCCATACCCGCCCGTCGAACCGTACGCGCACGGCCTGCTCGACGTCGGCGACGGCCATCGGATCTACTGGGAGACCACCGGCAACCCCGGCGGAAAGGCTGCCTTGTGCGTGCACGGCGGTCCCGGCAGCGGGGGCGGGCGCGGCAGCCGCGGGCTGTTCGACCCTGAGGTCTACCGGATCGTCCTGTTCGATCAGCGGGGCTGTGGTGAGAGCCGGCCGCACGCCTCCGACCCGGCCGTCAGTCTCGATCACAACACCACCGAGCACCTGATCGCCGACATGGAGCGGCTGCGCGAGCACCTGGGGGTCGAGCGCTGGCTCCTCTACGGCGGTTCCTGGGGTTCGACGCTGATTCTCGCCTATGCCGAGCGCCACCCGGCGCGGGTCTCCGAAATCGTCATCGCCGGCGTCACCATGACCAGGCCCGAGGAGACCGACTGGCTCTACCGCGGTGTCGGACGCCTGCTGCCCGGGCCCTGGGAGGCATTTCGTGACGCCCTGCCGGCGGCGGACCGGGGCGGCGATCTCGTGGCCGCCTACCACCGGCTCATGAACAGCCCCGACGAGGCAGTCCGGAGCAAGGCCGCGCGGGACTGGTGTGCCTGGGAGGACGCCGTCATCGCCCACGAGGCACTCGGCAAGCCGGGCGCGTACAGCGACAAGCCCGACGACGCGTTGCTGGCTTTCGTCCGGATCTGCACGCACTACTTCGCCAACGACGCCTGGCTGGAGGACGGGCAGCTCCTGCGCGACGCGGGCCGGCTGGCCGGGATCCCAGCGGTGCTGATCCACGGCCGGCTCGACCTGGGGAGCCCGCTGAAGACCGCGTGGGAGCTGAGCAAGGCGTGGCCGGGCGCAGAGCTGCAGGTGATCGACGACTCTGGCCACACGGGCAGCCGCACGATGCGGGACGCGATCCTTGAGGCCATTGAGCGGTTCGGCAGGGACGGGCAGTGACCGGCCCGCATCGTGCCGGTTCTTCGACGTCCCCGAAACACCGTCAGCCGGTGCCGCATTCAGGCACGGCCTGTTCCCAGAGGCCCAGCCCCGCACGGAGGAGTCCGCGCACAGCCGCAGTCTCCTCTTCCGTCCAGGCGCCTTCGCCGGCGGTCGGTTCGAGAGCCTCACCACCGAAGATCTTTTCGTACGCGCTGTCATGGACCCGTCCCCGGGGAGAAGAGAGCGGCGTGGCCTTCAGGCTGTGGCAGAGGTCCTCGAAGAAGTTCCACGCGTCCAGCAGCAGCCCCGCCGGCACCGCACCATGGCCGGGGAACTCGACCCACCGTCGTACGAGGCCCAGATCGAGAGTGGCCCCGCCCTCCGGGACGAGTTCCCACCCGTTGCGGTCGCAGAATGCCCGCAGCGCTTCGAGGTGAGGGAAAGCGAGGATTCTTCCTTCTCCATCGACGACAAGCTCATCAGCGGCATCGTCCTCTCCAGGCCGCCAGATCAGCGTCAGATCGTTTCTTCGGGACGTGATTCGGTACGGATAGCAATCAGCCATGCGGAGTCTCCCTGGTGCCGCGGCGGCACTCGCCGCGTGGGTCATCCTGCCTGCAACCACTGGGTTTGGCCGCCGGCCGCAGGAGCGCCGACGGCAGGCGCTCGGACAATGGTCGCCATGACATCCCTCCACACCAATCCGCTCTTCACCCGCCTCGCCGACGCCGAACGCATCCTGGTCGCCGGCGCGGGCGGCGGCTTCGACATCTACTCCGGCCTGCCGTTGGCCCTCTCCCTGATCCACCAGGGCAAGGAAGTCCATCTCGCGAACCTCTCCTTCAGCGCGCTCGCAGGTCTGCCCGTCGACGACTGGGCGGCCCCCGACCTGGCCGCCGTCACTCCGCAGTCCGCTCCCCACCAGAGCTACTTCCCGGAGCGGACGCTCGCCCAGTGGCTGCACCTGCACGGCTACCCGTCCACCGTCTACGCCTTCCCTCAGACCGGGGTGCTCCCCCTGCGCGCCGCCTACCAAGCGCTGATCGACCTGCACCGCATCGACGCCGTGGTACTGGTCGACGGCGGTACGGACATCCTCATGCGCGGCGACGAAGCCGGTCTGGGCACTCCGGAGGAGGACCTGACCAGCGTGGCGGCGCTGGCCGCGCTGGACGGCGTACCGACCCGGCTCGTGGTGTCGCTCGGCTTCGGGGTGGACGCGTACCACGGCGTCAACCACGTACAGGTGCTGGAGAACATCGCCGCGCTGGAACGCGACGGCGCGTACCTCGGGGCGTTCTCCCTACCGCGTGCCACCCGGGAGGGCGCGCTGTACCTCGACGCGGTGGCGCACGCCCAGCACCGCACCCCGGACCACCCCAGCATCGTGAACGGTTCGATCGCCGCCGCCGTGCACGGCTCGTTCGGCGACGTCCAGTTCACCGAACGCACCCGGGGCGGCGAGTTGTTCGTGAACCCGCTCATGTCCCTGTACTTCGCCTTCGAGCTTCCCGGCCTGGCAGCGCGCTGCCTGTACCTGGACCGGATCGAGGACACCCAGCTGATGCGCCAGGTCCACTCCAGGATCGCCGAGTTCCGCGACACCGTCGTGACCCGCCCGCCCCGGCGCTTCCCTCACTAGCCGCGGAGGGCCCGGCCTTCTTCCGCGAGGTGGCATCGCAGGCGGAGCGAAGCGCAGAGGCCCGTCAGGGGTTGCGGGAGCCGCTCTTCACGGTCGTCCAGCTGCCGTCCTTCACCTCGTACACCGTCAGCCGGCGGTTGACGGTGTCGCCGTACTTGTCGAAGGCCACACGTCCCGTGACGCCGTCGAACCTCAGCCCCGCGACCGCCTGCGGCATCTTCGCCCGGGCGTCCTCGGGGAGACCTCCGTGGGCCGCCATGACGTCCTTCACCGCTTCGATGACAGCCCAGGCCGCGTCGTACGCGTAGGGGCCGTACGAGCCGGCCGCCTCGGGGTACCCCGCCTTGCGGTACTGCGCGAGGAAGGTCTCTCCTCTCGCCAGGCTCTCGGCGGGTTCGCCGATGTTGGTGGCGAGGTCGCCCTCGGGCTTCGGATCGGTCTCCAGGAACTGCTGGTCGAAGACACCGTCGCCGCCCATCAGCGGAATGTCCAGGCCCGCCTGCTTGAGCTGCCGGGAGAGCGGGGCCGCGGTGGTGTAGTAGCCGCCGAAGTAGACGGCCTCGGCTCCGGAGCTGCGGACCCTCGCGGCGAGGCCCGCGAAGTCCTCTTCCTCGGCGTCGACTTGCTCCGTGCCGACGACGGATCCGCCGAGCTTCGCGAACTCGGCCGTGAACCCGGAGGTCAGGCTGGTGCCGTAGTCGCTGCTGTCGTCGATGACATAGAGCTTCGTCTTCCCGGCCTCGTCGTGGAGGTACCGGGCGGCGAACGGGCCCTGGTCCACGTCCGTGGCAACCGTTCGGAAGTAGGTCTTGTACGGGCGCGACTTGGTGCCTTCGGCCCAGTGGGGGCCCAGTGTCAGTACGGGGCTGGTGTTGGCCGGCGACACGTTGACGAGGTTCGCCTGTGCGAGCGGTTCCGCCATGGTCTGGGCGACGCCGGAGTTGAGCGGACCGACGACTCCCAGCACCTTCTCGTCGCCGATGAACCGGGCCGCGTTCGGCCCGCCCTTGGCGGGAGAGGACTCGTCGTCCAGGGCCTTGATCTGGAACTTCACGCCGGGTACGTGCCGGGTCCGGTTGGCGGTCCTGGCTGCCAGGTCGGCGGAGTTCTTGATGCCGACGCCCAGGGAGGACAGGGCGCCGCTGAGCGGTGCGTCCACTCCGATCACCACGGTCGCGGGAGAACCAGCGGAGCCGCTGCCCGCCGCACCGCCGTCGCCGCCGGGCGAGTTGTCGAGATTGAGGGTCCAGGTCAGGACGGAGCCGGCGGCGAGCGTGGCCACGGCCACCGCGACGACGGTGGAGCGCCGGCTCAGAGCGCGCCGCCGGACGGTCGCACCGTCGGCGGCCCCCTGTCGGCCCCTCCCGCCGAGCGAGACCACGTCGTCCTCGGCCGTGGGCCGGGGCACGGGCGGGGTGCTCGGGCGGTCGGGTACGGGCCTGCGGGAGGAGTCGGGGTCGGATGCGGAGTCCCTGACCGTGGGCGTCGGCTGGGGCGGCGGGGGCGGCGCCTGCGCGTCCCGCTCCGTCGGAGTGGGGGCGTGT
>NZ_VBVX01000363.1 GCF_005981925.1 Streptomyces albidochromogenes
CGCCGCCACCTCCACCGCCGCCGGTCGGGTCGACGATCGACTCGATCTTCCACTGCACGTTGTAGGACTCGGCCAGCGCCTGCTTGAGCACGTCCTCGCTGCCGCTGCTCGCGAAGTTGTCGCGGGCGCCGGCGTTGATGAAGGCGATCTGGAGCGTGGTCCCGTCGAAGCCGCTGACCTGGGCGTTCTGACTGAGCAGGATCCAGGTGAAGCGCCGCCGGTTCTTGACGGCCTCCAGGATGCCCGGCCACATGTTCTGCACCTGCAGGGCGCCCTGCCCGGCCGCCGGCGAGACGGCTGGTGCGGCAGCCGCCGCGGCGGGGGCCGCCGCCGGGGCGGGCGACGCGGGCTGCGGCTCGGGCCGGCCCTGCCCGGGAGCGGAGGCAGTGGGCCACCCGCCGGGCCGGCGCTGGCCGGTGTCCTGTCCGGCACCGCCGCCCCCGGGGCCGCCCGAACCGGGCCACGCGCCGGGACGCTGCCCGCCGTCCGGGGCGGGGGCGGCCTGCTCGGCCACCGGCGCCGGCGCAGGTGCGGGGGCCGCTGCGGGCATGACGGGCGCGGGAGCGGCCACCGGCGCGGGTGCGGGCGCTGCCGCCCCAGGAGCCCCATGTGCCTCGGGGCCCGGTACGTACCCCATCGCGGGCCCGGGGGCCGCCGCCGCGGCCATGAACGCGCCGCCGGCGCCGGCGCGCTCCAGCCGGTCGAGGCGCGCCTGGAACGAACGCTCGTCGTCGAAAGCCGCCGGCAGCAGCACGCGGGCGCAGATCAGCTCCAGCTGGAGCCGCGGCGACGTAGCCCCGCGCATCTCGGTGAGCCCGGTGTTGACCAGGTCGGCGGCGCGGCTCAGCTCGGCCGCCCCGAACACCGACGCCTGGGCCTGCATCCGCTCCACGACGTCGGCGGGCGCGTCGATCAGGCCCTTCTCGCGCGCGTCGGGGACGGCGGCGAGGATCACCAGGTCCCGCAGCCGCTCCAGCAGATCGGCCACGAAGCGCCGGGGGTCGTTGCCGCCCTCGATGACCCGGTCCACGACCTCGAACGCGGCGGCTCCGTCACCCGCGGCGAACGCGTCCACGACGGAGTCCAGCAACGAACTCTCGGTGTACCCGAGGAGCGCCGTCGCCATGGCATATGTCACACCGTCGTCGGCCGCGCCGGCGAGCAGCTGGTCCATGACGGACATCGAATCACGCACGGAACCGGCCCCGGACCGTACGACGAGCGGAAGCACACCGTCCTCGACCGGGATGCCCTCCTTGCCGCACACCTCGCCGAGGTAGTCGCGCAGGGTGCCCGGCGGCACCAGGCGGAAGGGGTAGTGGTGCGTACGCGAACGGATCGTGCCGATGACCTTCTCGGGCTCCGTCGTGGCGAAGATGAACTTGAGGTGCTCCGGGGGCTCCTCGACCACCTTCAGCAGGGCGTTGAAGCCCGCCGGGGTGACCATGTGGGCCTCGTCGATGATGTAGATCTTGTAGCGGCTGCTCGCCGGACCGAAGAATGCCTTTTCCCGCAGGTCACGGGCGTCGTCCACGCCACCGTGGGAAGCGGCGTCGATCTCGATGACGTCGATCGATCCCCTGCCGTTGCGGGCCAGGTCGACACACGACTGGCACACGCCGCACGGGGTGGGTGTGGGGCCCTGCTCGCAGTTCAGACAGCGGGCGAGGATGCGGGCGCTGGTCGTCTTTCCACAGCCTCGCGGCCCGCTGAACAGGTACGCGTGATTGACCCGGTTGTTACGCAGGGCCTGCTGCAGCGGGGCAGTGACATGCTCCTGCCCGATGACCTCGGCGAACGACTCGGGACGGTAGCGGCGGTAGAGCGCAAGGGACGACACGTATACGAGGTTATCGGGACCCACTGACAACCGGACCCGCCCAACGCAAGCGCCCCCCACGCACCCGCCAGAGCTCACTTACCCTTGCTGCCTTCCGGCCCTGGGGGAGTTCGGTGAGATAGCGCCACGTGAGGGGCTGGCCCCCACCCTAGCGGATCGCGCCCCGGGAAAACGACCCGGACCCCGACCTCGCGGCGACCACGAGGAACGCGTTCGCGAGCACTCCTCAACGTCTTGTATTGTTTGCGGCGGAGGATTCGCCTAGTGGCCTAGGGCGCACGCTTGGAAAGCGTGTTGGGGGCAACCCCTCACGAGTTCGAATCTCGTATCCTCCGCACTCGCCCGTCAGGGCAGACGAAGGCCCCGACCGGTTCGCCGGTCGGGGCCTTCGTCGTTTCCCGCCGGGGCCCGGCGGGAGCGGAGCGGAAGCCGGGTCAGCAGTTGTCCGGGGCCGGGCGGCCCTCGAAGCGGTCCGCGATCCAGTTCAGGTACTGCTTCTCGGCGACGACGGGGATCGTCTGGTGCGTCGCGCCCTTGTACTTCGTGTACTGGACCGGCTGGTCGAACCGACAGGCGCGGTGGACGTACTGGGTGGTCGAGTGCGGGTTGATGACCGTGTCCGCCGTCCCCTGCATGACCAGCACCGGAGCCACCGTGGTGGCGTGACCCGGGGTGTTCTCGCGGAAGCGCTTGTGCCAGGCGCGCGGCACCTCCCGCAGCGGCTTGAACAGCGTGTCGAGCTTCCCGTTGTTCCCGACGTTGTTCTGGATCACGTCGGAGAAGTGCTCGATGCACGCCTCCCCGTCACCCTTGAGGGCCTTCAGCCCGGCCGGCTTCAGCACGTCCGCGGCCCGCAGTTCCGGATAGGCCGCGAGGAAGCCCCGGTAGACGTTGATCCGCAGCGCCGCGTTGTGGGCGGCCGAGGTGGCGCTGGTCGGCCCGGGCGGCACCAGGCCGGCGAAGTCCGGGCCCAGGTTGGCGGCGGGCGCCAGTCCCGCCACGCCGACCAGCCTGGTCTCGGGGGTGTACGCGCGGACGTTCTGGCCGATGAACATCGCCGCGCCGCCGCCCTGCGACCAGCCCAGTACCGCGGTCCTGTGGTTCGCGTGGGTGTCGGTGATCTGCCGCGCCGCGCGGACGGAGTCGAGGACGTTGTTCGCCTCCGTCGCCCCGACGACGTACTGGTGCACGCCGGGCGTGCCCAGCCCCTGGTAGTCGGTGCCGACCACGACGTCGCCCGAGCCGAGGAACTGCGTCAGCGCCGGTACGCCGACGTCGATGCCCCACGGGCTGTCGTACGTGAAGTAGTCCACCAGGTCGACGGCCGGGTCCGGCACGGCGGAGGGCGCGCACATGCGCGGGCCGCCGACGGTGCCGTGGGCCCAGGCCACGACGTTGCGGCCGCCGCGCGGTGCGGGCTTGTCGGGCCAGGCCACGATGCCGGAGACGGCCACCGGGGCACCGCTGTGGAGAGTCGAGAGGTAAAGGATCCGGCAGGCCCTCGCGCCGTCGGGGGCGTTCACTTCACGGGCCCAGAGCAGGTCGCCGTGCTCGCCCTCGGGCAGCGGCGACGGCGGGTCGTAGAAGTCCTTGCCCTCCGGGCCGACCGGGACGCCCGGTGCGCACTGCCCGTTGCCCCTGGCCTCGTCCGGCGTCGCCGGGTGCGCGGCGGCGGTGCCGCATCCCAGCGCGAGAATCGCGGCCACACCGGCCGCGGTGATCGCCGAAAGCCTTCGTCTCATCTGATTGTCCATTCACTCGGTGCCGGACCAGAGACTAGGGAGGCGAGTGCGGATTGTGATGGATTGATGGGTTGTGTCGGCTTTGTGTCGCGGGCGCGGGCAGGCCGCCCGGGTGCGCCCTGGGCACGTCGGTGCCTCAACAGCGGCCTCCGAAGCGCCAGTTCACCGCCGTACGATGGCCTGCGGCAGGCGGCGCGACCGGCCGCGTGGCGACGTTGAACGGCCCTGGGCCGAACCGTGCGGCGTGGGAAGGCGCGGGGGCCCAGCGGTAACGACTCGGGGAATGGGACAGCGATGGACAGCACACTCGGCGAACAGATCATGCTCCTCTCGCTCGACGACGACACGGGTGTCGGCCAGGAGACGACGAGGACCGGGCTGGCCGTCACCGGGGCCGCGCTCGTGGAGCTGGCACTGGCCGGGCGGATCGCGGTGACGAAGGGCGAGGTCGTGGTCGTGGACGCGGCTCCGGTCGGCGAACCGGCCCTTGACGCGGTGCTCGTCGCCCTCGCGGGCCGGGAAAAGCCGCGCAAGGCCCGCGCCTGGATCGAACTGTTGCAGAAGGACGCCGTACGGGCGGTGCGTGAGCGGCTGCTGGAGCGGGGACTCGTCCGCGAGGAGAAGGCCCGGGTGTGGGGGATCTTCCCGGAGCGCCGCTATCCGGAGGCCGACGGGAGCGTGGAGCGTGACCTGCGCGGCACGCTGGACGCGGTCGTCCAGGGAGGCGCGGCGCCGGACGAGCGGACCGTCGTACTCCTGGCGCTGCTGCACGGCGCCGGACTCCAGAAGCTGGCCTTCCCCGAAGCGTCGGCCAAGGCGCTCGACCGGCGGCTCACCGAACTGACCGAGGGCCAGTGGTCGGCGGCCGTGGTGCGGGAGGCGGTGGTGGCCGTGCAGGCCGCCACCGTCGCCACGATCGCGGCGGCCACGGCGGTCATCTGATCGGCGGGGGCGCCGGCGCCCTTCCGGTGAGGTTCTTGAAGTAGAAGCTGCACGGCCTGAGCGTGCCGGCGGGATCGGCCGCGTAGCCGGGGACCGTGCCGTAGTGCGTCCAGCCCGCGGCGCGGTAGAGGTGCTCGGCGGGGCTGTCGGTCTCCGTGTCCAGGAGCAGGAGCGTGGCACCCGCCCGGGCCGCCTCCCGCTCGGCGGTGGCGAGGAGGGCGCGGCCCAGGCCCCGGCCGCGCGCGGCGCGGTGGACCATGAGCTTGATCAGCTCGGCGCGGTGGCGGCTGTTGGGCTTGGGGTTCAGCGCCAGCGCGAAGGTGCCCTCGATGCCGCCGGGGCCCCGGGCCGCCCAGACGGTGAGGCTGCCGTCGTCCACCGCCGGCTGCTGGGCGGCCCACCAGGCGGCGGCCTCGTCCCGGCCGAACGGGGCGAGGAAGCCGACGGACGTGTTGCCGTCGACCGCGTCCGCGAGCAGTGCGGCCAGGTCCTGCACGTCGTCCCGGAATTGCTCGGCGGAGAGGGCGGTGATGCTGTGGGTCCGGGAGTCCGCGCTGGTCATGGCTGGACCACCGTCACCGTGTAGCGGGCGCCGGTGGCGGCCGGGCAGCGGAAGCGCGACGGGCCCCAGAGGCGGAAGCGCAGGCAGTCGCCGGTGCGCAGCTCGTGGACGTCGTCGCCCGCGGTGATCTCCAGGGCGCCCTCCAGGACCCAGATGTGCTGCTCGATGCCGGGTACCGGCGGTCCGTCGTACGCGATGTCCGCGCCCGGGCGCAGGACGCCCTCGACGATCTCGGCCCGCAGGCCGGGGTGGGGCGGGGACACGGACCGACGGGTGAAGCCGGACTCCTCGTCGCGCCACACCGGCTGGGCCTCGGCGCGGACCAGTTGCGGCGGCTCCGACTCGACCTCCGCGAGGAGGCGCGACATCGTGCGGCCGTACACCGCGCACAGGCTCCCCAGCAGCGATGCCGTCGGGCTGATCTCGGCGCGCTCCAGTCGGGAGAGCGTGGAGCGGCTGACGCCTGTACGGGTGGCCAGGTCGTCCAGCGACCAGCCCTGTTCGACACGCAGGGTGGAGAGGCGGTCTGCCAGGCGGGCCTCGATGGTTCTCACATCCGGGAGGGTATCTCAGATCTGGGAGGGCTTCTCAGATCTGAGAATCGAGGAGTCTCCCGGCGAGGGACAGGTGTGCGGCCGTCGTCGCCAGTACTTCGCCGAGGAGCACGGGGTCGGGCGCGGCTTCGGTGCCGCCGGTTCGTTCGCAGCGGCCGCACAGCGTCATCCCGAGCACCGCGCGCCACTTGGCGTGCGGGATGCCGCACGCGTCGCAATCGTCGTACGAGTCCATGACCCCCACCCCGGAGCTGCCGACTTTGGGGAATCGTTCCACGGG
>NZ_VBVX01000364.1 GCF_005981925.1 Streptomyces albidochromogenes
CCGCCCCCGCGCCGGTCAGGCGGTGCGGGACGCCTCGAACGCCGTCCGGGTCAGGAAGGCGAGCCGCGCGCGCTTCTCGGGCAGGAAGACCTCCGGGAGGTCGATCTCCGGCATCACGATCTCCGGGCCCAGCTCGAACCCGGTCCGCTCCAGCAGCGCCACCGCCTTGGCGTTGCCCGCGTCGGGCTCCGCCACGATGCGCAGGTGCTCCGGGTCCGAGAACACGAAGTCGATCAGCGTGGCCAGCAGGTGCCCGGTGAAGCCGTGCTCGGGAGCGGCCCCGGCCGTGGGACCGATGAGGATGTGCACCCCGAAGTCCCCCGGCCGGGCGTCGTAGCACTCGCTGACCCGGTCGGCCTCGGGGTCGTACGTCTGGAACAGCGCGACGGGCGCGCCGTCCCGCAGTACCACGTAGCCGTGGTGGGTGGTGAGGGAGTCCAGGTGCGCGTAGATCTCCTCGACCTGTTCGACGGTCGTTCCGCCCATCCCCCAGAACCTGGCCCGCTCCTCGGTGACCCAGCCGTGCAGCAGCCGGGCGTCGCGCCCCGGGTCGACGGGGACGAGGCGGACCGTGCCGAAGCCGTCGATGTGCTGCTCGTGCGCGCTGTGCCGCCCGTACACGGTCTCGGCGGCGTCGATCGGGGGCGTGGTCATCGGGACTCCTTGGTCAGACGGTTCCAGTCGGTGGTCACGGGCACGAGTTCGCCCCGCAGCCACACCGGCAGTTGGTCGCGGTGGTGCGCGTCGCCCGGTACGCCGGACGCGCCGAGCGGCACCACCCACAGGCTGTCCTCGCGGCGCGCGAGGTCCCACACGTAGCGGGCGGCCGGTCCGCGCGCGCAGAGGTCGGTGACGCCGGGCACGCTGGACGTGGACAGCACGCAGTCGTGGTCCCCCGCCACTCCGGGCCATCCGCCGGGCGGCGCGGAGGGCAGCGCCTGCCACGGCGCGAGGCGGTGCACGTCGCCCCAGGCCACCGGCGCCACGTCCGTCGCGGCGACCGCCTCGACGGCGGCCGCGACAACGGCGGGGCGGTCGATGCCGGGCAGCAGACCGGTCGTCAGCAGGGTCTCCAGCGCGAAGCCGACCCGCCCGGTGAGGGCGAGCCACGGCAGGAAGACGCCGGGGTACGCCGGGTCCGCCACCGGTTCGGTCAGCGCGGCCAGCTCCGGGTGCGCGGCGATGCGCCGCACCACCTCCGTCCGTACGGCGGCGTACACCGTGGCGTCGGTGCTGTCGGCCTCCATCCGGCGGTCCCAGCGCAGGAGGCGCTCCCGCAGCCGCTCGGCCCGGTCGCCGAGCCCTTCGAGGCCGGCGAGCAGCTCCAGCAGCGGCCGGGCGGACGCGAGATGCGTGTCGGTGTGCACGCCCGCCATCTCCCCGGCGGTCCACGCCTTCGACCCGCCGAGCAGCTGCCCGATGCGGTCCGCCCGGTACGGCGGTGCGAACTCGACGCCGAGCGGCGCGGCCAGTCCGCGCTGGTTGGCCATCACGGCGACGCCGTCGACGTCCGCGCGGGGCATCGGCAGGTCCTCACCGCGCCAGGTGTACGCCGCCTCCCAGGCGGGTACGACGCGCAGCCCGTTGTCCCGGTGGCGCAGCGGGACGCGGCCCGCGACCCGGTGCAGCAGGCCGCCCTCGGTGTCGGCGGCCTGGACGACGTTGACCGGCTCGACCCACCGCTCGAACGCCCGGTCCACGTCGTCGACGGTGCGGGCCCTGAGCAGCGCGGGCAGCGCGGCGAAGCCGAGGTCCTCGTACACGCGCGTCGGGCAGCGCAGGCTGACCGCCAGGTCCTCGCCGGGGCCGCCGATGACGACAGGGCCGCGTTCGGTCTCGACGACCTCCGTCTCGACCGGCTCGCCGCCCGCCACCTCGACGGTCTCGGTGCGGACGGCGGCGGGCCGCCATCCGTCGGGGCCGAGAGCCTCGACGCCGCCGTCGGGTGTGCGCCGCAGGCGCTCCCGGTAGAGGTCCTGGTAGTCCGCCATGGCGTTGGTGATGGCCCACGCGACGGTGGAGGTGTGGCCGAAGTGGGCGATGCCGGGGATGCCGGGGACGGCGAGGCCGACGACGTCGAACTCGGGGCAGGCGAGGCGTACCTGCTGGTAGACACCCGGGTCCTCGATGAACCGGTGCGGGTCTCCGGCGATCAGCG
This sequence comes from Streptomyces albidochromogenes, assembly GCF_005981925.1. Lineage (GTDB taxonomy): Bacteria > Actinomycetota > Actinomycetes > Streptomycetales > Streptomycetaceae > Streptomyces > Streptomyces albidochromogenes. The sequence goes on from NZ_VBVX01000364.1 coordinate 2,159, forward strand.
CGGCGCCGGTGGCGGTGCGCTCGCCGGTGACGAGCCAGCCGTTGCTGCCGGCGGTTCCGGGGCCGTCGGTGGCGAACAGGGTGATCGCCTCGTCGCCGAGCCTGCGGGCGACCTCCTCGCGCCACAGCTTCGTGGGGAAGCCGGCGAAGAGGATGTGCGTGGACAGCCAGATCCCGAGCGGCGTCCACGGCTGCCACGCCCCGGGGGCGAGCCCGGTGGCGGCGAACTCCGGGGCGCGGCGGGCCCCCTCGGCAAGCCCCGCGTTGACGCCGTCGACGTAGCGCGTGATCCACGCGGCGGTGTCCGCGTCGAGGGCACGGAAGCAGCGCCGGGCGGTGTCGTCCAGGCGGGACCTGCGGGCGAAGACGTCCCAGCCGACCGCGTCGGGGCCGAGGAAGGCCGCGGTGGTCCCCTGGGACCGGTGCCGCTCGACCTCGATCTGCCACGCGCGGTCGGTGGCGGCGTTGCGGCCCTGCGCGAACGCGAGGTCGTGCGCGGTGGCGGCGCGGAGATGGGGGATTCCCCAGGCGTCCCGGAAGACCTCGGTGCTCACGTCGTTCCCCATCCGAATCCACTGGCTTTAGGTAAGGCTGGCCTAACCTAATCCACGCCCGACCTGGGAACCAATCCGGGGTCGCCCCGCAGGGGCCTCGGGCCGCTTCCCTCACCGCCCGCGCAGGGCCGAGCGTACGAGCCGCAGGTCGTCGTCGGACGCCAGTCCCGCGTGGTACAGCCGCAGTTCGGTCGCTCCGAGCGCGGCGGCGCGGGCGGCGTCCCGGGCGAGCGTGGCGCGGGGTGAGCGCCCCGGTGGAGTGGCAGGCGGACGCGAGGGTGACCTGCTGGACGCCGAGGTCGGCGACGCGGGCCGCCGCGTCGGGGTCGCCGACGACGTCCCACGGGTAGAGGGAGGCGCCGGCCCTCACGCGCGCCCACCGCCGCCGGGGGCGCCGGCCAGGGCCCGGCCGCGCTCGACGAGCTCGGCGAGCATCTTGACGTGCGCGGGATCGGGTTCGCTCAGCGGCGGCCGCACCTCGCCGACGTCCAGGCCGGTCAGGCGCACGCCCGCCTTGACGAGCGAGACGGCGTAACCGGGGCCGAGGCCGCGCAGGGCGACGAGCGGGGCGTAGAAGCCGTCGAGCAGGCGGTTGACGGTGCCCTCGTCGCCGCTGCCCAGGGCCCGGTGGAAGGCGAGGGCGATGTCGGGGGCGAAGGAGAAGACGGCGGAGGAGTAGAGGGTGACGCCGATGCCCCGGTAGGCGAGGGCGGTGAGTTCGGCGGTGGGCAGTCCGTTGACGTAGAGGAAGGGGTGCCCCGGGGGCAGTTCGCCGCGTACGGCGCAGATGGTCCGCTGCATCAGGCCGAGGTCGCCGTGGCCGTCCTTGAGCCCGATGACGCCGGGCACCCGGGCGAGTTCGACGACGGTCCCGGGGGTGAGGACGGCGTTGTCGCGCTGGTAGACGATCACGTCGAGGGAGGTGGCGGCGGCCAGTTCGGTGTAGTGGCGCAGCAGTCCCCGCTGGTCGGCGGCGACCAGGTACGGCGGCATGGCGAGCAGCCCGTCCGCGCCCGCCTCCTCGGCGGCCCGCGCGAACTGCACGGCGAGCGCCGTGCCGTAGCCGGCGCCGGCCACGACCGGGACGCGTCCGGCCGCCTCTTCGACGGCGGCGGCCACGCAGGTACGGAACTCCCGCGGCGTCAGGGCGTGGAACTCGCCGGTGCCGCAGCAGGCGAAGACGGCGGCGGCGCCGTCCTCGATGCCCGCGCGCACGTGCGCGCGGAAGACGTCGACGTCGAGCGCGCCGTCCGGCCCATACGCGGTGACGGGGAAGAAGAGCAGGCCGTCGAGTCGGCCGGCGAGCGGGGCTGAGGTCACGGGCGCTCCCTGTGCGTGCACAATGATGATCCGTGTCTATATCCCTGAACGCCGCCACGGTAAAGCAGCCACCTGGGGGCGGTCAAGACAAGAAACGCCAAGCGGGAGACGGATTGTGCGGCTCCGCGCGACACTTGACCGGGTCCACCGCCGCTCCCCAGCGTGTCCGTCCATGTGAATCAGATCCACGGACACGTACGACGCCGCCCCGAGGAGACCCGCCGATGCCCGCACCCCGCACCGTCCTGCTGACCGGCGCCGCCGGAGGCGTCGGCACCCTGATGCGCGGCCTCCTGCCGGCGTACGGCTACACCCTGCGCCTCTTCGACGCCACGCCCATAGACGGCGAACCGGCCGCGGTCACCGCCGATCTGGCGGACAAGGAGGCACTGCGCGAGGCGGTGCGCGGTGTCGACGCGGTCATCCACCTCGCGGGCATCTCGCTGGAGGCCCCCTTCGACAAGATCCTGCGCGCCAACATCGAGGGGACGTACAACCTCTACGAGGCCGCCCGCACGGAAGGCGTGCGGCGGGTGGTGTTCGCCTCGTCCAACCACGCGATCGGCTTCACCCCGGTGCCCGCCGAGGGCGCGCCGCTGATCCCGGTCGGCACTCCGCACCGCCCCGACACGTTGTACGGCCTGTCGAAGGCCTTCGGCGAGGACCTGGCGCAGCTCTACTGGGACCTGCACGGCATCGAGACCGTGTCGGTACGGATCGGTTCCTGCTACATGGAGCCCACCTCGGTCCGGATGCTGTCCATCTGGCTGAGCCCCGGGGACGGCGCCCGCCTCTTCCACGCCGCGCTCACCGCCGAGGACGTGGGCCACACCGTCGTCCACGGGTCCTCCGCGAACACCCGCCTGTGGTGGGACCTGGACTCCGCGCGGGCCATCGGTTACGAGCCCCGTGACGACTCCGAGCAGTACGCGCGGAAGCTCGTCGCGGACCAGGGCGAGCTGGACCCGTCCCACCCCGACCACGCGCACCTGGGCGGCCCGTTCTGCACCGACCCGCCCCAGTGGCCCTACTGACGGCGCCGGGCCCGCACGGCCGGCCGCCCGAAAACCCCGCGACGGCGACGGCCGGGGCGGGGCACCATACGGTCATGCCACGCCCCCACGGATTCAGGTACGAGCGGTTCGCCGACGGCACCGTCGCGATCACCCACCACGGACGCCCCGCGGGCACCCTGCGGGGCGCTCGCGCGCAGAGGTTCCTGGCCGAGGCCGAGGCGGGCGACGGCCAGCTGGTCATGGCGCGCTGGACCGGGGCGTACAAACACGGCAACGAGCGGGTGGCGAAGAATCACCCGCGCAACGGGTGACGGACAAGGGAACGGCAATGCCGCCCCGGTCGTTAGCTTTGGCATGACCGCAATGACCCCCGGCTCGAACATCCCGCTCCCCACCGCCCGCGTGGCCGTGGATGTCGCCGCCCCCGTGCGGCTCGACGTATCGGGCCTGCTGCTCACCGCCGACGGCAAGGTCCGCTCGGACGACGACTTCATCTTCTACAACCAGCCCACAGGCCCCGGCGTCACCTACCGCTCCGGCGGCGGCACCGCACCCGACGCCATCGTGGTCGACACCGCCGCGGTCCCGCCGGGCATCGAGAAGATCGTGGTGACGGCGAGCCCGGACGCCGCCGGGCAGACCTTCCAGGGCATCGAGCCCACCGCCACGGTGCGGGGCGACGACGGCGCCGCCATCGCGACGTTCACCCCGCCGCAGCTCGGCTCCGAGACAGCGCTCGTGATCGTGGAGATCTACCTCCGCAACGGCGCGTGGAAGGTGCGCGCGGTGGGCCAGGGCTACGCCAACGGGCTGGCCGGCATCGCCACGGACTTCGGCGTCTCGGTGGAGGAGCCCGCCACCCC
>NZ_VBVX01000365.1 GCF_005981925.1 Streptomyces albidochromogenes
GCCGACCCCGACCCCGCCTGGCGCGGCGCCGCCCTGCTCCACACCCTGGTACGCCGGCAGCCACTGCCCTACCGCAACAGTCTCTACGCCTGCCAGGTCACCGCCGCCTACATGCACGCCTCCGGCGAGGGCATCGATGCTCCGTACGGCGCCATGGTCGACCTGGTCCGCGACATCCAGGCCGGTAAGACCAGCGTCTATCAGGCAGCCGACCGCATTCGCACCTGGCGCATCTGAGTGACCCAACCAGGATGTGGCGCTCCCATCGAAGCGTCTTCGCCGCTCACTGGCCTCTGGGAAGTTGTAGACGCTCATCGCCGCGTCCTGGGTCATCGGACCGAGCGGCGAAGCGACAGTGGCCTCCGGCATGACCGGGACTTGGAGCGCGGCCTGTGGACAGAGCCGCTCGCGCGGAGAGTTCGGCAGGAGGCGCCCTGCTCACCTCCGCTCGAGCGGAACATGGGCGGCGTCTGATCCGTCCCCACCCGCAAGGCCGTCAGCCGCATGAGGCGTGGCCTCGCCCGCTTCCGGGCTCGCGGCCTGTGGTGCGTGGCAGAGCTCGACGAACATGGACGCGTTCCTCGTCGGCGTCTGAGCGCTACGCCGGGCTTCGCCACCCACTCGCGTAGCGACGGACAGTCAGCTCCAGATAGTCCGCGTGCGGCCCGATCAGGGCCGCCAGCTCGTCCGGTGACCGCACCAGCGCCGTGTCGTCGAGGTCGGGCTCACGGCCCTGGCGCGCTCCGCACTTGCCGCGGACCCTGATGCCTCACCGGTTCAGATGGCCTCGCTCATGGAACGCACCGGTCGTCCCGTCGTCCTGGTCGTCGACTACGAGGGCGACCAGCCCAGCCTCCTCGGTACCGTCGACGCGGCCACCCTGCTCCAGTACAGCCTCTGATCGGTCCTGTCGGTCGCACACAGACGACCACCCGGAGGCACACAACGGTGATCAAGGGCCGAGCGCTGCCCATTGTCCTCTCGCCGGACTGCTCCGTGCCGCCGCGATGAGCACCGTCGCCGTCGCCGAGATCGGGGGCTTCAGTGCCCCCCGATCTGGACCGTCACCCCTGCCGGTACCTGTACCGGCACCGCCGTGGCCACCGGGTGCCTCGTCGCCGGGTCGGCGAGTGATCCGCTACCTTGGCCCCCGTCCGAGTGAGCGGCCGCGCGCAGTGGGTCTCCAGCGCCGCTTACTGCGCGGTACGAACGGCGTTCCGAGCAGCGAGACGGGCAACGGATGACCCCGGCTACACGTAAACCGGTGAGGCGCGCCTCCGCCGACACTATCGGCGGCCAGCATGGCGGCATCCGGGGCGCCGACGGTCTGCGCGGCGTGATGTCGCGGTTCCCGGGGCTCTCGCCGTCGGCGCTCAACCGTCGGGCGTCTGCCCTCGGCCCGGCACCTGGGGCGCCCTCGCCGCCTCGGCCTCGGCCTTCGCGTCGCTCACTACGGCGTCGGCCTGCTTCGCGACCTCGTCGGCAGCCGCGGCGGCGTCGAGCGAAAGCGGCGAGCCCGCCTCGAGCTCCGGCGCCCCGCCTTCGTCCGGCGCGCCGTCGGCATCGGTAGTGGTCGCTTCCTCCCGGTGCGCGGATGCGGGGAGACCCATCGCCGACTGATCACTGAATGCGTGGGTGACGGCACGAACTGCCTCGGTCAGTTCGCCTGGGATCACCCAGAAAGTGTTGTTGTCGCTCTTCGCCAGATGTGGAAGCGTCTCCAGGTACTTGTAGGCCAGGATCTTCGGGTCGGCGTTGTTGCGATGGACGGCTTGGAAGACCCGCTCCACCGCCTTCGCCTCGCCGTCCGCCCGCAGGATCATGGCTTGCTGCGTGCCCTGTGCCTCCAGGATGTCCTTCTGCTTCGTGCCCTCGGCGGTCAGGATCTTGGCTTGCCGCTCCCCTTCGGCGTGCAGGATTGCCGCGCGCTTGTCACGCTCGGCCCGCATCTGCTTCTCCATCGCCTCTTTAATGGTGTGCGGTGGATCGATGGCCTTGATCTCGACGCGGTTGACGCGGATGCCCCACTTGCCGGTGGCGTCGTCGAGGACGGCACGGAGCCTGGCGTTGATCTCCTCGCGTGAGGTGAGCGTCTCCTCCAGGTCCATGGAGCCGATGACGTTCCGCAGCGTGGTCACGGTGAGCTGATCGATGGCCTGCAGATAGTCAGCGACCTCGTAGGCCGCCGCCCGCGGGTCGGTGATCTGGTAGTAGAGCACGGTGTCGATGTTCACCACGAGGTTGTCCTCGGTGATCACGGGCTTGGGGGCGGACGAATACACCTGCTCGCGCACGTCGAGTTTGGTATTGACACGGTCCGCCACCGGGACGACGAAGTTGAGGCCGGGTTGCAGAGTCCGCCGGTACCGGCCGAACCGCTCGATGTTGTAGCGGCGCGCCTGCGGGACGACCCGCACTGAGGCGGCAACGAGGAAGACGACAACGATCGCCGCCACAAGAATCGGGATGACAACCGGATCCACAGTTCCTCCGTAGCTATGTGTTCAGCCGTTCACGGAAGGAGTTCGCGGGGATAGACGACCGCTGTGGCGCCCTCAATCTCCATGACATCCACCAGCGCTCCCACCGGGATCACGAGGCTCTCGTCGAGAGCGCGAGCGGACCATTCCTCACCGGAGATCTTGATCAGGCCGCGGCTCGCGGTGACCTCCTGCATGACCTCGGCCCGTTTGCCGATCAGCGCATCGCTGCCCTCACGTGTAAGGGGCGTCTGTGCCATCTGCCGCAGGGCGACAGGACGGATGATGAGGAGTCCCGCCGCTGCCGCCACTCCGAGCGCCACAAGCTGGCCGAGAAGGCCGACGCCTACACCAGCGACCACGGCGGCAACCAGCGCAGCGCCCGCCAGCAACCCGAGAACCAACGTCAGGGTGAAAAACTCTGCGACACCAAGCACCCCGGCGGCGAGTAGCCATACGAACCACGGCATCGAGCAGCCTCCCTCATGGGGACTTAATCGCAACCTACCCACCCGGAACCCAGACAGAACAGACTCGGCCATTTCACTCTGCGATTAGGGCGCCAGGGCGGCGACAGGAGTCCCACCGCGTTGCCGGTGTCAGCCGACACCCTCCGCCGGACGCCCGCCCGTCTGTCACACGGGGAAGTCCGTCTGCCGCAGGTGTCGGACCCAGAACCAAACCGCCCCAGGAGTCGTAGATCATGTCCCCATTGCTGACGAGATCCATGGCCGAGTGGGTTAGCTCCCCGGATTCGACCAGGGCGAGGCCTTCGAGCGGCGCCCGGCTGGGAGACGATCACCCAGTCGTCGTCCATGAAGCTGGCGCTATGCACAGGATCGTTGGAGACGATCGAAGCAGCCCAGTCCAGCATGAGGCGGGTGAAGTGAGCCTGAATGGCGGCATTGAGCTTCTTCAGCGTTGCCGCTCCAGTGTGAGGATGGCCTTGGCGATTGACGTGATGCGGTCCTACCTTGTTCGCGGGTTGGACGGGCCGTCGTAAGGTCCAGAGGCCCGGAGACACCGGGTATGGCTTTCATGCGGTTGCCCTCGATGGCTCCCCTAACCTGGCCGCCCGGTGTCTCACGACGACTCGGCCGCTGATTAGGAGCTGCGAACGCCCGCGGGCGGATCGCTGAGTAGGACCACGCCGGCGAGGTCGTCCGGGAGAGCAGAGCTTCATCGAACGACCGGAGGAACTGGTGGCCCAGATCTGGGCGGGTACGGACATCGGCAAGACCCATCACCACTGTGTGGTCCTGGCTGCATCGGGCCCTGCGGAAGGATCTGCCAGGACTTCAGCCTTGCGACGCCGCGTTCGACGGGTGCTCGCACTGCGGCCAGTGCTTGATTGAGGCCTCCCTCGGTGGGGGTGAGTTCCTGCAGGGGTCTGTGTTTGATGGCGGTGGTCAGCCATGGGCCAGTGCCCTGGTAAGCGAGATCGGCCACGATGGCAACGCCCTGGCGCTCGCAGATCCGGATGATTCGGTGGGTGCGAGCAGCGGTCAGGTCGTGGGCGCGACCGGGCAGAGCGGGCGAGAGCCACAGCAGCCGGCCGCGCGGGTCGGTGACGAGCTGCACGTTTACGCCGTGCCGCCGGTGCTTGGCGGAGTAATCGGCCCGGCCGACGCCGACCCGGTCGCACTCGACGAGGGTGCCGTCAAGGAGGACGAAGTCCGGTTCGTGCTCGCGCAGCGTCTTCAGCAGGCCTGGCGCCTGGCCGGCGAGCAGATCGACGACCGCTCTCGTGTAGGCGTGAGCGGTCGACTCGCTGATCCCGAAACCGGCTGCGATCTTCGCCAGAGTAGTGTGCTCGGGCAGGTACACCAGTGCCACCATGGCGCGTTGAGACGGACGGAGCTTGCAGCGGCGGTTACCCTCACGGGTGACGATCAGCATGGTGACCCACTCCGCGAGTGCATGCGGCAGGTCGAGTGCGGCAGGATGGACGGCCAACGAGTCCTCCAAGCAACGTGATTGAGTCGTCAGACATCTCGATCAACAGGCCGGGGCCTCGCTCGTTGCTCTTCACGATCCATCAGTTTGGCCGAGCGCTTCATCTGGCGATACCCACCACATGAAGCGCTCACACGGAACCGAGACCCCTGGGGTCAGTCCTGATCTTGGGTGTACTGAGCCGCGTACCAACTGGAGTCGATGGCGGGGTTGCGCAGCGCCCCCCAAAACCGCTCGTCAGGTATCGGTGGCAGTGGCGGATTGCCCAGGTCCGCATGCAGATCCACACGCCAGTCGAGAGTGAAGTGACTCCGGGTCTCCGCGCTCTCGCACACGGATCTGTAGGGGGACCCCCAGATCCCGAGGGCTATCTTCTCCGCGGCCCACCTGCGAGTGACGTCTCGGCCGGCGTCGGCCTGGGCGAGCACCGCACGGAGTCGCAAGGCCAGCGCGCCGGTTTGGTCCGGCCGCGGTAGGGCCACACCACGCTCCCACGCGTCCAGGGCTGCCTTGACCTCCGGGTATTTGTTCAGCCCCGTTTCGACCGCCAGTCTGCGCAGCTGTCTCTGCGCGGCCTCAACCACCTGCTCATACGGCAGGACTGCGATCAGTGCACCGAGTTCCTCATGTCCGTCCAGGTGGCTCACGTGGAGGAGGCCGGTGGACCTGTGGGACAGGTCCAGCTCCGGCAGCTGCTCATCCGGTGCGGGAAGGGGCTCGTCGGCACTGCACTCCGGCCTGGCAGGCAGAGGCGCCTCCCAGAACAGTCGGCCGTTGAAGGTGACGACACCAGCCTCCTGGCCGCGCTCAAGCGTGTCGGCCACTTCGGCCAGATACTCACCCAGCGAGTCGGCCTGCCTTAAAACTGGTGCCCGTCTCGTCGAAGAACCGTCCGATCGCACCGAAGGAGTCCCGCTCAGTACGGCAATCCATCAGGAGACCGTCCGACGTCACGTCATAGGAACCGAACTTTACGTAGCCGCGAAGCCAGTAGCCCTCGGCCTCCCCGTCGAGGCCTTGGCCGATGCCGCGCATGAACCCGGTATCCCCGAGGATCCCGCTCACTCCGAGCAGCCGGTCGCCCGTGCTGAACCGGAAAGCCTCAGGCCCCTCCAGCGCTTCGTTGTATCGGAGGAGTGAAGCGACCAGGTGCGGAGGAAAGGTGACACCCAGTTCCTCTTGCGCTGCTGCGATCTCCTGATCTCCTGCGGGCGGTCGAAGCGTGGCGAAAGTGCGGGGCGCGTGCTCGCGCAGCCACGCGTCGATGCGAGTCCATGAGTCCTGGACCAGGTCTGCTGTCATAGGGCCGACTTAGAGGCCCTAACAGAAGTTGTTGATCAAGTGACTTTCGACTTGGGTGGTCGTTGGTCCGGTCGTGGGGAAACGTCAGTCGCGGCCGTGGATCGTGTCGGACGAACTGTGGTCGCTCATCGAGCCG
>NZ_VBVX01000366.1 GCF_005981925.1 Streptomyces albidochromogenes
CCCCTACTCCTCGCTCGGCACAGCCGCTTCACGTGCCGCGTCCGGACCCTCCGCCAAAAGGACGGCAAATCCTTCTTCGTTCAGGACGGGCACCTTCAACTGCATGGCCTTGTCGTACTTCGAACCGGGACTGTCGCCCACCACCACAAATCCGGTCTTCTTTGAAACAGATCCGGTCACTTTTGCCCCGAGGCTCTGGAGCGCCTCTTTCGCGCCATCCCTGGTGTAGTTCTGCAGGGTCCCGGTCACCACGACCGTGAGACCCTCCAGCGGGCGCGGCCCCTGCTCCTCGCCGGCCCCCTCCTCCTCCGTCCGGACCCCGGCCGCCCGCCACTTGCGCAGGATCTCCCGGTGCCAGTCCTCTTCGAACCACTGTTTGAGCGAGGCGGCGATGGTGGATCCCACGCCCTCCACGGCGGCCAGTTCCGCCTCCGTGGCCTGTTCGATCCGCTCCAGCGAGCGGAACTCGCGGGCCAGCGCCTCCGCCGCCACCGGCCCCACGTGGCGGATGGAGAGGCCGGTGATGACGCGGGCCAGCGGTCGCTGCTTCGCAGCCGCGATGTTCTCCAGCATGGCGAGGGTGTTCTTCTTAGGCTCACCCTCCTGGTTGGCGAAGAAGGTGACGATCTTCTCCTCGCCCGTCTTCGGGTCGCGCTTGGGCAGCCCGGAATCCTGGTCCAGGACGTACGACTTGATGGGCAGCAGCTGCTCGACCTTCAGGTCGAAGAGGTCGCCTTCGTCGCGCAGCGGCGGCTGGGCCGGCTCCAGCGGGCGGGTGAGCGCGGCCGCCGCGACGTACCCGAAGTTCTCGATGTCGAGGGACTTGCGGCCCGCCAGGTAGAAGAGTCGCTCCCGCAACTGGGCAGGGCAGGAACGGGCGTTGGGGCAGCGCAGGTCGATGTCGGCCTCCTTCATCGGCCGCAGCGGCGTACCGCACTCGGGGCACTCGGAGGGCATCACGAACTCCCGCTCGCTGCCGTCCCGCAGGTCCGCCACCGGCCCCAGGATCTCCGGGATGACGTCGCCGGCCTTGCGCAGCACCACCGTGTCCCCGATGCGCACGCCCTTGGCCTTCACCACTTCCTGGTTGTGCAGGGTGGCGAACTCGACCTCGGAGCCGGCCACCGTCACCGGCTCCACCTGGGCGTACGGCGTCACACGTCCCGTGCGCCCGACGCCGACCCGGATGTTGACCAGCTTGGTGTTGACCTCCTCCGGCGCGTACTTCCAGGCGATGGCCCAGCGCGGCGCCCGCGAGGTGGAGCCGAGCCGGCCCTGGAGCCGGATCTCGTCGAGCTTGACGACGACGCCGTCGATCTCGTGCTCCACGGAGTGCCGGTTCTCACCGAAGTACGCGATGAACTCCCGTACGCCCGCGAGGTCGTTCACGACCCTGTTGTGCCGGGCGACCGGCAGACCCCACTCGCGCAGCAGCTCGTACGCCTGCGACAGACGGTCGATCTCGAAGCCCTCGCGGGCGCCGATGCCGTGCACCACCATGTGCAGCGGGCGGCTCGCGGTGACCTTGGGGTCCTTCTGCCGCAGCGAGCCGGCCGCCGCGTTGCGCGGATTGGCGAACGGCTTGTCCTCGGCGGCCACCAGACGGGCGTTCAGCTCCTGGAACTTCTCCATCGGGAAGTAGACCTCGCCGCGGATCTCGACCAGGTCCGGGATCCGGTCCCCCCGCAGGCGGTCCGGGATGCCCGCGATCGTACGGACGTTGGGCGTGATGTCCTCGCCGGTGCGCCCGTCGCCGCGCGTCGCGGCCCGGGTCAGCCGGCCCTTCTCGTACGTCAGATTGACCGCGAGGCCGTCCACCTTCAGCTCGCACAGCAGGTGGTACGGGACGGCCCCGAGCTCGTTCGCGACGCGCTCCCCCCAGGCCGCGAGCTCCAGGTCGTCGAAGGCGTTGTCGAGGGAGAGCATGCGCTCGCGGTGCTGGACGGCCGTGAACTCCGTCTCGTACGCCCCCGCGACCTTCTGGGTCGGCGAGTCGGGCGTCCGCAGCTCGGGGTACTCGTCCTCCAGCGCCTCCAGCGTCCGCAGCAGCTGGTCGAACTCCGCGTCGCTGATGACCGGCTGGTCCTTCACGTAGTACCGGAAGCGGTGCTCCTCGACCTGCTCAGCGAGGTGTGCGTGCCGCTCCCGCGCCTCCGCGGGTACCGCCGCCTGCTGTTCGCCAGCCACCGTCTTGTCCTCCCGTTTCCGATTCCCGTTACTCAGGGTTGTCCGCGAGCGATCTCGCCGCCCTGGCGCAGTGCGCGAGCGCGGCGCGCGCGTACGCGGGGGACGCCCCCGCGAGCCCGCACGACGGGGTGATCACCAAGGACTCGGCCAGAGTCCCCGGATTCAGCCCCAGCCTGCGCCACAGCGTCCTGACACCCATGACGCTACCGGCCGGGTCGGACAATGCCGTGTCGGTGCCCGGCACGATTCCGGCGAACAGCCGCGTACCGCCCTCGACCGCCTCGCCGATCGACTCCTCGTCACGCTCGGTGAGCAGGGAGAAGTCGAACGAGACCCCCGAGGCGCCGGCCCGGCGCAGCAGCGCGAACGGCACGTCCGGCGCGCAGGAGTGGACGACGACCGGCCCGTCGGCCGCCCCCATCACCTCGCGCAGCGTCCCCTCGACGACCTGGCGGTCCACGGCCCGGTACGTCCGGTACCCGCTCGCCGACCTGACCTGCCCGCGCAGCACGGCCGTCAGCGACGGCTCGTCCAGCTGGAGCACGACCCGCGCCCCCGGCACCCGCCGCCGCACCTCGGCGAGGTGCGCCCGCAGGCCCTCGGCCAGCGAGCCCGCGAGGTCGCGGACGGCGCCCGGGTCGCCGAGCGCCGCCTCGCCGCCACGCAGCTCCAGCGACGCCGCCAGCGTCCACGGCCCGACGGCCTGCACCTTCAGCGGCCCCGTGTACCCCTGGGTGAACTCCTCCAGCGCGTCGAGGTCCTCCCCCAGCCAGGACCGGGCGCGCCGGGTGTCGCGCCCCGGCCGGTCGCTGAAGCGCCAGCCGCTGGGTTCGAGGTGGACGTACATCTCGGCGAGCATTCCTGCGGTCCGGCCGATCATGTCGGCGCCGGGGCCGCGCGCGGGCAGCTCCGCGAGGTACGGGAAGTCCTCGAACGACCCGGTGACGGTCCTGGCGGTCTCGCGGGCGTCCCCGCCCGGCATGGACCCGACGCCGGTCGCCGGACCCCACACGTGACCGCTCTCGTGCGCGCTCATCGGCCCGGCCGCACGGTCAGGTCGTTGACCTCGGCGTCGCGCGGGAGGTCGAGGGCCATCAGGATCGTCGTCGCGACCGACTCGGGGTCGATCCAGCGGGACGGGTCGTACTCCTTGCCCTCCTGCTGGTGGACTTTCTCCTGCATGGCACTGGCGGTGCGTCCCGGGTAGACGGAGGTGACGCGCACGCCGTTGCCGTGCTCCTCCTGGCGCAGGGAGTCGGCCAGGGCCTTCAGGCCGTGCTTGCTGGCGGCGTACGGGCCCCATTCGGCGTGCGCGGTCAGCCCGGCGCCGGAGTTGACGAAGACCACGTGGCCCTTGTCCTGGCGCAGTTGGGGCAGGAAGAGCCGGGTCAGCTCGGCGGGGGAGACCAGGTTCACATTGAGCTGGCTGTGCCAGGTCTTGGTGCCCAGGTCGCCGATGCGGCCGAGGTCGACGACGCCCGCGATGTGCAGCAGCGAGTCCACCCGCTCCGGCATCGGCTGGTGCGAGAACGCCCAGGAGAGCCGGTCGGGGTTGGCGAGGTCGCCGACGAGCGTACGGGCGCCCGGGAAGACGTCCGCGAGCTGCTTGGCGCGGCCCGCGTCGCGGGCCATCAGGACGACGTCGTCGCCGCGCTCGTGCAGGCGGCGGGCGACGGCCGCGCCGATGCCGGACCCCGCTCCAGTGATCACATGTGTAGCCATGGCGCCCATGCTCGCATCACTGGACGCCGGTCGACTCCTCAAGGTAGGCGAGTGCCGCGACGCCGTCCTCGGCGAAGAACACCAGGTCGGTGAGGGGTACGGGCAGAAAGCCCTCCGCCTCCATCCGCTGGAACTGGAGCTTGAGGCCGTCGTAGAAGCCCGCCGTGTTCAGCAGCACCACCGGCTTGCCGTGCAGACCGTGCTTCTTCAGCTCCAGTATCTCGGTGGCCTCGTCCAGCGTGCCGGTGCCGCCGACCATGACGACGATCGCGTCGGACTTGGCGAGCAGCAGTGCCTTGCGCTCGGCGAGGTCCTTGGCGATCACCATCTCGTCGGCGTCCTGTCGCGCCACTCTGTGCAGGAACTCCACCGAGACGCCGACGAGCCGCCCGCCGGCCTCCTGCACGCCGTCCGCGACGACCTTCATCAGCCCGGCCTCCGAGCCGCCCCACACCAGGGTGTGGCCGCCTTGCCGATCAGTTCGCCGAATTCCCGGGCGGGGCGGGTGTAGCGCTCGTCGAGGTCGGCGGCGGAGAGGAAGACGCAGATGTTCAGTGCCATGGGGAAGAACCTACGCCGCACGGACGCTGGAGAGGGAGACGGCCGCCGCACCTCACCGACCGGGCCGCCGCACCCCACCGACCGAGGAGAGAGCCGCCCGTGACCGCAGGACACCGCATCACCGTCGAGCAGGGCACCGAGCATGTGCGCGTCACGTACGGGGGGCGGGTGCTGGCGGAGAGCCGCCGTCCGCTGCTGCTGCGCGAGACGGGCCTGCCGGTGCGCTACTACCTGCCGCCCGACGACGTCAGGACCGACCTCCTGACGCCTTCGGACAAGCGCACCCACTGCCCCTTCAAGGGGTACGCCTCGTACTGGTCGGTGCCGGGCGCGGCGGATCTGGTGTGGGCCTACCTGGACCCGAAGCCGGAAGTGGCCGCCGTGAAGGGGCACTTCTGCTTCTACGAGACGGAGGTCGTCGGTTCGCGGTGAGATTCTTCGCCCGGGAGCGATGAGTTCCGGGACGCCGCGCGGTCAGCACCTCATGAGCAAAGTGATGTCTCGTGACGGCACGCCCCTGGCCTGTGAACGGCTCGGCGACGGACCGCCGTTGGTCCTGGTGGGCGGCGCGTTCGCGACGGGCGCCGCCGAGGCGCCGCTGGCGGCGCTGCTCGCGCCGCGCTTCGGCGTCCTCACGTACGACAGGCGCGGTCGCGGGGGCAGCGGGGACACCGCCCCCTACGCGGTCGCGCGCGAGGTCGAGGACCTGGCGGCCCTGGTCGAGGACCAGGGCGGACCGGTGTCGGCGTACGGCATGTCGTCGGGCGGGGCGCTGGTCCTGGAGGCGGCGGCGAGCGGCGTGCCGTTCGAGCGGATCGCCGTGTACGAACCGCCCTTCACAGCGGCCGGGCCGGCGGACAGGGCCGCCGGGGCGCGGTACACCGCGCGGCTCGGGGAGCTGCTCGGCGCGGGTGACCTCGGGGGCGCCGCCGAGCTCTTCCTGTCGATGGCGGGCATGGCGCCCGACGTGGTCGCGCACCTGCGCGGCTCGCCGATGTGGCCGGAGCTGGAGGCGGTGGCGCCGACTCTGGCGTACGACGACGCGGTGATGGGCGACGGCACGGTGCCGGTGGAACGGCTGGGTTCGGTGAGGCAGCCGGTGCTCGTCGTCGACGGCGGCGCGAGCCCACCGGCGATGCGGGAGGCGGCCCGGCGGGTGGCGGGCGCGGTGCCGCGCGGCCGCCACCGCACCCTGACGGGCCAGGTCCACGACGTGGCACCGCACGTACTGGCCCCGGTGCTGCGGGAGTTCTTCGCGGAGTGAAGTACCGCTGCGGGCAACCCGGCTGACTGCATGTCATGCAGTTCGCCGGGTGTTGGCCGGAGGTTGCGCGCGATGTCATCCGCGGCGTCGAGACGGGGGGGTGACGTGAGCCGGGGCCGGCG
>NZ_VBVX01000367.1 GCF_005981925.1 Streptomyces albidochromogenes
CCTCTGCACCCTCGTCGCCGCCCTCCCGCCCGGCAACAAGCAGCAGCCCAACCTCCTCCTGGCCGCCGTCCGGTACCTCGGCGGCCCCTACGAGCGCTGGGCGCCCTTCCGCGACTGGACCCTGGCCCACTGGGACGCCGTACGCGCCGTCATGCTGGCCCGCTTCACCCAGACCAACGAGCCCGCCCGCTGCGCCACCCTGCTGCCCCTCCTCGCCGCGCTCCCCCAGCCCCTCGCCCTCATCGAGGCCGGCGCCTCCGCCGGCCTGTGCCTCCATCCGGACCGCTACGCCTACCGCTACGACGGCGGTCCCGTCCTGGGCGACTCCCCCGTCACCTTCGACTGCCGCACGGTCGGCCTCGCGCCCCTGCCCGCCGCGCTCCCGGACATCGCCTGGCGGGCCGGCATCGACCTGAACCCCCTCGACCCCACCGACGCGGACGACGTCCGCTGGCTCCAGTCACTGATCTGGCCCGGCCGCACCGAGCGCCCGCGTCAGCAACTCGCCGCCATCGAGGCCGTCCGTACGGCGCCCGGGCCCCGCATCGTGCACGGCGACCTCGTAGACGAACTCCCGGCGCTGGCCGCCGAGGCCCCCGACGACGCCACCCTGGTCGTCTTCCACACCGCCGTACTGACCTACCTGCCGCTCGCCCGCCGCGAGGAGTTCGCCGCGCTCGTCCGCGAGCTGCCCGGCCACTGGATCTCCAACGAGCACCACACCGTCCTGCCCTGGCTCGACGCCCCCGCCCCCGACGACGAGCACCTGCTCACCCTCGCCCTCGACGAACGCGCGGTCGCCTTCACGGCCCCGCACGGCCAGAGCCTGCACTGGTTCGCTCCTCCGGCAACCCCGGCCGCCTGACCAGGCCCACCGTCCTGCGGCGGTCCTGCTGCCCCTCGGCGGGCCGCCCGACCGCCAGCAGGGCCATGTCGTCCGTGGCCGCCCCGGCCGTGTGCAGCCGTACGTCGGCAACGAGCGCGTCCAGCAGCTCGTCGGGGCCGGGGAAGATCCGGCCGCGCAGCCGGGCGGCCGGATCGTAGAAGACACCGGCGGCGTTCCGTGCCTCGGACAGGCCGTCGGTGTAGAGCAGCAGCGTGGCGCCGGGCGGGAACGCGCACTCCAGCGTCCGGTCCGGCCAGGCGCCCAGGTCGCCCATCCCCAGCGGCAGCGCGGCCTCGGGCGGCACGATCCGCGCGAGGTCGCCGTCGGCGTACAGCAGGAGCGGTTCCGGGTGGCCCCGGTTGACGAACCGCACGACGCCCCGGCCGTGCGGGATCTCGGCCAGTACGGCCGTCGTGAAGCCCTCGAAGGCGTCGAGCCCGTCGCGCCGGGCACCCTCCCGCGTCAGCGCCCGCTCCAGCCGCCGCGCCACCCCGTCGAGCGCGCTCTCCTGCTCAGCGGCCTCCCGGAAGGCCCCGACGACGACGGCGACCGCCTCCACCGCGCCGAGCCCCTTCCCGCGTACGTCGCCGACCACCAGCCGCACCCCGGACGGCGTGTCCTGGACGGCGAACAGGTCCCCGCCGATGAAGGCGTCCGCCTGAGCGGCCTCGTACCGCGCGGCGATGTGCAGCCCGGCGATCCGGTCCGCCGGTACGGGGAGCACGGCGCGCTGGGCCGCCTCCGCGATGGTGCGGGCGGAGGCGAGCTGCCGGCCGCTGCGGCGTACGACACGGTTGATGAGCAGCGCGAGGACGGCGACGGTCACCACGGTGATCAGCTCGGTCACGGACTCGACGTGTGTCGAGGTGCCGTTGTAGAGATGCAGCCCCACGACGGCGGCGACGGCGACGCCCCCGGTCACCAGGGTGTTGCGGAACGAGGACAGCGGGGCGGCGATCAGCGGGGCGGCCGCGAAGAGCGGCGACGCGGTGAAGTTCGGCGGCGTGGTGACGTCGAAGGCGCACCCGCCGACGATCAGCAGCACGGGCAGCGCCCGGACGAACCGCGAAGCCGCCCTGCCCCCGCCGCGTCCGTCCGCCGCTCCGCCCAGCTTCCCCACCAGTGGTCTCCTGCTCGCCGCACCCGGCCGCGGACCGTACCGCGCCCAGCCCAGGCTGGCCGCAGCCGCGCCGCGCGGCCATCGGGGGCCGACCGAACGGGGGACGCGGAAGCGCCCGGACACGACGAAGGCCCGGATCTCTTCCGAGATCCGGGCCTTCGTTTTCTTCTTCAGTAGCGGGGACAGGATTTGAACCTGCGACCTCTGGGTTATGAGCCCAGCGAGCTACCGAGCTGCTCCACCCCGCGTCGTTGAACCCAACTGTACGCCATCGGGGAGCCGCCCCCGACCACACGCCCCACGCGGCTCGCACGGCCGGCACCACGGCCGCGAACGCCCACCCGGGCTGTGACGGCACCCGCGCGGGACACCGCCCAACCCGCCTCCCCCGCGACGGCGTTACTCGGCGATCTCCGTACGCTCCCACCACGCGTACACCGTCACGCGTCCCTGGTCGGTGTCCTGGTGCCGCGCCGTGACCTTGAAATGCTCGTATCCGCCGCGGTGCGGGATCTTCAACTCTTTCCCGGGCGGCGTGATCGGCACGATCCGCTCCCGCAGATCGTCCGGCCCGCCTTCGAGGAGTGCCTTTTCCGTCATGCCCACAGTCTTGCTACGCCCCACCGCACGCGCACGTCGGAGCACGCCGTCCGGAGACACGGAAGCGCCCCGCCGGAACCGTCCGGACGGGGCGCTGACGTGCGGGGCGACCGGAATGACCCGGACGCCTCGGGTGGTAGGCCGTGTGGGACTCGAACCCACAACCAACGGATTAAAAGTCCGCTGCTCTGCCAATTGAGCTAACGGCCCTCGGCGAATCACCCCCGAGCATAGCCGCAGCGGACCCGGTAGCCGATCGGGTATCGGTTACCGGGCCCGTCACAGGGACCACCGGCTCCAGAACAGGCCCTCGCAGCCCTGCCGTCCGGTGCCGTCACCGGTCGGATCACCGACGCCGGCGATCCGCTCGTACGACTTCCAGTTCGAGCCGATCTTCACCGTGGCCGCGAGCCTGCTGCCGCCGCACCGGCGAGGAAGTACATGTCGCCGGTCGACGCCTGACGGGCGACCAGGTCGTCCAGAGACCTTCCCGGCAGGTCCCGTGGTGCAAGGCGCAGCCGCCGTGGCGTGGGCGGAACGTGGCAGGAGGCGCTGGGGCGGGGGACAGGGAAACGAAAAGCGGGCCCGTTCGTGAAGAACGGGCCCGCTTTCGCAGGTCAGCGGGTTACGCCGCCGAGCTGATCAGCTATCAGCTGCGCTTCCAGCGGGGCTTGTCGTCGCGGCGGCCGAAGGAGCCGGTCGCCGTGCCGCTGCCACGGTGGTCGTCACGACGGCCCTGCGGGCGGTCGTGGCCGGTGCGGAAGCCGCCGCCGGTGGCCGGACGGTCGTCACGTCGGTCGCGGTTGAACGGACGGTCGGCGCCGCCGGAGCGGAAGCCGCCACCGGTGGCCGGGCGGTCGTCACGACGCTGGAAACCACCGCGCTCGCCGCCACCACGGTTGTCGTCACGGCGGAAGCCGCCGCCACGGTTGTCGTCACGACGCTCGAACGGACGGCCACCACGGTCGCCACCCGCCGGGCGGTCGTCACGGCGCTGGAAACCACCGCGCTCGCCGCCACCACGGTTGTCGTCACGGCGGAAGCCGCCGCCACGGTTGTCGTCACGACGCTCGAACGGACGGCCACCACGGTCGCCACCCGCCGGACGGTCGTCACGGCGCTGGAAACCACCGCGCTCGCCACCGCGGTCGTCCCGGCGGAAGCCGCCACGGTCACCACCGCGGTCGTCCCGGCGGAAGCCGCCACGGTCACCACCACGGTCGCCACCGCGGTCGTCGCGACGCTGGTAGTTGCCGCGGTCGTCGCGACGCTCCGGCGCCTGCGCCGGAACAGCGGCGGCAGCCTCAGCGGCGGCCAGCTCGGCCTCGGCGGCCTTCGCCATCTCGGCGACGGCCTCGTCCGGGTCCTCGCCACGCTCGCGCGCCGCGCGGGCGACCAGACGGTCGGCCTCCTCGCGCAGCTCGGTCGCCCGGCGCTGGACGCGCTCCAGCTCGCGGGTGAGCTCCTTGGCCTCGCGCTCCGCCTGCTTGGCGGCGTTGTTCGCGGAGTCGGCCTGGACCTCGGTGAGCGAACGGGCGCCGGTGATCTCGGCGACCTCCGGCTCGAACGCGCCGGCCCCGCCGACGATGTGGCGCGAGGCGTCGACGCCCGCGTCCTCCATCAGGCGGAAGATCTGGCGGCGCTGGTGCGGCAGCGACAGGGAGACGACGACACCGGACTTGCCGGCGCGGGCGGTACGGCCCGAGCGGTGCAGGTAGTCCTTGTGGTCACCGGCCGGGTCGACGTTCAGCACCAGGTCGATGCCGTCGACGTGGATGCCGCGGGCGGCGACGTCGGTGGCGACCAGGGCGTTGACGTAACCCTTCTTGAAGTCCTCGAGGACGCGCGTACGGGCGCCCTGCGTCATGCCGCCGTGCAGCGCGTCGGCCTTGACGCCCGAGTCCTGGAGCTGCTCGGCGATGCGGTCCGCGCCCAGCTGGGTGCGGACGAAGATGATCGTGCGGCCCTTGCGGGCGGCGATCGCGGCCGTGACCGGCGCCTTGTCCTTCGGCTTCACGACGAGGACGTGGTGGGTCATGGTCGAGACGTTGCCCTGGGCGCTGTCGACCTCGTGGGTGACCGGGTTGGTCAGGTAGCGCTTGACCAGCGTGCTGATCTCGTTCTCCATGGTGGCGGAGAAGAGCATGCGCTGGCCGCCGCCGGGGATCTGGTCGAGCAGCTCGGTGACCTCGGGCAGGAAGCCCAGGTCGGACATCTGGTCGGCCTCGTCGAGGACGGCGACCTGGACGTTCTCCAGCGAGCACGCGCCGCGGTTGATGATGTCGCGCAGACGGCCCGGGGTGGCGACGAGGACGTCGACGCCGCGCTCCAGGGCGTAGATCTGGTTGCTCATGGACGTACCGCCGCAGACGACCTTCATCTTCAGGCCGAGTACGTCGCCGTACGGCTGAAGCGCGTCCGCGACCTGCATCGCGAGCTCACGGGTCGGCGTCAGGATGATCGCGCGGGGCTTCTTCTTCTCGGTGTGGCCGCCGGCCAGCGTGGCCAGGGTCGGCAGACCGAAGGAGAGCGTCTTACCGGAGCCGGTGCGGCCGCGGCCGAGGATGTCCTTGCCGGCCAGGGCGTCCGGGATGGTCGCGGCCTGGATCGGGAAGGGGCTGGTGACGCCGTTCTGCGCGAGCTTGCGGACGACACCGTCCGGCAGGCCCAGGGAGGCGAAGGTCACAGAGGGCTCGGTGTCCTCGTCGGCCTCGGCGGCCTCGATCGCGTCGGTGCTCTCGGTGAGCTCGGAGATCTCGGCGGGGGACTCGGTGGTGACCTCTGCGGCCTCGATGACGTCGGCGGTCGCTACGACCGTCTCGTTCTCGGGCATGGCGGTGCGGTCAGTGCTGGAAATGGACATACGAAATGCGAAACCTCTCGGAGTCTCGGCACGCGCCCAAACTCCGTGAAATCGCAAATCAATCGCAAATCGACCGCCTCAGTGCGGTCAGTCACGGTAAGGGAGAGTACGCGCCACGGGGCGCTCCAGGTCCTCGTTCTTTACGAGAACTCAACGGCGCCGGGCAATGGGATCAAACGATCTATAACCATACGCACCCTCCCCCACTTATGGCAAACCGAGGTCGCTACACCGGCCCCACCTGCGGCGATGCCTCCGGCTCCCGCACCATTTCGCGCCGCTGCCCCATCGCCGCCGTCTGCGTGTCCGCCGCCGGCGACGCCGAGGGCGGCGGCGGGGTCGGCTCCGGTTCGGACGGCTCCGGGGGC
>NZ_VBVX01000368.1 GCF_005981925.1 Streptomyces albidochromogenes
GTGGGGGAGAAGCTCGGTGCCGTCGGGCAGCTGCGGGCCGGGGTCCGGGCGTACCGGATGATCGCGGCGATGTGGATTCGCTCCACGATGGCGTACCGGGCCTCCTTCGCCATGGCGGCCTTCGGCAACTTCGCCGCGACCGGCCTCGACTTCGTCGCCATCCTGCTGATGTTCTCCCACGTCGACGCGCTGGGCGGCTACACGCTGCCCGAGGTGGCCTTCCTGTACGGGACGGCGGGCGCCGCCTTCGGGCTGGCCGACCTGGTGATGGGGTCCATGGACCGGCTGGGCCGACGGGTGCGCGACGGCACGCTCGACACTCTGCTCGTACGCCCCGTCCCGGTCCTCGCGCAGATCGCGGCCGACCGCTTCGCGCTGCGCAGGCTGGGGCGGATCACGCAGGGGCTGCTGGTGCTCGGGTACGCGCTGGCGGTGCTGGACATCGCGTGGACGCCGCTGAAGGTGCTCCTGGTGCCGGTGATGATCCTGAGCGGGGCGGTGATCTTCGCGTCGGTGTTCGTGGCGGGCGCTGCGTTCCAGTTCTGGGCGCAGGACGCGTCGGAGGTGCAGAACTCCTTCACGTACGGCGGCACCACGCTGCTCCAGTACCCGCCGACGGTCTTCGCGAAGGACCTCGTGCGCGGGGTGACGTTCGTGCTGCCGCTGGCCTTCGTCAACTGGCTTCCGGCGCTGTACGTGCTGGACCTGCCGTACCCCCTCGACCTGCCGTTTTGGTTCGCGTTCCTGCCGCCGCTGGTGGCGGGGGTGTGCTGCGCGCTGGCCGGGGCGGCGTGGCGGGTGGGCCTTCGTTCGTACCGCAGTACGGGGAGCTGATGCCGTATGGAAAGTGACTTCATCGCGCTGGACGGCGTCGAGAAGGTCTTCGACGTACGCCGCAGAACGGGCCGGCTGCGGCGCGAGAAGACACGGGTGCGGGCGGTCGACGGGATCAGCTTCGCGGTTCCGCGCGGTGAGATGGTCGGCTACATCGGGCCGAACGGCGCGGGCAAGTCGACCACCATCAAGATGCTCACCGGCATCCTCACCCCGAGCGGCGGGCGGGTGCGGGTCGCGGGCATCGACCCGGCGCGGGAGCGGACGCGGCTGGCGCGGCACATCGGGGTGGTGTTCGGCCAGCGGACGACGCTGTGGTGGGACCTGCCGCTGCGTGACTCGTACCGGCTGATGCACCGGATGTACCGCATCCCCGACGACCGCTTCAAGGCCAACATGGCCCGCTGCGTCGAACAGCTCGACCTGGGTGAGCTGCTGGACGTACCGGTGCGGCAGTTGTCGCTGGGGCAGCGGATGCGCGGCGACATCGCGGCGGCGCTGCTGCACGACCCGCAGGTGCTGTACCTCGACGAGCCGACGATCGGGCTCGACGTGATCTCCAAGGCGAAGGTGCGCGACTTCCTGCGCGACCTGAACGCGGAGCGCGGTACGACGGTGCTGCTGACGACCCACGACCTGACGGACATCGAGCAGCTGTGCAAGCGCGTGATGGTCATCGACCACGGGCGGCTGGTGTACGACGGGGCGCTCGCCGGACTCCACGAGGTGGGCGAGAGCGAACGGACCCTGGTGGTGGACCTGGAGCGCGAGCTGCCGCCGGTCGAGGTGGCGGGGGCGCGGGTGCTGAGGGTGGAGGGTCCACGGCAGTGGCTGGCGTTCCCGGCGTCGGTTTCGGCGGCGCCGCTGGTGGCGGCGGTGGCGCAGCGGTATCCGCTGGTGGACCTGTCGGTGCGGGAGCCGGACATCGAGGCGGTGATCGCGAAGATGTACGCGGACCGGTCGACGCTGTGAACGCCGGGGCTGGAACCGCCGGCCCAGCCGGTCGGCGCTGTGAACGTCGGGGCCGGCACCTCCGGCCCGGCCGCGGATGCCGTCGCGAACGCTGGGACAGGGCCGTTGAGTTGACTAGGCTGGAACGTATGACCAGTGGACTTCCGGAGATGCGCGCCTCCGACGCCGAGCGCGAGCGGGTGGCAGAGGTGCTGCGTGAGGCGGTCGCCGAGGGGCGGCTGGACATGGAGGAGTTCGACGAGCGCCTGGACGCCGTCTACAAGGCGCGCACGCACGGAGAGCTCGAACCGCTGGTCCGGGACCTGCCGGTGCCGGGCACGGCCGTCCCGGTCGCCGTGGCCGCCGCCTCGTCCGGTGCGCCGGCCTCCTGGGCGGGCCGGATCGGCGGCCCGGCCACCTCGCGTGGCGGGTTCGCCTTCTGGGGCGGCTTCGGCCGCAAGGGCACGTGGACCGTGGGCCGCAGGTTCACGGGGTTCGCGATGATGGGCGGCGGCGAGATCGACCTGCGCGAGGCGCGCTTCGAGGAGCGCGACACCGTGATCCGCTGCTTCACGATCATGGGCGGGATCGCGGTCACGGTGCCGCCGGGCCTGGACGTGAACGTCAAGGGCGTCGGCTTCATGGGCGGCTTCGGCGACCTGACCACGCAGTCGACGGAGCCGGTGGCGCCGGACTCGCCGCGCGTGACGATCACCGGGTTCGCGCTGATGGGCGGCGTGGGCGTCGAACGCAAGATCACACGAGCGGAGAGGCAGCGCCTCAAGGAGGCGCGCAAGCAGGAGAAGCTGGCGAGGAAGGCGGAGGCGGAGTCCGGGTCCCGGTCCGGCGCCAAGCCCCGGCTCAAGCCCGGTTCCACGTCGGGGTCCGCTTCCTCGTCGGACTCCTCGTCGGACTCCTCGTCCGAGTCCGGGTCCGGGTCCGACTCCTGGTCCGGATCAGGGTCGGACTGACCGCGACGTGCGGTGCGACTGACCGGGAGGAGCGGGTCCGACCGACCACGACGTGCGGATCCGACTCGACCGCGCGGAGTGGTACCGACTGACCGCGAGGAGCGAATCCGGCCTACCGGGACGAGCGGGCGCGGCTGGACCGCGCCGAGCGGTTCCGGCTGACCGCCGTGAGCGCGTTCGGCTGGACCGCGCGGCGCCCGGCCGCGCCCGGCCGCTCCGCGCTCACACCCCCGCGGCGTCCGCGCTCCGGTTCAGGGCGGCGAGGTCGAACGCCGTGCCCATGCGCCGGTAGCCCTCGTCGCTCGGGTGCAGGTGGTCGCCCGAGTCGTACGCGGGCAGGAGCCGGTCCGGGGCGTACGGGTCGCGCAGCGCCGCGTCGAAGTCCACCACCGCGTCGAAGATGCCGCGCGTGCGGATCACCTCGTTGACGCTGTCCCGCACCGCTTCGAGCCGCGGGTTGTGCGCCCGGGTGCCCTCGAACGGCATGATCGTCGAGCCGACCACGCGCAGGCCGCGCGCCCGCGCCTGACGGGCGAGCTGTTCGAGGCCCGACGTGATGCGCGCGGGTTCGAGCTCGTGCGGCGGCCGCAGGATGTCGTTGATGCCGAGGACGACGACGACCGCCTTGGCGCCGGAGCGTGAGAGCACGTCACGGTCGAAGCGGGCGAGGCCGCTCGGGCCCGTACCGTCGCTGAGCAGCCGGTTGCCGCTGATGCCCGTGTTGAGCACGCCGTAGCGCCCGTCGAGGCGGTCGGCGAGGACGTCCGTCCAGCGGCGGTTCGCGCCGGCCGTGGAGGTGACCCCGTCGGTGATCGAGTCACCGATGACGACGACCGCGCCCTCCGCCTTGCCGTTCAGGACGTCGACGGCCGTGAGGTAGCGCCAGTACGGCGTCTGCCCGGTGTAGGCGGTGCCGAGCGGGTCCTCGGTGCGGTCGCCCTCCGCGAGGTAGGACGTCTGGCGGGCCCGCGGATGGTGCGTCACCGGGCCGCTGGGCGTGGGGGAGTAGGTGGTGACGAGCAGGTCCCCGTCGTACGGCACCTTCAACAGGGCCGGGTCGCTGACGACCTGTCCGCCGGGCGGGATCACGACCGAGGGCGAGCCGCCGAAGAGCAGGCGGCGCATCGTGCCGTTCGCGGCGGTCGGGGCGCCGGGGGTGGCGGCCACGGCGATCGAGGCGTGGGTGATGCGCAGCGGTTGTGCGCCGAAGAGGTTGGAGAGGGTGATGCGGGCGCTGCTGCCACCGATGCTGGTGTGTACGACGTTACGAATCGAACGCCCGGGGAAACCTTGCTCCGTACCGGGCTCGGCGAAGGCGGGCGCGGTGGACCAGGTGCCGATCCAGGACGCGGAGGTGGCGGGTGCCGCGGAACGGAGCGGCGTGCGGGGACGGGCCTGTGTGTCGTCGTCAGGGCCGTGACCGCCGAGCGTCGCTCCGGCGAATATGGCCCCCGAAATGAGGACAACCACCGCGGCGAGCGCGGCGAGCAAGGCATAACCGTTGCGCTTGGTCATGCTCGGTGTATCTCCTCGGGCGCAGGGAGCCCGAGGCTCCGTTCGAACTCACTCCATGATGCGCCATTGCACCGCCCTGGTAGACGCCGGGAACTCCCCGTGCGTTCCACGAGTAGGTCAGGTAGGGAAATTCAGGTACGAGACGGTGCGTACGAGACGGCGTGCCAGGCGGACGGGTGGAGCGGATGGATCGCAAGACGACGGGAACTGACGACATGTCCGACCAGCGGTTTTCCGGGCCCGGGCCCGCTGCCGCCCCGCTCCCGCCCTTCGCGTACAGCGCGGCCGACGAAGAGAAGCGCCAGGGCGTACGCCGTATGAAGGCGACCGCCACCGGGCTGCTGCTCCTGGTCGCTGTGATTTATGTCCTGGCGACGTGGGCTGAGCGGTCGGGAATCGACGGCTGGCCGGCCTACGTCGCGGCGGCGGCGGAGGCGGGCATGGTGGGCGCGCTGGCGGACTGGTTCGCCGTGACGGCCCTCTTCAAACGCCCGATGGGCCTGCCCATCCCGCACACCGCGATCATCCCGACGAAGAAGGACCAGCTGGGCACGACGCTGGGGTCCTTCGTCGGCGAGAACTTCCTCTCCGAGGACGTCGTACGCACCCGCCTGCGCGCCATCGGCGTCGGCTCCCGCGTCGGGACCTGGCTCGCGGAGCCGGACCACGCCGACCGGGTGACGGAGGAACTGTCCACGGCCCTGCGCGGCGCGCTGACCGTCCTGCGCGACTCCGACGTGCAGGCGGTCGTCGGTGAGGCGATCACGCGGCGGGCGGACGCGGCGGAGGTCGCGCCGGGGATCGGGAAGGCGCTGGAGAGCATCGTCGCGGACGGTTCGCACGACCGCGCGGTCGACCTGATCTGCACCCGCGCCTACGCCTGGCTTGTGCACCACGCGGACTCCGTGATGGAGGCGATCGAGGGCGGTGCGCCGGGCTGGACGCCGCGCTTCGTGGACCGCAAGGTCGGCGACCGCGTCTACAAGGAACTGCTGCGTTTCATCTCCGAGATGCGCGACGAGCCGGACCACCCGGCGCGCGGCGCGATCGACCGTTTCCTGACGGACTTCGCCTCCGACCTCCAGTCGGACGCGGACACTCGCTCGCGGGTGGAGCGGCTGAAGTCGGAGATCCTGGGGCGGGGCGAGGTGCAGGACGTGATCGCCTCGGCGTGGGCGTCCGTACGCACCATGATCATCTCGGCGGCGGAGGACGAGCAGAGCGAACTGCGCCTGCGGGTGCGGTCCTCGCTGCTCTCCCTGGGCCGGCGGCTGGCGACGGACGGACGGCTGCAGGGGAAACTGGACGGGTGGCTGGAGGACGCGGCGGTGTACGTGGTGACGACGTACCGCGGCGAGATCACTTCGCTGATCAGCGACACGGTGGCCGGCTGGGACGCGGAGCACACGTCGAAGAAGATCGAGGCGCACATCGGCCGGGACCTTCAGTTCATCAGGATCAACGGCACGGTGGTCGGCGCGCTGGCGGGCCTGCTGATCTACACGGTGTCGCACGCGGTGGGCGGCTAGGCGGGGCGGCCGTCGGACGGTGAGGTGGG
>NZ_VBVX01000369.1 GCF_005981925.1 Streptomyces albidochromogenes
CCGCCGCCACTCCCGCTCCATCGCCGGGCAGTCCTCGCGGGTGTGACCGCCCCGGCTCTCGGTACGCTCCAGGGCCGCCCGCGCCACGCACTCGCTGACCAGCAGCATGTTCCGCAGGTCGAGGGCCAGGTGCCAGCCCGGGTTGAACTGGCGGTGGCCCTCCACCCCGGCCCGCCGGGCCCGTACCCGCAGCCCGGCCAGCTTCTCCAGGGCCTGCTCCATCTCCGGCGCGCGCCTGATGATGCCGACCAGGTCGTTCATCGTCTGCTGGAGTTCCTGGTGGAGGGTGTACGGGTTCTCCGGCGGGCGCCCGTCCGGCTCGCCCGGCTCGGGGCCCTCCACGCTGAAGGGGCGCAGCGCCTCGGCGGCCGCCGCGTCCACCTGGGCGGAATCCGGCCGGGGACGCGCGGTCCCCTCGCCGAACCCGATGGCGTACTGGGCGGCGTACAGCCCCGCCCGGCGCCCGAAGACCAGCAGGTCGGAGAGCGAGTTGCCGCCGAGCCGGTTGGAGCCGTGCATGCCGCCGGCCACCTCGCCCGCCGCGTACAGCCCGGGGACGCCCCGGGTGGCGGCGGTGTCGGAGTCGACGGCGATGCCGCCCATCACGTAGTGGCAGGTCGGGCCGACCTCCATCGCCTCGGCGGTGATGTCGACGTCCGCCAGCTCCTTGAACTGGTGGTACATCGACGGCAGCCGGCGCCGGATCGTCTCGGCCGGCATGCGTGTCGACACATCGAGGAAGACGCCGCCGTGCGGGGAACCGCGCCCGGCCTTGACCTCGGAGTTGATGGCGCGCGCGACCTCGTCGCGGGGGAGCAGCTCGGGGGGACGCCGGTTGTTGTCCGGGTCCTCGTACCAGCGGTCGCCCTCCTCCTCGGACTGCGCGTACTTCTCCTTGAAGACGTCCGGGATGTAGTCGAACATGAACCGCTTGCCGTCGGAATTGCGCAGCACGCCGCCGTCGCCGCGCACCGACTCGGTGACGAGGATGCCCTTCACCGACGGCGGCCAGACCATGCCGGTCGGGTGGAACTGCACGAACTCCATGTTGAGCAGCGGCGCGCCCGCGAGCAGCGCCAGCGCGTGGCCGTCGCCCGTGTACTCCCACGAGTTCGACGTCACCTTGAAGGACTTGCCGATGCCGCCGGTGGCCAGCACCACGGCCGGGGCCTCCAGCACGAAGAAGCGGCCGGACTCGCGCTCGTAGCAGAAGGTCCCCGCGACCCGGTCCTCCTCGTCCTTCAGGACCCGCGTGACCGTGCACTCCTGGAAGACCTTGATCCGGGCCTCGTAGTCGCCGAATTCGCGGAAGTCCTCCTGCTGGAGCGAGACGATCTTCTGCTGGAGCGTGCGGATCAGTTCCAGGCCGGTCCGGTCGCCGACGTGCGCCAGGCGCGGGTACTCGTGGCCGCCGAAGTTGCGCTGCGAGATCCTCCCGTCCGGCGTGCGGTCGAACAGCGCGCCCCAGGTCTCCAGCTCCCACACCCGGTCCGGCGCCTCCCGCGCGTGCAGCTCCGCCATCCGCCACTGGTTGAGGAACTTGCCGCCGCGCATGGTGTCGCGGAAGTGGACCTGCCAGTTGTCGCCGGAGTTCACGTTGCCCATGGACGCGGCGATGCCACCCTCGGCCATCACCGTGTGCGCCTTGCCGAAGAGGGACTTGCAGATGACCGCGGTACGGGCCCCCTGCTCCCGCGCCTCGATGGCGGCGCGCAGTCCGGCGCCGCCCGCGCCGACCACGACGACGTCCCACCCCTGCCGTTCGAGCTGCGTCATCGAACACCCTTCATCAGTCGTCTAGAACAGCCGCGGGTCGTCGAACGCGCCGGACGCCACCAGGTAGACGTAGAAGTCGGCGAGGGCGACGCTGATCAGCGAGGCCCAGGCGAGCTGCATGTGGCGGGCGTTGAGCCGGCCGACCCAGCCCCACAGCCGGTAGCGCACGGGGTGCTTGGAGAAGTGCCTGAGCCGGCCGCCGACGATGTGCCGGCAGGAGTGGCAGGAGAAGGTGTACGCCCAGATCAGCACGATGTTGACCAGGAAGACGATCGTGCCAAGACCCATGTGGCCCCACGCGTAGTGCTCGTCCCGGAAGGCGAGCACGGTGTCGTACGTGAGGATCCCGGCGACGGGGACGGCGGCGTAGAAGAAGTACCGGTGGATGTTCTGGAGGATCAGCGGGAAGCGGGTCTCGCCGCTGTACGCGCGGTGCGGCTCGGCGACCGCGCAGGCCGGCGGCGAGGCCCAGAAGCCCCGGTAGTAGGCCTTGCGGTAGTAGTAGCAGGTCAGCCGGAAGCCGAGCGGGAAGATCAGGATCAGCAGGGCGGGGGACAGGCCCCACCAGCTGCCGAAGATCTCCCAGTTGGGGCCGCCCTTCATCGGTACGCAGTTCTCCGCCAGGCACGGCGAGTAGAACGGCGAGACGTAGGGCGCCGCGTAGTAGTCGGCGTTCGCGAAGGCCCGCCAGGTCGAGTAGACGATGAAGGCGAGCAGCCCGGCGGCGGTCGCCGCGGGCGCCAGCCACCAGCGGTCTGTCCGCAGATGGCGGGGCGCGATCGCGGCGCGTGAGGCGTCGTGGACGCCCTGGGCGCCCGTACGGGGCTGGGGTTCTGTGCCAGTGGCCAACGAAGACTCCGTATGGAGCGGGCTGTCGGGACAGGACGGGGCCGGGGGCGACGGGTACGGCTAGGGCGCGCGCCGGTCGCGTGCGCCGAGGCCCTCGTCGTCCGAGTCGGTCCACAGCGCGCTGTTGTACGGGTCGTCGGAGATCGACACCAGATCGGGACGGGCATCGGGCCGGCGCAGGGTGGGAGCGGCCGCGCTCAGCAGGGCCAGGCTCTCGCGGAGATGGCCGGCGTCCGTGCGTACCCGCCGGATCTCCAGGCTGCCG
This sequence comes from Streptomyces albidochromogenes, assembly GCF_005981925.1. Classification (GTDB taxonomy): domain Bacteria; phylum Actinomycetota; class Actinomycetes; order Streptomycetales; family Streptomycetaceae; genus Streptomyces; species Streptomyces albidochromogenes. The sequence continues at coordinate 2,891 of NZ_VBVX01000369.1, forward strand.
CCGCCGACCTGCTGCTCCAGCCGCTCGACCGACTGGACCAGGTTGTCGAGGCAGCGCTGCACCGCTGCCAGGTCGTCTTGCAGGGACATGTGGTGCCCTCATTTCCACGGTGGCGCGTGGTGACGCTCATGCGCCTGCGAGTGTCGCGCGTCACATCCCCATTTGTGAAGGGATGTGCAGCGATTCTCGGCGCGCGGCCCTCCGTGCGCCCCCTTCTGTTGGGCCGCACGGGTGGGTTCGAGCGCTTCGCCGCCGTGTCTGCGACGGCGCACGCGCGGGGTCCATTTCAGTGGAGCGGTAGTTGATGTGATCACCATCATAAGCCGCCAAATGTGAAAAACCGGGCCCATTCCGACAGGGAGTGGGCCGGGCCGGCCCTGGAGGTACCAGCCATGTCCCACGTCGGCGTCCCACGCGGGGAGGCAGCCCCGGCGAGCCCCCGCAGGCCCGAGCGGTCGCGAGCGGCCCGCTGCCTCGCGCTCGTCACCGCCGGTGTGCTCGGGCTGCCCGCCCTGGCGGGCTGCTCCTCGGGCGACGAGGAGACGCGGGGGGTGACCGTGCCCCAGGACATCGCCCCGGCCGGGCGCGAGCAGGTGGCCGACGGCGGCACGGTGCGCTGGGCCGTCGACACGACCCCCGCCACCCTCAACACCTTCCAGGCCGACGCCGACGCCTCCACCACCCGCGTCGCCGGCGCCGTACTGCCCTCGCTCTTCACCCTCGACGAGCGCGGGCGTCCGCAGCGCAACCCGGACTACCTGGAGTCCGCGGAGATCGTCGAGCGCGAACCCAAGCAGGTCGTGCTCTACAAGCTGAACCAGCAGGCGGTGTGGAGCGACGGCCGGGAGATCGGGGCGCCCGACTTCGTGGCGCAGTGGCGTGCGCTCAACGGCCGGGACACGGCGTACTGGACCGCCCGCAACGCCGGCTACGAGCGCATCGAACGGATCGAGCGCGGCGCCAGCGACCTGGAGGTCCGGGTCACCTTCGCCAAGCCGTACGCGGACTGGCGCTCGCTGTTCACCCCGCTCTACCCGAAGGACGTGATGGGCCGCCCCGGCTCCTTCAACGACGGGGCCCGCTCCAAGCTCCAGCAGACGGCGGGCCCCTTCATGCTCAAGGAGCTGGACCGCGCCGCCGGCCGGACCACCCTCGTGCGCAACCCCCGCTGGTGGGGGCAGCCCTCGAAGCTCGACACCCTCGTCTTCCGCACGGTGACGCGCGACAAGCGCACCGCCGCGCTCGCCGCCGGAGAGCTCGACATCGCCGACATCGGCCGCGGCACCGCCGACCGTCTCGCCCTGGCCGCGCGGGACGCCGGAGCCAAGGGGCAGCAGCTGAACCACGGCCCCGGCGCCGCCGTCACCCCCGCCTCCGCGCTCAGATCATGGGCGGTGGCCCACGGCTCGTCCGAGGAACTCGCCGAGGCCGAGATCCAGGCCCGCAGGAAGTCGCGCGAGGCGATCGAACGGTACGCCGAGGAGCAGAGCGCGCTGCGCGGCTTCGTCATCCGCAAGTCCCTCGAACCGGCCTACACCCAGCTCGCGCTGAACGGCACGTCCGGCCCCCTCACCGACGACCGGGTACGCCGCGCGGTGGCCCGCGCCATCGACCGCCGCGCGCTCGCCGAGGCCGTACTGAAACCGCTCGGCCTGCCCGCGCACCCGCTCGGCAGCCACCTGGCACTGGCCGGCCAGGACGCGTACGCCGACAGCAGCGGCGCACTGGGCGACCAGGACACGCAGGCCGCCCAGGCGTTGCTCGCCGACGCGGGCTGGAAGCCGGGCGGGGCGGCGACCGGGCGCGATGCCGACGGCGCCAAGGCGGGCAGCGCGGCGGAAAAGAAGGAGAAGAAAAAGCAGAGCGAAGCCGACGACGGCATGTACATCGTCGGCGACGAGGGCGACGGCGACTCCAAGCCCGGCGGCCGCTCCTACGGCACGGAGTCCGGCGCGTACGTCCTGGCCCCGGCGCCCGCCGCGGCCCTCCAGGGACGGGCCCTGCGTATGCAGGCACGTTTCATCAGCGCCAAGGGCAGCACCAAGGGCAGCGCCGAGGGCAGCACGGACGGCAAGCGCACCGAGGAGAACGCCGACGGCAAGAAGAAGGGCGGTGTCGCCGGCGCCTACGCCCCGCAGGGCACGCCCGCCCCCCGGGCCAAGGACGCCGCCCGGGGCCCCCTTGGCAAGGACGGCAAGGCGCTGACCTTGCGTTTCGTCCTTCCGTCCGGACCCGGCTCGGAGTCGCTGCGCACCGTCGGCGAGAAGATCTCCGGGATGCTGGAGCGCGTCGGCGTACGCACCGAGATGGTCAAGGTCTCCGACGACAGCTACTTCAAGGACCACATCGCCTCGGGCGACTACGACCTGGCCCTCTACTCCTGGCCGGCCACCGCCTACCCGGCCACCGACGCCCGCCCGATCTTCGCGAAGCCGGAGCCGGCCGCCGACGGGACGCTGGTCGTCGAGCAGAACTACACGCGGGTCGGCACGGACCACATCGACCAGCTCTTCGACCAGGCCATGACGGAACTGGACGAGAAGGCCGCCCGCGACCTGGTGAAACGGGCGGACGCCCGGATCTGGGCGGCGGCCGGGTCCATCCCGCTCTTCCAGCGTCCCGAGCTGGTGGCGGTCAAGCCGGGCCTCGTCAACGCCGGGGCCTTCGGTTTCGCCGCCCCCCGGTATCAGGACATCGGCTTCAAGAAGGCCGAAACCGCCGGGCGGGGGAAGAACTAGCAGGTCAAAACCCTCAGGATTGGCTCAAGTCCCTTGCCCGCCGGTGCCCCGGCGGGCAAGGTGCTGTGTGCCCCTTGACCCGGCACCGCTCCACCTCACCACCCCCACGTGCACGGCAGAAAACC
>NZ_VBVX01000036.1 GCF_005981925.1 Streptomyces albidochromogenes
GCCCCACACCCCCGCGCGAGGTCGCCCCCGACCTCAACGGCGGCAGCGGAGGCTTCGGCTGGCACATGGTCCGACGCCTGACCGACAGCGTGACCGTCACGGCCGACCCCGGCTCCGGCAAAACGATCAACGCCATGATGGCCCGGACGCGGGGGAACTCGGAGGAGCAGCAGGCTGACGCCGCATGACGGCAACGGGCGTTCGTCCGGCGTGACGACGAAGCGCGTGCACGCCGCGGACGCACCGGTGCGAGGTGGCACGTACGGCGTCTGACGCGGGGGCCAGTCAGCTCAACGTTCGCGCCCGGCTACGACGGTTCCGGCACGTATGAGGCGTGGGCAGGGATACTTTCGGCAGAGCGGGCAGACGACGAGTACCTGGCTCCGCCCCAGGCGCCGCGAGAGCGTCCACCTGCCGCGGGGTGCACAAAACTGTTTACGGGAGTGACGGCCGAATGGACCGCGCGGGACCACCGGAGGACCCCCTGGACGACCAGGCAGTCCAGATGGCCGAGGCCGCGGAAACGGTAGTGACCACATGGGATCAGGCCTCGCGCGCCACATCTCCCCGGCTGTCGGCGCTCCAACTCGAAGCCCTGCTGATCACGCGGCGCAAGCCGGGTATCAACCTGACGCGGCTGGCCCGTGAAGTCGGGGCCACCCCGCCGGCTGTCAGCAGGTTGTGCGATCGCCTCGAAGCAGCCGGCCTGCTGCGCCGCGAACCCGGCCGCTCAAGTCGGCGGGAGATCGGACTGACCCTGACGCCTGCGGGCAACGAACTCATGGATGCGCTGCTCGCTCGCCGGCACGCGCGGTTTCGCGATGTGCTCAGCCGCATGCCGTCGGCCGAACGTGCGGAGCTCCTGAACGGATTGCTGGCCTTCTCGACGGCTGCTCAGCTCATCGAAGCCGACCAGGTGCGGGACTAGCCGAATCGATCCGCCGGCGCGGTGCGAGCCGGCGGCGCCGGCCACCGGCCGCAGCTTCGAGCAACGACTCAGAAGCCGATCATTGCCTTGTGGCAGTACTACCCACGAGGCAACGATCGCACGTCTTGTGCGCCCGCTTGTCGGAGTACGACAGCGCCACCCAGGTATGCCGGACGGACGCGGTGGGCGGGTCCTAGGCGATGTCGGCGGAACGCTGCTGCCCGCTGTCCTCAACAGCAAGGCCGAGACGTGCGGCAGCGGTTCGGAAGGCTTCCAGACCGTCGGCCAATGCCGCCAATTGCGACGGTGACATTTCCTGCAGTACGGTCTCGACCTCACGCGCCCGGAACGCCCGGAACTCGGCAAGGACAGCTCCTCCCCGCCTGCTCAGGCGCACCTCGATCTCCCTGCGGCTGGTCATGCTCGGATATCGCTCGACGAGCCCGGCCGCTTCCAGGCGGTCGCACAGACGGCTGACCGATGACGGCCGCGTCCCCAGCGCCTCACCCAGGGCACGCAGGTTGACGCCCTCCTGTCCTTCGAGGGTGGTGAGCGCGCGCAACTGCGAAGGTGAAACAGGACCGGAAGGGGCGGCTTCCTGCCCACGGCCCCAGAGCATCTGAAGGAGCTCCGACACCGCACATGCGGCGTGAGCCACCTGTCCATGGTCAGTGGAGGGCAAAGGGCGGGGCATTGCACCACTCTCTCACCCGGGAGAGTGATTTGTCAGCTCCGCCAATTCGTCCAGCACCCCGGCAGCCGCCTCTGCTGCTAGGGAAGCTGCCTCGCCTTTCCCACTTCTCGATCTCCGGACCGACGGCGAGGCGCTACCTCGAAGTGAAAGGAAGGGGCATCGGCTTCCCCTTGCCGGGTGCGCACGGTGTGCGTCACGTTGAGGGCGCTGCGGGTACTGCCCAGTCCACGGCCGAGTGCGTCGACGACGGTGATGTGCAGGGTGTCCGGCAGGACGAAGCAGTCGTAGAGGTCCCCACCCGTGGGCGCGTTGGGGTCGGCGGGCTCGTGCCTGAGGCGTCGGTGTTCGGCGCCGAAGGCGTCGGTCTGGGCGAAGGCCGCGCGCAGTTCTTCCTCGACGGCTTGAGTCTCCGCTCATGGTGCACGGGGCGGCCACGGCTCGCGTCGGCTGCCGACGTCCTCCGCAAAGCTGCTGGGCACCGGCTGACCTGGTGGCAGCGGGATCCTGAATCTCCAGGTCGCACAGTCGGGGAACGGTTGCGTGGCGGGCAACGGCAGGCCTGACGCGGCGAAGGGCCCCGGCGCCTGCGGGCACCGCAGCGTGACAGCGAGGACGTACGTGTCCGCATCCACCCGCGCCCCTTGGGCGGTGGCAGCGTAACGGGGCGGCCGGCCTGCAGTTCGTCCTCGGCGCCGAGGGCGCACGCGTGAGACACCGGCTGCAAGCACGCCGCGCCGACGTCGGTTCACACCACCAGTGGGCGCCAGTAGGCGGGCCTTGCCTCCGTTCCTCAGGGGTCAACCGATCGGCTGACCCCGGAGTCAGCCGTTCCGGGTGGAGCACGCAGCCGGTACACCGACACTGGAGCGCCCCTGACGGGCCGACCATGGATCGCAGAGAGGGGTGGCCCGGACCCAGCCCCTCCTCAGCCGACCACCGATTCCAGGAGAGGCATCCGCGGAGCACGCCAGGTAGGTTCCCGAAGCGAACCCGCGCCTCTCCGGCGGCCGCCGGTCACCTCCTCGGCGGCCCGGCCGGGTACTCCGCCGGTGCCGCCCCGACGACCGCCCCGGCCGCGCCGGGATCACCCTCGCGGTGCGTACGAGGCTCGGGACGACCTCGAACGCGCTGCGCACCGTGACCTACTTGAGGAGCAACCGCATGCCCACGGTCGACGAGGCACTTCGAGCCGCCGTACGGGACGACGACGCGGCCGGTGTGCGCGCGGCACTCGCCGCCGGCGCCGACATCGAAGCGCGCGACGAGCACCGCCGCACACCGCTCCTGATCGCTGCCCTCAGCGACCATGTGGCGGCGGCCCAGGCCCTGGTCGCGGCCGGCGCCGATCCCAACGCCCAGGACGACCGTGAGGACAGCGCCTGGCTGGTCACCGGCGTCACCGGCAGCGTCCGCATGATGCGTACCCTGCTCGCGGCGGGGCCCGACCTCACCCCGCGCAACCGTTACGGAGGCATCGCCCTGATCCCTGCCGCCGAACGCGGCCACGTCGACTACGTACGCGCCCTGCTCCGCGAGACCGACATCGACGTCGATCACGTCAACCGGCTCGGCTGGACCGCGCTGCTCGAGGCGGTCGTCCTGGGCGACGGCGGTCCCGCGCACCAGGAGATCGTGGAGCTGCTCGTCACCGCCGGGGCGACACCGGGCCTCGCGGACGGCGACGGCGTCACCGCGCTCGAACACGCGCAGCGCCGCGGCTTCGACGAGATCGCCGGCTTGTTGAGGGCCGTACGGTGAACCGGCGCACCGCTGACGGCTCCCCAGGAGCAGCTCGCCTCGCGCCGCGGCTGCGCACTCTGCTGATGGCGGCGGTTGCCACAGCAAGCGCCGCCGCCCTGGCCACCGGGTGCACGGCCACGGAGCCCACCGGTTCCACTGCCGCGCCCCGGCCCTCCGCCTCGGCCGAAACCGGCGCGAGCGCCCCTCCGGGTCCGGAGGGCGACACCCGGCCCCGGCCCGAGACCCCCGACGGCACACTCCTCGTCACGGACTTCGGCGCGCAGACCGTCACCTTCGTCGACCCGGACAAGGGCCCCGTCGACTCGGTGCGGGTCGGCACCGCGCCCTATGGGCTGGCCATCGGCGCCGACGGTCGCGCGTGGGTCGCCACGGCCGAGGGCGTCGCGGTCGTCGACACCGCGGCCCGCGAACGCCGCGCCTTCGTCCCGTACAGGACGCGGGGCCTCGGCCCGGCCACGTACGGCGAGTACCGAGGCGGTGGCATGGGCATCGCGATCGCACCGGACGGGCGCCACGTGTACGTCGGCGTCAACGTCCCGGGCGGCAACGGCAGGCTGGAGGTGATCGACACCCGCACCCTGAGGGTCACCGGCACCGCCGACACCGGACGCCGGCCCTTCGACGTCGATGTCGCCCGCGACGGATCACGGGTGTACGCGACGGGCCATGACTCCTTCGACGTCACGGTCCTCGACACGGACACCATGGGCACGCGGCGCATCGAGGTCGCCCCCTACGGCACCGAGGGCGGGCTCGGCTCGTGGCTCAAGCCGCACTGCGCGGTCGTACGCCCCACGGACGGTCGTCTGCTGCTGCCGTTCGAGGGCGAGAGGCTGGTGGTCCTCGACCCGGAAACCGGCAGGTCGTCGATCGAGCGGATGACCGCGAACACCCACCAGCACGGCGCCGCGGTCACCGCGGACGGAACGCTGGTCGTCATCGGCACGGGTCCCATCGATCCGGCCACCGACGAGGGGGCTTCGCTCACGGTCCGCAGCAAGGGCGGCAAGGAGAGGGTGATTCCTCTGGGCGGGCCGCACGAGGACGTCGCCGTCTCGAAGGACGGCCGCACGGCCTACGTCACCGGAGGCTTCACGCGCGAGGGCTACTGGAACGGCATCACGGTCGTCGACCTGGACACCGGCACGACCCACCGGCTCCCCGCGGGGCAGCGCCCCCTCGGTATCGCGGTCCTCTGACCGGCCCCGCCGTCGAACGGCCGGGACACGCACCCCGTAGCCGAAGGCTCGTCAGGGACCCGTCAGCCGCTACGGACAGCGCGGAGGTCAGTCCGCCTGGTCCGGGGAAGGGTCGGCGCGACCGAACCAGTCCAGGCACAGGACCAGCGCGTCGTCTTCGGCGTCCGCGTCGCGGTACGACGCCAGTTCATGCAGCAGCGCCCGCGGCACGGCGGCAGCAGGCAACAGGCCGACCGACTGGATGGCGCGCGCCAGAGCGCGCTCCCCGTACGTCTCGCCGGCCCCGGAGAGAGCGCTGTAGACACCGTCGCTGACGAAGATCATGCGGTCGCCGGGCAGTGCCTGGAAGTCCTGCGCCACATACGCGGTCTCGTCGAACATCCCCAGCGGGAGCTGCGCCTCGAAGCCGACGTGCTCCACCGCCTTGTCCCTCTGACGCCACAGTTGAGGCGATCCGGCATCCACAACCCGCCCGCGACCGGTGGCCAGTTCGAAGGAAAGGAGCAGGGTGGAAACGTACGCCTCGCCGTGGTACTGCGCGTAGATCGCCTGGTCGGCCAGGGCGGCCTGGTCGGCGATGTCGATGCCGGCCCGGCGGGCGTTGCGCAGGGCGTTGACGGCCAGGTTGGTGAGCAGGGACGCCTGGATCCCGTCACCCATGCCGTTCGTGAGGCTGAGGGTGAGGTTCTCGGCCGTGCTCGACCAGTCGAAATTGTCACCGTGGATGTCGTAGGCAGGTTCGAGCTGTGCTCCGATCGCGTACTCGGGGCGCGTACAAGCCCTGGCGGGAAGCAGTTGCCACTGCATCTCCGATGCCAGGGTGAGGCGGCTGGCCCGCCGGGCCTGAAGGTACACGTCGGTGTCGCGCTCGGCGACCACGATCTCGTGGCCGAGCACTTCGGCGAGTTCGGTCAGCTCCTCGACGGTGTCGGGCGTGCATCTGTGTTTGGGCAGGCGCACGGTCAGGATCCCGAGTCTGTCCCCGCGGACGGTCACCGGCAGGTGCAGATCCACGGACCCGTCCTGAGCGACGTACTGCCCGAACGGCTCCTGACTGCCGAACGCGCGGCCTTCGGGGCTGGATTCGACCGGCAGCGGTCGCGCCGTGTGGGGCAAGTCCGTCACGGGCTGCAGGCAGGTGAGGCTGTAGTCGGCCATGAGCAGGTCCACGTCGACGGCTTCGTAGTACTCGGTCAGGGCGGCACGCATGGCATCGAAGAGCGCATGGGGTGCGGCCGACCGTACAGCTCGCCCTGCGGCCAGAAGGTTCGTCACGCTGAGACCATTTCGTCGAGACTTGTATGGATTGAACTGCACAGGCAGGCGCCTCACCGAGGGAGGCGGGCACTTGCCCTATGTCCCCAGTTGCCCCCACAAGGGCCTTCTACGACTCCAGGAGCCGCACCAAATTATTGCCACATGGCAACTGTTTACTCTACCGGAGGGTCGGCCGCCGCGCGGGTACGGCGTCGTGTCATTTGCCACTGAACCTGCGACCCGCGGTCGACCGCAGGCGTCCTTGCGGTACGCGCCACCGAAGCAGCGCAACCGGAATTCCATGGCAGCCGGCCGGTTCGGCCGACCAGCCTGCCCATGCCCCGGGTGCTCGCAAGCTCGGGGACACGGGCCGGGGGCCATGGCGGCGCGCACTCGCCTCGGGTGGCCTTGCTGGAAGCCGGATTCACCGACCGCCTGGACGAGCGTGACAGGAGGTTGCTCGCCCGCCGGCCTCTGCTCAAGTCCTGCTATGAGCCCCCCCCCGCTCCTCACGGAGGGTTGGTGGTTCGCGGTGCCCGGCGAGCGCTACGAGGGCCTGTTCACGGCCTTGGACCTGCACGACCGGTTCCCTGTCACGCTCGACGAAGGGGCGGACGTCGTGCGGCTGCCGCACAGGTCGAGGGAGTTTCCGGTGTTCGTCACGCCGGAGCTCGACGGGTGGCGGCTGATCTCCGGGAACCTGGACGTCATGGTCGGCGTCGACTGGGACGAGTGGATGGGCGCGGTGGAACGGCTGAGCACGCAGTGCGGAGAGGCTCAGATGTTCTTCGAGGACGAGGCGGGTGGATCAAACGTCTGGGTGGTCGCCGAGCAGGGACGCATCCGCCGCCGGTACACGCGCGAGGACGATCCCGAGTGGGTCGGTGAGCCACTGCCGTGGGAAGACCTGCGCGCCGACGAGGAGGACTTCGACCCGGAGTACGACGAGGCCGAGCCGAACGAAGGCACGGCAGGCGCCGCCACTGCCTGTTTCCATCTGTCGGTGGACCCCACACGAATCGGCGCCGACACGCAGATACGCGGGCACGGCTGGCTGGCGCCGAGCGCACCGGGAGTGGGCCACAAGGACTTGGGCACCCTACTCCGCAGCTGAGTCTGTCAGGACTCCGGGCGCAAACACCGCCCCGCCGGCCCAGCGCGGCCTGTGCGGCCTCGGACTCAGTGAACGGAGAAACCGCCGTCGACGAAGATGGCCTGGCCGGTGACGTAGCTGGAGGCGCGGCCGGCAAGGAACACCGCCGCTCCGGCGAAGTCTTCGGGCAGGCCGTTGCGCCCGACCATCGTCCGCGCGGCCAGCGCCGCCACCTTCTCCGGGTCGGACGACAAGCGCACGTTGAGCGGCGTCATGACGAAGCCGGGCACCAGCGTGTTGCAGGTGACGCCGTGCGGTGACCACGCCTCCGCCTGTGAACGGGCCAGCGACTCCAGCGCCCCTTTGGAGACCCCGTACGCACCGCTCTGGACGAATGCCCGGTGCGCCTGCTGAGAGGTGACGTGGATGATCCGCCCGAAGCCGCGCTCGGCCATGCCGGGCCCGAACCGCTGGCCCAGCAGGTACGGCGCCTCCAGGTTCAGCGCCATGGTGGCGTCCCACACCTCCTCGCCCAGCTCCCCCATCGGGGGCCGGAGATTGATTCCGGCGCTGTTGACGAGGATGTCGGGCTCCCCGAACGCGTCGGCTGCCTGCTCCGCCGCCGCGCGCACGCCGTCTCTGCTGCTGAGGTCGGCGCTCACCCAAGCCGCGCGGCAGCCGCCTGCCGTCAGCTCCTCGACCGTGGCGGTCAGTTCGGGCTCCCTGCGCGCCACGACCACCACGCTGGCCCCCGCCTGTGCGAGAGCCCCGGCGATGGCTCGGCCGATGCCGGAACTGCCGCCTGTCACCACGGCGACGCGGCCGTCCAGCGAGAACAGTTCGGAGAGGTAGCTGTGCGAGATCATGGCGGCACCCTAGACGGCGCGTCCACGGCAGCAGTGTCCGGGTTCAGGGTTTGGGACGGGGAGATCCGCTGAGCGGAGTCACCGCCGCAGTGCGGCCGCAGCGTGAATTGATGCCGGTTGCGGTCGGGAAGCGGGAGCCCCTGTCCGGCGCTCAGTTGACGTGGGCGGCGATGGTACGGGCGCATACCAGGGCCTCGGTCCGCGTCGTATCGACCTCCAGGTCGTAGAACACTCCCTCGTGCACCACTTCCGCCTGTGCCGCGGCCATTCCCCGGATGCGGTCTCCTCGTGCGACCTCCCGCCCCGCGGCGACCGCGCTCTCGCACCTGACGACGACCCACAGCACGGCCAGTCCGCCCAGAGCCTTCCGCCACCGCTGCTGGGACTCCGCTCCGCCGAGGAAGACGTCATCGATGATGACTCTGGCGCCCGCCCGGGCCATCGCCACGATGCCGTCCGTCCAGGCCGCCTCCAGTGCCCGGAAGTCCGCCCCGACGCTCACCGCGCCATCCGCCCCGAACACGATTCCCTCGTCCGATGCCAGCATCCTCGCGGGCATGGCATCGACGAACGAGTCGCACCCGAACGCCAGCCACGGATCCGGCAGTACGGCCTGCAGACATCGTACGATCCCGGACTTCCCCGAGCTGGAACCACCGTTGAGAATGATCATCCGAGTCGTCACCGAGTCACGGTAAGGCGCTTTCCATACGGCGCACAGCGCATATCGGTGGCTTGCGGCGTCGACAGCAAGAGCGCCTGGACGATTGCCGGTCTCTACACCGGTGTGCCCCGGCCCCGCCTCCCACTGCTGATGTACCGGGTCGCCGTCGGCGGCTGTGTCACCGGTGCACCATGGGGTCGCACCGCCCGTTACGAGGGTGAGCGGCGCGCGCAGGTCACTGGCCAATTCACTTGCCGGTTGCCCTGCTGATCAGCCGGTGCATCACGGCCTCGGGGATCGCGGGGTTGGCCGCGGCGTCCCAGGCGGTCCTGGAGTCGTGCAGCAGGCGTTTGATCGCCCGCGCGGGCAGGCGGGGATCGCGCGCGGCGAAGGACCGGACCGTGCCGCTGGAGTCGTCGAGCAATCTGACCACCGAGGAGGGTGAGAGCCGGGGGTCCTTCAGGGCTCTGAGCCGGACCTCGGGGTGGGGGTCCCGGCTGAGGCGTTCCACCAGCTCGGGAGTCGACTCCGGGTCGCGCAGGGCGGCCTGACGCATCCTCGGGTGGGGATCTTCCGCGAAACGCAGCATGCCCTGGCGGGGGAAGTTGGGGTGGTCGTAGGGGCTGCGTCCGCTGAGGCTGCCGTCCCATTCGCGGAAGAGCGCCAGCAGCATGGTGCCCGGTGCGGCGTCCGAGTTCTCGTTCAAGAAGATCCGTACGACCCGCTCCTGGTCACGGGCGAGCAGTTCGACGATGTCCGGGGGAAGTACGGGGACACAGGCCACGCTGCTACGAACCAGCAGATGCGCGGAGGACGCACAGCGGCGCAGCAGGCCCGGGTCGTCCTGCGCTGCGAGCACCCAGGGCAGGGGATGCAGCATCGCGTGGGGGTCGATGTCGACGGGGATCGAGGCGCGTTGCTGCTCGGAGAGGCCGGGGTGGGTCGAGAGCTTCAGACGCAGGTCCGGATCGGCGTCTTCCGCCAGCGCGAGGACAAGGTCCGGTGGGAGGTGCGGGTTGTCGACGAGAGCGGCGCGGCGGTCCGCTTCATCCCGCTCGGTGCGGGGGCCAGTGGCCACACGGGCCGGCTCGCCGCGGTCGCACCCGGCGAGCTGCTGTGCGAGTGCACGGGTGAGCACGCACTGCCGGGTGGCCCGGTCGCGGGCCTGCTCCGACGTCAGGGTGTCGAAGACGGAGCGGGGCATGAGGGCGCTCCGGTGGTGGGCGAGCAGGGCCTCCGTACGCACCGACTCGTCCGTGTCGGCCAGAAGGCGGGCGCGTGTCTCCGGTGTCAGCCGCGTCCAGGGCGAGCCGCAGACCGCGCTCCGGACGGTGGGGGCGTGATCCCGCGCCAGTACGGCTCCGAGGCCGGGCTCCAGATCGTCGCGGCCGGCCACTGCGCGGCGTACCGAAGGGGCCGGGTCCGCGGCGAGTTCGCGCAGAATCTCGGCGGGCAGGGGTGCTTGGTCCTCGACGAGAAGCGCGCGCAACGCCGCCGGGAGTCCGCCGATGAGCCGGCCGCGCTGCTCGGGGGTGAGCCGGCGGTGCTCTGCCAGGCCCTTCCTGACGTCGGGATCGGGGTGGGAGATCCAGTAGTCGATCAGCTCTGGCGGGAGCGAACGGTATCGGAAGAGGCCGGGCTCGACTGCCAGCAGCCGGGAGAAGACCGGCAGTGTCCGGGCGGCGGGGTTCCCGGCGAGCCCTTCGATCCAGGACCCGCCGATCCGGCTCATGGCCCGTCCGGGCACCGGTCGGGCGTCGCCCAATCCTGTGAAGGGCACCGATTCCCAGGCCGCGTCGCGTTCCTCGGGGGTCTCCTGTGCCTGGGCGCGCGCCTCCGCCTCGCGCCGCTCGCGCACCCCGGTCTCGACGACCAGCCAGACCGCGTACTCCTCACCGGTCACGCCGAGCAGCGTGTCTCCGTCCGTGGAGAGCGTCACAAACTCGTGGTGGGTGGCGCCCGCGAGGTCCCAGTGATCGGTGAGGCGGGCCTTCGTCCAGTAGTCGCTGAAGATCTGGACGAGGAAGGTGCCGTCCGGGCCGATGAGCCCGTGCTCGGTCGCCAGCCGGTACCACTGGGCGTTGACCTCGGCCGCCAGAGACGGGTGGTCGAGGCGGACCTCGGCGGTGGGCTCGGCCTCCTGCCCGATCACGGACCGCCAGGCGGCCCAGGGCGCGAGGACGTCGCCCTCCGCGCCTTCGCCGCGGGCCACCAGTTCCAGCCCGGCGCGGTCCACCGCGTCGTACAGCGTCTCCCTGCCCCCACTCGTCATGCGCCCATCATCCCTGCCGCCGAGTTCGCGCGGTTCCTACGGCCCCCTCCGTCAATGGACCTGCACGGACCCGCGCACCTCGAGTGGCCTCGCAGGACTCCACGATGCGGTCCACGCGGCGTACTTGAGCGTGGGAAGGACCGGCGGGAGCGCGGTCGGTCAGGGGGCATCGCCCGACCAGTGGAAGCGGCCCGCCTCGCCGGGGCGCGGGTCGTACAGCGCCCGGCCGCCGGGGAACTGTCCCAGCTCGGTGGTCAGGGCGGCTCCGGCGTCGATCTCGTCGGGCGTCCAGCCAGTGACGTCAAGGAGCAGCCCGTCCAGCGGGCCGCCGGTCAGTTCGACGTAGGTCTGTCCAGGGCGTGGGCCGGGGTCGGGGTCGTCGTGGTCGTGGCCGTAGACCCGGCCGCGCAGCAGCTGCTCGTCGCCGTTCATCCCTCCAGCATTCCAGCCGCCACTGACAACGCGGGCCTGCCGAGGAGCGCGTCCGGTCTCGGCGGCGTGGTGCGGCCGACCGCGCGCACGCGGCCGTCAGCCTATGGGGCGGGCCACCCTTCAGCACTCACAGCCTCTTGGCCGACGCGGTTTTCCTGACCAAAGTCAGGGAAATGGGAGCTGAGCAGATCAACACGGTGCGCCGCTTCAACCGCACCGTCTCCGCACGCGTGGGCGTGCTCCACGACCACTTCCTGGGCCGCGACCGGCCCGTCGGCGAGGCCCGGCTGCTCTGGGAGGTCGGTGAGCACGGCCAGACCGTACGGCAGCTGCGCGAACGCCTGGGACTCGATTCCGGCTACATCAGCCGACTGTTGCGCTCCCTGGAGAGTGACGGCCTGGTGACGATGGAGCCCCAGCCCGGGGACAAGCGGGTGCGTTCCGTGCTGCTCACGGACGCCGGCCGCACCGAGCGCGCCGTACTCGACCGCCGCAGCGACGAACTGGCCGGTTCCCTCCTCGCGCCGCTCAACACGGCCCAGCGCGCCCGGCTCGTGGCCGCCATGGCAGAGGTCGACCGGTTGCTCACCGCCGCGACCGTCACCATGGAGGCCGTCGACCCGCGCCACCCCGACGCCGAGCACTGCCTGCGGTCCTACTTCACCGAGTTGCAGGAACGCTTCGAGACCGGTTTCGACCCCGCGCTGAGCCTGCTGCCCGACGCGGGCGAACTGCGTCCGCCACGCGGCCTGTTCCTCGTGGCCCGGCTGCACGGCGAACCGATCGGCTGCGCCGGTCTGAAGCTGCCGCCCGGCGCTCCGGCCGAGATCAAACGCATGTGGGTTGCTCCGCACGCCCGGCGGCTCGGCCTCGGCAGGCGGTTCCTGACCGAGTTGGAGGAGCGTGCCGTCGGCCACGGCCGCGACCTGCTGCGCCTGGACACCAACAAGGCGCTCGCCCCCGCTGTCGGCCTGTACCGGTCCTGCGGCTTCGAGGAGGTACCCGCCTTCAACGACGAGCCGTATGCCCACCACTGGTTCGAAAAGCGGCTCAACCGTGGCGGCGAATGGCAGGGGTGACAGGAGTCGAACCTGCGGCATCCGGTTTTGGAGACCGGCGCTCTGGCCACTGAGCTACACCCCTTCGCTGTTGATCAGCTTGTCACGCCACACGTCCTCCGCCAAACGCTTTTGCGGAGGGTGGCCGATCCCCCGAGAACCGACGGATCGAAGAGACACCTCTAGCCGGGTTGGACGGTCGCAAGCTGGGCGAGCAGCAGGACCAGCCGGTAGGCCTCGGCGAAGTCGGTAGCGCTGAAGGTGACTGTCCGGCCGCCCTCGCCGCGTGCCACACCTGGCACAAGCGCCGCCAGGTCGACCATGAACGGCGCGGCCAGGTCGACTTCGACCTCCAGCGGTCCGGCCAGCCGCAGCGGCAGAATCTGTGCGCGCAGCGTGATGGCTTCGGCAGCCGCTCGACGCAGCCGTTCACGTGCTTCTTCGGGGTGGAGGGCGACGGCGGCACCCTGCCCGAGGGCCTGCTTGACCGCAACGGTGACCACCGAGGGGACCAGCTCACGTGCCTCGGCGCAGGCGCTGTCGTCGCCGCTGAGCAGCACGACCGGTACGTCGAGATGCCCGGCCATGGCGGCGTTGAGACCGATCTCGCCCATGGATCGCCCGGCCACGCGCACGTCGAGGATGCCGTCGTTCATGGTGTGGGCCAGTACGGCCGGGCCTCGCCCGGCCCGGGCGTGATAGCCGACGAGCAGAACCGCGTCGGTGCGTTCGTCGAGCCCGCCGAGCATGCCGAGCGGTCGCGGCTTGCCGCGAACCAGGCGCGCCCGTCGGTCGAGTTGCTCCGGCAGCATGTTGCGGAACGGCCCATGCGCGTCGATGACCCACACCTCGGCAGTGGGTTCGGCGTCCAGGACGCCGGCGATCGCGCTGTTCGCTTCAGCCGTCATCAACGCGCGACCGCGCTCGTAGTCGTAGCGATCGGGATTCGTCTCGGTGGGATGCACGATCCCCGAGATGCCTTCCATGTCAACAGAGATCAGTGCCTTCATGAAGCACAGACTCTAACCTTGTTCTTTATCTGCCAAGATCTTCCGGGCTTGCCGATGGCCTTGAGGGTCTCGGGGCGTTTGACGGTCTTGCCGACGTCATTGCGGGGTGCCCGGCGTTTGTTCTTGGTGCCGGGTGGCCGTCCGGGACCGGCGCCACGAGGTTTGGGAACACGGGCCGGGCAGGCAAGGTGAGCGCGGATGTTCCTGAACCCGCGGCGGACGCGGGCCGGGGTGAGCCGGTCGGAGGTGGTGGGTTCTCCCAGGGCCGACGGAGATCCGCAGCAAGTGGCCGGGCGAGCCGGAGCTGGGTGTGAGTGACGATCAGGATCCAGGTCCAGCGGTCGGCCGCCTCGGGAGTACGAAGTTCGGCGTGGTCCAGCCGAGGGTCTGCTTCGCGAAGCGGAAGGTGTGCTCCAGATCGAAGCGGCGGAGAAATGCCTGCCAGAAACGGTCCACATCCTCAGGGGTGGCGCCGGTCTTGGAAGACCACCGCCGGGGCGTCCCGGCCCTTCGACAGATGCTCACCGCCAGGACCAGGCGCCCGCCGTCGACAACTCGTCACGCCGGGCGGTCAGACACGCGTAGAACTCGCCCCGGAAGCCTGACGCTTCCGCGAACGCTTCCCTCAGGACATCATCAGGCAGCAGACTCACCCTCACGGCCTTCGTCGTGGTCACGTGCACCTTGGTCGGAGCACAGAATCAGACGAAGGCCGCCCGCGCGTCCGGCGAAGTCCCAAGCTAGCGATCCAGTTCGAGACGCCGTTCGAGATTGTGGGACCATGTACGGCATGACGAACAACCGAAAGGTCCATGCCGCGTAGACGGCCAGGACGCATCCGGGCCAGCCTCCCGCGCCGGTACCGATCACAGAACACCAGGCCAGTCATCGACGGCCTGTCCCCGCGAGTGCTGTCCGAGATCGTTCGCCTTGAGCGCACCCGGAACTACTTGTACCCAGGGGACGTCAGCAAGGCGGTGGGTCTTTGGAGGGACTTTGTCCACCGCCCGGAGCGGGACCTGTGGCGCGACTACGACCGGCTATGGCACGACGACGATTGGCTCTACCTTGAGTGGGTCTGCTGCGGCAGCCCTCTGGAAGCCCGAGTCCTCCTCGACATGGTGATGCAAGCCCTGTCGCCCCGCGGAGCCCACGAGCTGCAAAAGATCATCAGCAATCTCGACACCTGCTGGTCCCCGCCCTCGTTACTGTGGGCGACAGGCGAAAGATAAAGAACGAGCTAACGTCGTGCACCGCGTTGGTACGGCACGCTCCCCCCAGCCTCTCGCTTGCGCGGCAAGAGAGCGTCAGTTGGGGGGACGGTGACCGCAACCCGCGTTGCGGTACACCGATGCGGGAGCGTCATCGGAGCCGGCCAAGCCTGTTCTGCGCTCGGTGCCGTTCACGCGCTCATCGACGTGCACCCGCCACGCGCGCTTCACGGCGGACGACTCGCAGCGCGTCCTGATGACGCCACAGCCACCAGGACGTGACGACCAGCAGCCCGGTGAAGACAGTCAAGAACAGCAAGAACACCCACATCTGGTGGCTGCCAGGGCGCTGCCACACCTCCAGAGTCGCGCCTATGCCCCACAGGGCGATACCTGCCGCATAGACCGAGCGCGTACGACGCAACTGCCGCACCACCCGGGGAGCCAAAGGCTGAGGCTGCTTCGAAGTCATGTCGGCGCGTGTACCCCAACGACCGCCGTTCTCACACAGTCGGACCGCGTGGAGGCGGAGAATCGGCAGGCCCCTTCCCGGCGCGCCTGCCCCGGGTCGGACCAGCGCCTGGAAGAAGGCGACAATCCGGCGGCGGGCGAGCAGTACCCCCGTTCCCTCGCCGGCCACCGGCCTCGGCGATGCCGGCAGCCACCTGCCGGCCGGACGCCCTGCCGTCGAGCGTGGCGCGGGTGAGCCTCACCGGCGCAGACGTGAACACCAGGTGCGCGCGTGGGCAGGGGGCGTCCCGCACGGTG
Organism: Streptomyces albidochromogenes; assembly: GCF_005981925.1. Taxonomy (GTDB): domain Bacteria; phylum Actinomycetota; class Actinomycetes; order Streptomycetales; family Streptomycetaceae; genus Streptomyces; species Streptomyces albidochromogenes. Next base: position 15,214 of record NZ_VBVX01000036.1, read on the forward strand.
CCGGCACGCGGTTGCGCCGGGCGACCCGCCCACGGGCATATGACAGCTTCCGGCATTTCCACGTTCCGACGTTTTACATTGCCGTCACCTCGCCCGATCGCCGGGTGGGGACATCACAGCCGTACTGACAACGACCTGGAGGAGAGATGGCCAGTCCGCAGCAGCCATTCGGCACTGTCGTCAGCAACATCGGCGTCAATCTGCGCAAGTACCCCAGCACCGATTCCGCGGTCACCGGAACACTCGCCCACGGCGCCCAGATCGGCCTGCGAAGCAAGGTCAATGCCCAGGTCATCGACGGCAACGGCATCTGGTACCTGCTGCGTGACAAGGCCGTCTGGGTTGCCGCGCGCCACGTGGCGAACACCGGACAGGTCCCCCTGTCCAAGGATGTGGAGCCTGCGCAGCCCGAGGGCTGACGGACGGCCCGCAGAGGGCTTCGAGTACGACGAAGGCACCACCTCGCCAGGACCCGTGCCGGAGGTGCCCCCGTTCGCGCCGGCCGCCCCCGCGGACTTCGCGCCCACCTGGTTGTGTGAGGCTGACTCCCCGGACCGTTCGAAGGGGGATCACCACCGCCATGCACACGCCAAGCCTTCCCGAAGATCTCGACAACCCGGCCCGACTGTGGGCGCGGGCCGTCACCTTCGCCCTGGTCGAAGAGGCGTGCGGCGACGGGCGGCCCGAGCACGCGCTCGACGAGCACGGGTTGTGGTGCCATGCGACCGGCGCGTGCGGGTGGTGGCGGCTGACCGTGGTCGAGGGCGGACGTGCCGTCTTCGTCGGCCAGGACCCGGACGGCAGCCACACCCACATGGACGGCGAGCAGATCGACTTCCTCGCGGGCGGCCCCGACTGGCTGCCCTGGGAACAGCTGCGCGACGACGCCGAGGGCAACCTCTTCGGCTTCGTCTACTGGTGGGAGAACGGTGCCTGGCACCGCATCCCGTACCCCGGGCAACTACCGGAGGACGGGCTCGAAGGCGCGGCGCCGTGGGTGGGATCGGAAGAGGAGTTCTGCGCCCTCACGGCCGCCCTGGCGAAGGCCGATGCCCTGACGCGGGAGCAGAGGCGGGACCTGCACGCGGCAGTCACCCGGTTCCGTGAGCGCGCGGAGGAGCGCACCGTCGGCGAGGCGGACGTGGCGGCCCTTCTGGCCGCCGTGCTTCCCGACGGCGTAGCCCCGAAGCGGCTCGAGGCAGCGACGGACCTCGCGGTACGGGCCGGCCTCACGGGAACCGCCGCTCCTGAGCGCGCGGTGGGCTAGCAACGCTCAGGTTTTGGTTCTGCTCCTGGTGAGGGACCGGCGGCAGGTGACGCAGGTGCGGTCCAGCAGCCCCAGGGCTGCAACTACATGCGCGACTACGAGGTCATCTTCGATGTGGGGTGTGGCCCCCACCACGGCGAGGCGCCGACCTACCTGCGGTGTCTCTTCCGGTACTGCGTCGAGGCCCGATGCGAGACGTTCCTGGCCGCGAAGACCTGGCGGGCTTCCTTGGACGACCGTCTCCTCGACCGCGAGACCGCTGACCCCGACCTGGGCGGTATAGGGCATGAATTCTCATACCGATCAGGATTCCTCGGCGGCCGGCTGCGCGCGCCGGTGTTCCTCGGCGGGGGCGGATCCGGTGGTCGGACCTCGCTGCGCTCTCAGCCGGCGTGCAGAATCCGAAAGCGATCGGGTTGTGCCGGGTCTCGATCCACGACTTGGATCGGCGTCGACGCCCATTGCCACACACTGATGCCCGGTGTGCGCGAGAACTGAATCCTTCCGCGCGTGCCTTCGACTGCGACGCGCGGCCAGGCTCCGGCTGTACGCGCCCGGTCCGCGCCGTGAGAACGCAGCGCTTCGGCGAGGACGGCGATCGTGTCGTACCCCTCGAAGGCGACGAAGGAGGGCGCTTCGGCCAGCCGCTCACGCAGAGCGGTCTCGACCCGTTCACCGAGCGGGCTGAGGCGCTCGGGCAAGTAGCGCAGGAACGGGATCGCGGCGCCGTCGTCGCCCAGCAGCGTCGCCCATTCGGCGCACTCCGGTTGCCCGGCCGGGGCACCCATCATGAGGGCGGCGAGGCGCTGGTCGCGGCGGACAGCCTTGACGATCGGTACGGCCGGCTCCGGGTGTCCGACCAGAAGAAGCAGGGCTGTCGCCCGACTCTCGACGAGTTCGTCGCACAGGGCCTTGGGGGCGATTGCGCGTACGTCGAGTTCGATGACGGTGGCGCCGCGTGGAGCGAGGTACTCCCGCAGAATGCGGGTCCCGGATGCCCAGTAGACACTCGGCTCGGTCGCTACGGCGATGCGGCTGTGGCCCGCGCCGAGGAGGTGGTCCGCGTAGATCTGCCAGCCGTGCGACTGGGCCGGGGCGAGGCGCGCGACCCACTCCGTGGGCTGTTCGGTGAGCGCGTCGAGTACCGCTGACGAGCAGAGGAACGGCACGCCGAGGGCGTCGGCCCTGGTGGCAGCGGCGCGAGCGACAACGCTGTGGTACTCCCCCGCCAAAGCAGCCACGCCCAGGCGAGCCAACTCGTCAACGGCCTCCGCGGCCCTCTGGGGATCAGCCGCGGTGTCTCGGACCACCAGTTCGAGTGGTCGTCCGGCGACCCCGCCGGCGTTATTGACGTCGGACACGGCCAGCTCGAGCCCAGCGAGCAGGTGTTGGCCTGCCTCGACCCAGCCGGGGCGGGTCAGCGGGACAAGAGCACCGATCCGGACGGAGGGTCCGTCATTCCGCTCGGCTACGGGTGGCGATGGTGGCGTGCTCATGCGTTGGCTTCTCCCGTGTGACGATCCCGGTCATCTCATCTCGCCTCAGCGGACGCGCCGGGGTGACCTCGCCGGACATGGCATCCCAGCGATTCAGAAGGGGTCTTGCTCGAGATCCGGCGCCCTGCGCTCAGTCCAGGCAGAACTCGTTCCCCTCCGGGTCGGTCATCACGATGATCCCCTCGTCCACCCCATTGGGCTCGAGCCGGGTCAGCCGCTTCGCTCCCAGCGCCTCCAGCCTTGTGGCCTCCTCCTCCAGCGCGGCCATCCGTACGTCCCCGGTCAAGCCGGGTGCTGCGCGCACGTCCAGGTGCAAGCGGTTCTTCACCGTCTTTCCCTCGGGGACCTTCTGGAAGTACACCCGCGGCCCCTTGCCGTCCGGATCCGTGATGGCCGACCGGTCGTTGTGGTGCTCAGGCGGTACGCCGCACGCCGTCAGCGCGGTCGCCCAGTCGGAGAAGCCCTCGGGCGGCGGCTGGACGCGATAGCCCAGCGCATGCGCCCAGAACTCCGCCTGCGCGCCCGGATCGGCGCAGTCGTACGTCACTTGGAATTCCTTGGCCATGCCGCCTCCGACCGCTCGCAACTCGCCCACGTCCCCGCTCCGGCACCTCCCGGAACGCACCGCCATCCTCGCACCACGCGCGGGCTCCCGGTCGCGCCGGTTGATCAGTCGTCGGTCGGGACGCAGAGTACGGGGATCGGGGACATGTGCAGCAGTTTGTGCGGCGTCGAACCGAGAAGGGCACCACGCATGGGGCTCTCGCCCCAGCTCCCGACGACGATGACGCGGGCCTGGTGGCGGGTCGCGGCTTCGATGAGGGCCTGGGCCGGTTTCTCGTCGAGGATTTCCACGGTCGTCGGCACGCCCACCGCGTCGGCGGCCTCGACGGCGCGGCCGAGTGCTGTGCGGCCCGCTTGCCGGATGGCCTCCTGGTGGCTGCGGTACTCCTCGCCCATGCCGCCGAGGGCCGCGGCGCCGTAGACGAGTACCAGCCGCTCGTCGAACGCGTGCGCCACTTCGATGGCGACGCGCAGTGCGCGGGCGGCGCCACTGGATTCGTCGTAGCCGAGAACGACCGCCACGTCACCGCTCCTTTCCGGGCTCGGCCTCGGACGTCACTACACCGGGGCGTTCGGACCAGTAGGTGGGCGAGAGCAGGCGCCAGACGAGCATGATGATCACTCCAGTGGTCGTGATGCCGATGCCGATGACGAGCGGCGGGCCGAGGCCGAACCAGGAGACGCCGCTGTACGAGTTCTCCGGGTCGGCCATGTCGATGACCGACTCGGCGAGTAGCCACGTCAGCAGTGCGGAGCCGGTCAGCGGGCCGATCCCGATGAAGAGGAAGTTGCGGAGGCTGTCGGTCAGCCGGCGACGGTAGTAGACCGCGCAGGCCAGGCCGGTGAGGGCGTAGTAGAACGCGATGAGCAGGGACAGGGCGGTCAGTGAGTCGAACAGGGCGTTGGTGCTGATCTGGTTGACCGCCAGGTACCAGGCGATGGCCACGGCCGCGACCCACCAGGTGCTGGTGTGCGGGGTGCGGAAGCGGGGGTGGATGCGGGAGAAGTGACCGGGCAGGGCGTGGCGGCGTGACATGGACAGGATGGTGCGGGAGGCGGGGATGATCGTGGTCTGGGTCGACGCGAGGGCGGAGGTGGAGACCGCGAGGAGCACGACCCAGTCCCAGCCGCCCATGACTTCCCCGGCGAGCAGGGCGAAGATCGCTTCCTCCTCGTCGGCGTTGTCGGTCAGGAAGGTGGTGCCGGCGAACGCGACGACGGCGAAGGCGACCGACACGTACGTCACCAGGAGCACGATGGTCGACCAGACGCCCGCTCTGCCCGGCGCGGTGGCGGAGTCCTTGACCTCCTCGGTGAGGTTGACCGCCGATTCCCAGCCCCAGTAGATGAACACGCCCAGCAGGAGTCCGCCGGTCAGGGCCGCGCCTCCGGCGCCGAAGGGGTCGAGCCAGCCGATCGCGGGGGTGATGGACTCGAGCGAGGTGGTTCCGGCGTAGACGCGGTAGAGGGCCACCGCCGCGAAGACCAGGAGGCAGGCGACCTGGGCGAGGATCAGGACATTCTGCACCTTGGCCGACGCCTCGGTGCCGATGACGCACACGGCTGTCATGACCAGGATGAGGAGTACGGTCAGCAGCTGGCGCACCAGCTCGCTCTCGGCCCAGCTGTCCAGGCCGACGGTGAGCAGGCCGAAGGTGACCGCGACGTCGGCCAGCGACCCGACGACGAGGACACCGGTCATCGCCACGGCCCAGCCGCCGAGCCAGCCGGCCCACGGTCCCATGGCCCGGGTGACCCAGGAGAAGGTCGTGCCGCAGTCCTGGTCGACCTTGTTGAGGTAGAAGAACGCCGAGGCGATCAGCAGCATCGGCACGAACGCGGCGAGCATGACGCCGGGGGCGTACACGCCCACGAGCGCGACGACCGGGCCGATGGCCGCGGCCAGTGAGTACGCCGGGGAGGTGGAGTTCAGGCCGATGACGAGCGCGTCGGTGAAGCCGATCGCGTCGGGCTTCAGTCCGCGGGGCGGGCGTGCGCCCGCGATGTCGTCGTTCATTTTCCCTCGCTTCGAGGTGTCGGCGTGGCTGGTGCTGGGTGGCCCGCATGAGCGTGAGCGCACGAGAGGGGGTTGACGCCGCGGGGTGCCCCGGCCCGCGGAATGGCCGGGGCGTTCGCCGCGTCGGTGTTACTGGTCGCGCATGCCCCAGGGGGAGCCGTACTCGGTCAGCAGGTCCAGGAAGGGCTGCGGGGTGAAGGCTTCGGGGCCGAGGACGCCGGTGCCGGTCCAGGTGCCCTTCGCCAGCAGTTCCAGGGCGACGACCGGGTTGATGGCCGTCTGCCAGACCACGGCCTGTGAGCCGTACTCCCGCATGGACCACTGGTTGTCGACCACGTGGTAGAGGTACACCTCGCGCGCACGACCGTCCTTGGTGCCCTTCACCCAGGTGCCGGCGCACGTCTTGCCGTGCATACGGTCGCCGAGCGTGGCCGGGTCGGGCAGGCAGGCCGCGACGACGTCACGCGGGGAGACCTCGGCGCCGCCGGGCAGGGTCACCTTCTCGGTACGGTCCAGGCCCAGCTTGTGCAGGGTCTTGAGGGTCTCGATGAACTCGTCGCCCAGCCCGTACTTGAACGTCACCCGCTCGGCGTCCACCCAGCGCGGGATCAGCAGCACCTCCTCGTGTTCGACGTTGACGCACTCGACCGGGCCGATGCCCTCGGGGAAGTCGAAGACCTCCGGTTCGCTGAAGGGAGCGGTGGTGAACCAGCCGCGGTCCTTCTCCCAGATCACCGGCGGGTTCAGGCACTCCTCGATCGTCGTCCAGATGGAGAAGGACGGCGCGAAGTCGTAGCCGTCGACCGTCAGGTTCGCGCCGTCGCGGACCCCGATCTCCTCGATCTCGTCGAACAGCTCCTCCGCCGCGTAACGGGCGAAGACGTCCGAGAGACCGGGCTCCACGCCGACGCCGACGAGCGCGAGCCTGCCGGCCTTCTCCCAGGCGTCGGCGCGTTCGAACTGACCGTCGCCGAGCTTGGTCCCGCACTCCTCGTACGGGCGCTCGGGGTGACGGGAGGACAGGGACATCGCCATGTCGAGGTAGTGCGCGCCGGCCGTCAGTGCGGCCTCGAACAGCGGCATGACGAAACGCGGGTCGGTGGCGTTCAGCAGCACATCGCACTGCTCCTGCCGGAGCAGGTCGGTGACCGCCGCCTGGTCGGAAGCGTCGACGCGTGCCGCGCTGAACCGCGTCTCGCCCGCGTCCAGCGCGGCCACGGCGGCTTCGGCGCGGGAGACGTCGTAGTCGGCGACCACCATGTGGCCGAAGAAGGAGCGGCGGGCGGCGATCTTGGTGACGGCGGTGCCCACGCCGCCCGCGCCCACAAGCAGTACTCGCATGAAAGAAGCCTTTCATCGGGAAGGCCGAAGCCCTGGGAGCGCCATGAAACGGGCCCGCGTCAAAAACCGTCAACCGCGTTGGCATAAGCTGGTGGGCGGCGGAAGGGAGTGGTCATGGCCAAGAAAGTGGTGCCGGAGACGGACCGGCGCCGCAGGAAACCGACCAAGCAGGGCGTCGTCCTCACGGAGGAGATGATCGTCCAGACCGCGCTGCGCATGCTGCATGAACACGGCCGGGAAGGGCTGACCGTGCGGCGTCTGGGTGTGGCACTCGGCGCCGATCCGAGCACGCTGTACCGCTATTTCCGCGGCACCGACGACCTGACCCTGGCCATCGCCGACGAGCTGATCGGACGCGCCATGCGCGGCTGGCGAGCCAGCGGTGACTGGCGTGCCGACCTGCGCGAGGTCGGCCTTCGCATCCACACCGCGTACCTCAACCACCCCGAGGCGGCCGTCCTCACCGCCAACCGGGTCAGCGGCCGGGCCAACGAGATCGCCACCGACGAGGCCATCCTCGGCATCCTGCGCTCCGCCGGCCTGTCCGATCCCGACGCCGTACGCGTCTACCAGGCGTTCATCGACCTGACCCTCGCCTTCGCCGCCCTCGACGCCGCCAGCCTCGCCCTCCCGGAAGCGGCCCGTGCGGCCGACGAGGAGGTCTGGCGTGCCACCTATGCGCAGCTCTCCCCCGAGACCCATCCGAACATCGCGGCCACCGCTCCCCTGCTGGTCGCCCGCATGAACGACAGCGCCTACCCGACCGCCCTGGGGATGCTGCTCGACAGCGCGGCGGCAACGCTCGAAGCCGGCTGAGGGGGCGTTGCGGTCGCCGGTCCGCGCCGTGAAGGACTGCGGTCCGCGCAGCACCGGATCGAAGTGGCTCTCGGCCCGTCGGTGCGTCAGCGCTCTCCGGTGTCCGCCCGTCCGACCCGCGTCACCGCGGCGGCGCCGGCACCGCGTGCTCGCTGAGGAGTGCTTGTCTGCATCGCTCCGAGAAGGAGATCAGTGACTCCCTCATGGCAACCCTCGCGCCGGAGAGGTCACGCCTCGCGTCCTCCAGGCCCGACCGGCTGCCCGCCTGGCTGTGGTGGGCGAATGCCCGGTGGGCGAGCACGCCCTGCTGCGCCGTGCTCCGCAAGGCGTACGCCGCGTCCCACACCGCTTCGGGGCCGAACAAGTGCGTGCTGCTGCACGCGATGACGAGGGCGTTGCGGGCATCGTCCACCTGGTCGCTCAGGTCGTCGAGGGCGGTGCCCCGGCCGACGGCCACGCGGTACGCCGCGAGCTGGTTCGCCAGGACGCTGTAGGCGCGCACCACCTCGCCATAGGCAGCGCGTCGCTCCTGGCGGATCCAGTGGGCGAGTTCGTTGCGCCCCTGGAGCTCGACCTGGCGGGCCGTGGCCTCGGCCGTCGCCCTGGCACCGGCGACGGCCCCCTGCTTCGCGATGTATCCGCCGAGTACGGCTCCCACCAGTCCGGCCATTCCGGCAATGAGCGCCGACCATCCCTGATCCACTGATCCCCCCGCATCGTCGTATGCAGGTGCGAGGTTACGCGGCGACGGTTCACGAAGCGGCCTTCGCGGTGCGAGTGGCCCCCTGTGCACGTCGGCCGAACGGCCCGGGCCCGTACGAAACTTCAGCGGGTGCGGCAGCCGTGCACTTCGTGCCTGGACGAGGCCACTGAGCGCGTCGGAGGAGTCGGGGTGGTGTTCCTCCGACGGGCAGTCCGGTTTACGCCTCAGTCGTTCGCCGACGGGCCGGTGCGGACGACCGCCTGGTCACCGTGGGGGCCGAACAGGTGCAGGATCTCCACCGCTTCGGCGCCGACCGGGCCGAACCAGTGGGGCTCACTGGTGTCGAACTCGGCCACCTCGCCCGGTCGCAAGGTGATCTCGCGCTCCCCGAGTACGAGGCGCAGCTCGCCGGCGAGTACGTAGAGCCATTCGTAACCGGAATGGGTCACCAGTCTCGGTTCGCGGTGCGCGAGTACCTGCTTGAAGACCTGGACCCGGCCCGGGTACCGCGTCAGCGGCACGAGGACGTTTCCGCGCTCCCGGCGCAGCGGCTGGAGGTGGATGCGCGGATCACCGGTAGCCGGAGCCGTCACCAGCTGGTCCAGCGCGACACGGTGGGCCCGGGCCAGCGGGATGAGAAGGTCGAGGGTCGGACGCCGTCGGCCGGACTCCAGGCGCGACAGCGTGCTCACGGAGACCCCGGTGTCTTCGGCGAGCGTTTCCAGAGTGAGGCCACGGTCGCGCCGCAGGGCGCGCAGCCGTGGCCCGATGCTGTCGAGGAGTTCCGCGAGTTCGGCGTCCATGCGGCCATTTTGCAGCTTTCGCAAAGTTCCTGGGCCGGGGACCTCCTTCCGACCGAGTGTGGGCGGCAACCGATTCCGCAGAAGGGGTTCTTCCGTGCTCACGACATCCCTGGCCGCCCCACCCTTCCCACTGAGCGCCCGCCGGCGCTGGACCGTGCTGAGCGTGTGCGCGCTGAGCATGTTCTTGGTGGGGGTGGACACCACCATCGTCAATGTGGGCCTGCCCGAGATCGGGCGCGGCCTCGACGTGGGCACTCGTGGTCTCGAGTGGGTGGTCAACGCCTACACCGTGGTCCTGGCCAGCCTCCTCATCGTCTCCGGCGCGCTCGCCGACCGCTTCGGACGCCGCCGCGTCTTCCAGTGCGGACTGCTCGTATTCGGCCTGGCCTCCGTCGCGTGCGCCCTCGCCCCGTCACCCGGCTTGCTCGTCGCCGCCCGGGCCGTGCAGGGGGCCGGGGCTTCCATGCTGAGCCCCGTGGCCCTGGCGATCGTGGTGAACGCGATGCCCGCCCCCCGGGAACGTGCCCGGGCGATCGGCGTGTGGGCCTCGGTCTTCGGACTGAGCATGGCGGCGGGCCCGGTCACCGGCGGGGCGCTCATCGCCGCGTTCGGCTGGCGTTCGGTGTTCTGGATCAACGTGCCGGTCGTCGTCGCCGCCCTCGTCCTGGTCGCCGTGTTCGTACCGGAGTCCCGTGCGCAGCGCGCCCGGCGCCTCGACCTGCCCGGCCAGGTGCTCCTCACCGCCGTTCTCCTTCTCCTGGTCGGCGTGCTCATCGAAGGACCGCGCATCGGCTGGGCCTCGCCGGTGGCCCTGGCCGGGTACGCGCTGATCACGGTGGCGACGGCCGGGTTCGTCCTGGTCGAACTGCGCCGCGGCGAACCCCTGGTGGACCTCGGGCTCTTCCGTCGACCGCCGTTCGCGACGGCGGTACTCGGCGCCGTCGCGGTGTTCGTCGCGCTGAACGTGACCCTGCTGCTGAACACGCTCTATCTCCAGCACACCCGGGGCTGGACACCACTGGCGACCGGTGCCGCGACCCTGCCCATGGCACTCGGAGCCACGGTGTGCGCGCCGTGGTCCGGCGCCATGGTGGGACGCCTCGGACCTCGGCGTCCCCTGATCCTCGCAGGTGCCTTCACGGCGGTCGGCGGTATGTGCCTGACGAACCTGGGCCAGGAGACGAGCGTGCCGCTCATCCTCGTCGCCTACCTGCTGATCGGTGTGGGATTCGGCTTCGCCAACGCCCCCCTGACCAATACCGCGGTCGGTGGTCTGCCGTCCTCCCGGGCCGGCGTGGCAGGAGCGATCACCTCCACCGCGCGCCAGGTCGGGGCGGCGGTCGGAATCGCCGTCGCCGGGGGCTTGGTCGCGGGTGCCGACCCGGCGGGCCTCGCCGTCGCGTCACGTCCGGGATGGCTGCTCGTGGCGGCCTGCGGCCTGTTCCTCCTCGTCGTGGCGCGCGCGTCGCGGTCCGGGGGCGTCGACACCCGCTGACCCGAGCGCGTTTCGCGCGCGGGCACTGAAGACGCAGAGGTTCCGGACATGGTCATCCGTCGGCCGACATGACCAGGTGCCGCTCGACGCCCTGTCTTCGCCGCTCGGCGAAGGCACCGTCGTATCCGCTTCCCGCCCACCGGCCTCAGCTCACCGAAACAGCGGGGCTAGTCGCCGAGAATTCGCTCCCACAGAAGCCCGTCCCGCCAGCTTCCGTCGAGGAAGATCGATGAGTGTGCGACGCCGTACGGGCTGAAACCGTTGCGGCGCAGCACCCGTTGGGACGGCAGATTCTCGAGATGGGTGGACGCCTCGGCGCGGTGCAGGCCGAGTTCGTCCGTCATCACCCCGAGGACAAGCCCGACGGCGTGCCCGGCGTGCCCTTGGTTCTGGGCGACGGCGGCGATCCAGTATCCGACGGAGCCCCGGCGCAGGTGCGGCTGGGGCAGGATGTTTCCTACGGTCACCTGCCCTATCAGATGGTCGTCGGCGAGCACGACGCCCGGCCAGACCGTCCCGGCCCGGTATCCGCCCAGCAGGCTGTCGATCCGCTCTTCCTGGCCCTCCGGCGTGAAGAAGTCGGCCGGCTGGGCCGGTTCCCACGGCCGGAAAGCCTCGACGTCCCGCGCCCGATGCGCGGCGATCGGGGCGGCGTCGGCGGGCTCTATCAGGCGGATCCTGGTGCTGCTGCGCATGGGCTGATCCTCGTCGGCCACGTCGGATGTGACGGCCAGCCTATGCGCCGACGCACCCCGCGCCCGCCGGAGGATCGCGTGGACGAGGCGGAGTCCGCGTGTCGGAGCGCGGGTTGGGGGAACCAGCGGACCATGCACCTTCTCCACGACTTTCGTCGCGCCGACCGCCGGCTGACCCGCCGGGCCGCCTCCTGGACCTCCCCCTGGGCACGGCAGGTGCTCCCGGCGGTGGAGTCCGCGGCGGAGAAGACGAAGCTCTGGTGGGCTTTCGCCGTCGTCATGACAGCCACCGGCGGGCACACGGAACGCAGAGCGGCCGTGGCGGGCGTGGCGGGGATGCTGACCGCGCAGCTGATCGGGAACGGGGGCTGCAAGCAGTTGTACGAGCGGCGCCGGCCCCCGGCTGACTTGATTCCGCACGACGACGTCGAGGACCGGCCGGACAGCTCGTCCTTCCCCTCCGGGCACACGGCGGCCGCCGTGGGCTTCACCGCCGCGGTCGCCTCCACCTCGCCCTGGTGGGGGCTGGCCGCCGCGGTTCCCGCCACGATGGTGGCCGTCGAGCGCGTCCACAGCGGAGCCCACTATCCCAGCGATGTCGCGGTCGGGGCCGCCATCGGCCTGACGAGCGCCTGGCTCGTCCACTGGGCGCCCAGACCGTTGCTCCGCAAACTGCTGTAACCCGCGTCTCGGTGCTGTACGGCCCACAGGGAGCGGAGCGGCATGGCCGGCCAGGGCCCGGGTACGCGGCGGGAAACGTCCCGTACCCGACACGAACGGAGAGTGAGATGTCATGGCGGCACGCTTTGAGGTACGGCACCAGCCCGGCAAGGGCGCGCCTGCCTGGGCGGGATCGAATCCGTCAAACGCAACGCCGACGCGCCCGTCCACGACGTCACTCCCGGTGCCGGCCAGGGCAGTTGAGGATCAAGGAGAACGCGCACCGATGACCATTGACCCGCAGGACAACGGCTCCACGCCCACCCCTGACGAACTGCGTGAACAGGTGGACGGAACCCGTCGGGAACTCGGCCCGACCGCCGAGGGGTTGGCCGCCGAGGCCGACGCCAAGGCGCAGGCACCGCAGGAAGCGGCGGTCGAGAGCCGGTCGCACGGCGCGGCCGGCCATGCGCTGCACCTTGTGCAGGACACGGCCCCCGAGCCGGTCCGCGAGAAGGCCGCGCAGACCAAGGAGCAGATCGCGCGTGCGGCTGCCGCCGTGGCGGACAAGTTCCAGGAGAAGGCCCCGGACCCGGTACGCGAGAAGGTGTACCTGGCGGCGGAGAGCGGACGCGGCAACCTCGGCCTGGTCATCACCGGTGCCGCCGCGCTCGCCCTGCTCGTCCTCGTACGCCGGCAGAGGAAGGTGCGCCGATGAAGGCGTCCAAGATCGCCTACAAGCCCATCGGCATGGCACTCGGCGCCGCCAGCGGCGTCGTGGCCGGCGGGCTCTTCAAACAGGTCTGGAAAGTCGTCGGTCACGACGAGGACGCCCCGGACGCCACCGACGAGGACCGCGGTTGGCAGGAAATCCTGCTCGCCGCCACGCTCCAGGGCGCGATCTTCGCGGCCGTCAAGGCGGCCGTCGACCGCGGTGGCGCCACCGCGGTGCGACGCCTGACCGGCACCTGGCCCGGCTGACCCGGCTTACCGGTGTGCGCGAGGGTGTGCCCGCCGCTCGAAAGGCAGCGATGCGGCGGGCACACCCTGCGGACTCAAGGGGGCTCCCGGTGAGGCGGGGCGGACAGGGGCGTCAGGCCCCGATGTGCTCGGTGTACGCCGCCGCCCGGCGTCTCCCCGCGATGCTGCCCAGCCCGCCGAGCAGGAAGGCGACCGGCATCGACACGAGGACCACCGTCTGGAGCGGGAACCAGTCGAAGTGCCAGTCCGGCAGGAGTGCCATGGGCGTGCCCGAGAAGACCGGTCCCGAGACCTGAAGTCCGATGGCGGAGAACAGGCCGCCGTACAGCGTCCAGAGGAGTCCGGCGCGGGTGTAGCGGCTCCAGAAGAGCGAGTACACCAGGGCCGGCAGCAGGCAGGATGCCGCAACCGCAAGCGCGAGTGCCGACAGGAACCCGACGTTCCAGCCCTGCACCCAGACCGCGAGCCCGATGCTCAGCAGTCCGACCCCGGCGGACGCCATGCGGGCGGCGGCCACCTCGCGGCCCTCGGTCGTACCCCCTCGGCGCAGGACATGGGTGACCAGGTCGTGCGCGACCGCTCCCGCAGCCGCCAGGGTGACACTCGCGACGACCGCCAGCGTGGTGAGGAACACCGCGCAGGAGACCAGGACGACGAGCCAGGCGTCGCGCGTGGACGAGCCGCTCGCGAGTTCGCCCGTGAGCATCAGCAGCGTGCTGGTGGCCCCCGGGTCCGCGGCCAGGATCTTCCGGGCGCCGACCAGCGCGGCCGCCCCGAAGCCCAGCACGGCTGTGGTGAGGCAGAACCCTCCGACGACACCGATGGTGTGGCGCACCGTACGGCGGGCCGCGGCCGCGTCGGGTGCCGTGTTGAGCTGCATGGCGACGTGGGGCAGGCACGCCACGCCCAGCACGATGCTGACCATCAGGCCGATGTGGTCGAGTGTGCCTTTGGCTCCGCCGGGATCGGCGAAGCGCAGCCCGGGCTGCGCGTAGGCGGCGGGACGGCCGCTGCCCTGTCCGGCGGCTTGGATCAGCGAGTCGGTGCTCCAGCCGAAGCGGTCGAGCACCACCGCCGCCACGACCAGGGCCATGCCCAGCAGTACGACCGTCTTGAGCACCTGGAGTGTGATCATGCCGCGCATCCCGCCGAACGTCGTGGCGCAGACGACGAGGAGGCCGATCATGACGATGGACGTCTGCTCGGGGCCCGGACCGGACAGCCCCAGGAGCATCGCGGTGGTCACTCCCGCACCGGACAGCTGCACCACCAGATACGGGACGCATACGCTCAGGGTGACGACGGCGACCGCGATCCGCACCGCGGGTCCCGGAGCGCGCAGGGCGAAGATGTCGCCGAAGGTGTAGAGGCCGCGTTCGCGCAGGGGTCCCGCCAGCAGGAGCAGCACGCCGAGGGACAGCACCGTGCACAGGGCGATGAACAGGCCGTCGTAGCCGAAGACCGCGACGCTTCCCGTCGTACCGAGCACCGTGGCCGCCGACAGGTAGACGCCGGCCAGTACGAGGGCGCCGCGAAGGGGCGACAGCGCGCGACCGGCTGTGTAGAAGTCGTCGACCCGGTCTCGCGCGGGGCCGCTGAGAACGCAGATGAAGAGGATGGGCACGATGAACGCGAGGAACCCGACGAGCACCATGCCACGCGTGTCCGGGTCCAGGACGCCGGCACCGGGCGACGCGGCGAGCACGAGCTGAGCAGTCGTCATCGGTATCAGCGCTCCACGTCCGCGTGGCGGTCGTACCGCACCGCCGTCCACAGCAGGAGGGAGCCCTGGGCGAGGATGGCCAGCATGCCGATGTTCGTTTCTCCCCAGGTGCGGGTGGCCATGAACTCGGCGGCGAAGAGGGCGAGCAGCAGGTGTACGCCGAAGGTCACTCCGTTGACCAGGGCGAAGAACCTGCCTGGGCGGTACGGCTGTGGCCGATGATGAAGCCGGGGGGCGTGCTGGCGGGACATGGCGGTCTCCTGGCGGGCGTGGACGCGGGCGGACTGCCCGCGATCGGGCCACCAGAGCACCTGCGGCCCGGCCGGTCCACGCCCTGTGCCCGCGCTGTTGTCCACGCCCAACGGGATGGCGGCTGCACTGTGCTGACGCCCACACGGCCGCGCCCCTCCGGGCCACAGGTCTGTGGCTGAGCACGCTGGTGGTCACTTGAGCGGGGCGACTGCCACCGCAGCTTGCCGGTCTCCAGAGTGCGGCAAGGACTGCTCCGGCGTCGTCGGCGAGGGAGAGTCCGCTCAGTGGTCGAAATGGAGCTCAGGTCGGGTCCAGAGGGTGAGGTCGCTGCTGGTGGCGACCGCCAGGGTCAGGCCGGAGGGAGAGAACCCGGCTGCGCGGAGTTCTGAGTACTCGGAGTGGAAGATGTGCCACCACGTCCCTCCCGCCGGGCCTTTGTGGGACCCGCCGTCGGCGGAGAGGACGACGCGGTCGTGGGGCCACTCGGGGCTGACGACGTCCAGGGTCCAGCCGTCCGGTGTGGTGAGGTGCAGGCCGCCGCCGAAGAGCCCGGCGATACGTACCGGCGTGCCCTCGACCGGGCCGAGCCCGGGGCAGGTGAGCTCCGGCGACGCGTCCGGAGTGCTGGTGTCGGGGTCCGGGTCCCGGTCGCGGGCGACCTTCTCGCCGGTGACCGCGTCGAAGAGTCCATGGCCGCCGCTGGACACGACCATGACGAGCTCGTGCCCGCTGTCGGGATGGACGCCGAAGCCGATGCCGAGCAGACCCCCGATGGGGGTCCTGCGATCCAGCACCGGCTGCCACGGTTTCGGGGCCGGCATGACGGGGGCGGCCATGTAGCGCTCGCGCAGCTTCTGCTGGTACTCCGTGATCAACGCGTCTCCTCCGGGCTGTCTGTGTCGAGCGTCAGGACCACAAACGATCTCAAGGTGACGAGAACGACGCACCTTCGGTGACAGCGATTCCGCTCACGCTGCCTCGGAGGGCCGGGTCGCCGCTGTCGGGTGACACGTTCCGTGCTCAGGTACGAGGTCGTCAGACGGCCGACGGGGGACGCGGTGTCTCCGGGGCGCCGGGCGCGGCCGGCGCGGCGGCCGGTCCGAGCAGGCGCAGTGCGTCGAGGGCGAGGGTGAGCTGCACCAGATCGCGGGGCCGGGACAGAGCGAGACCCGTGGTCTGCTCGAAGCGGCGCAGCCGGTTCAGCACGGTGTTGCGATGGCAGAGCATCTGCCGGGCGGTGCGGACGGCGGAGCCGCCGTTCTCGATCCAGACTCCCAGGGTGGCGAACAGGGTGTCACGGTCCGCCGGTTCCAGGTCGTACATGGGCTGGAGCACCTGAAGCGTCAGTTCGGCGGACAGGTCGGGCCGGGAGAGCAGGAGACCGTCGGGCAGGCGGGAGTCGAGCCGGGCGATCTCGCCGTCGGCGCGGCACGTACGCAGCGCGAGTCCGGCCATGTCACGGGCCCGGGACAGGCTGTTCAGTCCCTGTACGACGGGGCTGATGCCGATGCGCAGTCCGGGCCCGGCGGCCAGGCCCGACGCCAGCGCGTCCAGGGGACGGTCGCCCAAGTGGGCGACGAGCACGGCGCGCTGCCCTCGGGTGTGGCGCAGGATCCGTATCCCCCGTACCTCCGGGGCGGTCTCCGGTACACGGCCGTACGGCGGTGTGGCTCCGATCATCGCCACCGCGTACCGTCCGTCGAGCGGCACATCGAGGATCGCCGCCGCGTCCCGCGCGAAGTCGGGTTCGTTGCGGCTCTCCAACAGGGCGGCGAGGATCAGGCGAACGCGTTCACCGTGCCGGCTGGCGACGCCCTTGGCGACCTGCCGGTAGGCGTCGGCGACCAGGACGGCGTCGCGGTCGTTGTGCTTCCACACCAGCTCGGCCACGTGCACCAACTGGCGCGTGTCGCCGAGCCCGTGCCGCTCCACCACGCGGACGATCCCGCTCCAGACCTCCGAGCCGGCGACCCGGTAGGCGTGCATCACCTCGTCGAGGGGGCGGCCCTCTTCGGCGCGCCGGATGCCCAGTTCCCTGGTGTACCGCTCTACGTCCACGAGCCTGCCCGGGTCCAGACCCGCCTCCAGCCCGTGGCGGACGCCGGTGCTCACGGACCGCCGCAGGTCGGGCGGGGCGAGCGGGTCGGCGTAGTACTGGACCTCGGCCCGGATCTTCTCGACCACGGTGTCGGTGAAGTCGGTGCCGCGTCCCAGCAGGTGCCGGCAGGCGCGGTCGAAGAGCTGGAGGGCGGTGGACTCCACCGCGGCGACGGGTGGCCCGCCGACGGCCTCGTCGTGGCCGCGAGCGGTCTCCCGGCGCAGCTCGGCGCGGGACTTCCCGGTCGCCGCGGGGAGGCGTTCGTCGCCTCGGGTGGTGCCGGCGGGGGTGGTGGGACGAACGCTGCCGGGGACGGCATTGGTGTGCATGGACCCTCCAAACGGACGGGACGTGCGAAAACACCGCGGTGAGACGCCACGTGTGGAGTCGCGCGGTGCGCTGTGCGGTTCCTCCACCGAGTCGGCCGCCGGAGTGCGGAAGGCGGCGGCGTCCTCCGGGAAGGCACCATGCTAAGCAGTCGGTTACCCGAGGGCGAGGTCTCAACGAAACCGTGATGATTCCGCCGCATCCGGCCCGGTGGTACCGATGGCCTCTCTTCACAGCCGGGTGGCAGGGCGTACGGCTGGGCGCGTCCCGGGGTGCCGTTGGCGCGTGGGCCCGGAGTTCCGGCGCCGGCTCGCCGCGATCGCCTCGTTGAAGTGCGAGGGGGACAACACCAGTTGGCGCCCGGCGGCGAGGCGTGGTTCCCGAGCGACTCCCGGCTTGAGGTTGCGCCACGGCTCCGGGCATCGCCCGGCATCCTTACGCGCCTGCCGATCACAGATGTTTGAACGCTTGTTTACAGAGAATCACGTTGCGGTCACGTTAGTCGGAGGCATCTTGACGCTTCCTCCACCACAGAGTTGGATTTCGGCCACCTTGGTCGCAATTAATGCGGCTCGTCATGGAGGTTGGATTCAACCAATGAACGCACTTCTGCGTCGTGCCGCCGTCGCAGCCGCCGCCCCAGCGATGGTCATGTCCCTCTTCGGTTGCGGGACGACCGAGGAACCGGGCGTGAGGCTGAGTGACGACATCGTTGTCGGTCTGCTGCTCCCGGAGAACCAGGCCGCTCGTTATGAGCAGTTCGACAAACCGGTCATCGAAGAGCGCATCGCGCTGCTCACCAACAGCAAGGGCACGGTCCGTTACGCCAACGCGAAGAACGACGCCGAGCTGCAGACAAAGCAGCTGGAATCCATGATCAAGGACAAGGTCGACGTGCTGATCGTCGACGCCGTGGACTCCAAGGCCATAGCCGCCGCGATAGGCAAGGCGGACGACGCCGGCATCCCGGTGGTCGCCTTCGACCGCCTCGCCGAGGGCCCGATTGACGGATATGTCTCCTTCGACAACGAACAGGTCGGCCACATCCAGGGCAAGTCCCTGCTGAAGGCCCTCAAGACCGGGGCCGGTGCGAGGCCCGGGTCCACGTCGGGCAAGATCGTGATGATGAACGGCGCCCTGACCGACCCGAACGCCGCGATGTTCAAGAAGGGCGCCCACACCGAACTCGACGGCATGGTCGAGATCGGCCTCGAGTACGACACCAAGGACTGGAAGCCGGAGAACGCCGAGGCGAACATGGGGGCCGCACTCGCCACCCTCGGCAAGGACGGCATCGCCGGCGTCTACTCCGCCAACGACGGCATGGCGGGCGGCATCATCGCCGCGCTCAAGGCCGCCGGTGTCACCGACCTGCCGCCGGTCACCGGTCAGGACGCGGAACTGGCGGCCGTACAGCGCATCGTGGCCGGTGATCAGTACATGACCGTCTACAAGCAGTACGCCCCGGAGGCAGAGGCCGCGGCGGAGATGGCCATCCTGCTCGCGAGGAACATGTCGCTCGGCGCCGCGGCGCACACGGACATCGACACGCCGACCGAGAAGTCCGTACCGACGGTGCGCATCCCCGTCATCGCGCTGACGAAGGAGAACATCGAGGAGACGGTCGTCGCCGACGGCCTCTACACGGTGAAGCAGATCTGCGTACGCGAACTCAAGGACGAATGCGAGGAGCTCGGGCTCGAGTAGTCCGCCGAGCGGGCCGCGTATCCCGTGGCGAGGTCGTGGGGCGTGGGGCCGGCTTCGGCCCCACGCCCTGCCGCGCGTCGGGGCGGCGTCCGGCTGCCCGCGCCGGGTGCACACCGGGGCGGGTCAGCCTCCGCCGCAA
>NZ_VBVX01000370.1 GCF_005981925.1 Streptomyces albidochromogenes
GTGGGGAACGTGGACTTCACGGGCGGTACGGGCGCCACAGTCGTCACGCGGCCCCCGGGGGCGTCAAGCGAGGCGGTCCTGGATCCGGGCCCGCATCGTGTTCATCGAGAAGCCGCGGGGGTCTATCTTCCCCGGCTGCCATTCGAGGTGACCGATCACCGAACGGGAGTTCCAGCCGTGGTGCCGGCAGACCGCGGCCGCCGCCCGCTCGATGGTGTCGAGCTGCGCCTCGGGCCACGGGTCCTGGCCGTCGCCGAGGTTCTCGCACTCGAAGCCGTAGAAGTGCCGGTTCCCGTCGGTGTTGCTCTCGTTGTCGGGCGGCAGGGCCGTCTCGGCGATGACCGCGCGCAGTACGTCGTCGTCGCCCAGGCCCGCGTGGTTGGCGCGGCCGTACCCGACGAGGTGGAGGGAGCCGCTCTTGGCGATCACGCCGTGGCAGAGCGGGCCGGGGAGTCCCGCGTAGCCGTCCCGGCAGATGCGGACGGTCTTCGCGGTGCCGGAGGTGACCGTGTGGTGGATCATCACGCCGTGCACGGGCCCCCAAGGGCCCACGTGGTTGCGGTTGTGCGTACGCCAGTCGCCGACCTGGACGACGCTGATGCCTTCGTCTCTCAGTACGTCGAGGAATCTGCTCGCGGACATGGGTGAGGCCATGACCGCCTCCTTAGGTGAGTCGCGCACCATCTCGTACCGCTGCTTGTACCCGAACCGCGCTGCCACGACTACGCGTTCGGACGCCGTACGAGTCGATTCGGACAACTTCGCCGCCGGCCGCCCGCCCCCGCGGCGTGCGACCTGCCCCACGCTCCGGTGATCTAGTCACACTCTTTTGTGTAATGGCGCCGCCACTGCCCGTACTGAAAGGCTTTTCGGCGCAGGTCAGTACATGATCGAGAGGGAGTCAGATGTCGGTCGAGGCAGGGTCCGAGATCCGCGAACAGCAGGCGAAGCCGCAGCAGAGTCTCGGCACAGCCGCAGCGCGGAACTTGGCCACCACCACCAAGTCCGCACCGCAGATGCAGGAGATCACCTCGCGGTGGCTGCTGCGGATGCTGCCATGGGTCCAGGTTCAGGGCGGTACGTACCGGGTGAACCGCCGGCTCAGTTACGCGGTGGGCGACGGGCGAGTGACTTTCGTGCAGACGGGAGAGCGCGTCGAGGTCATTCCGGGGGAGCTGAAGGAGCTGCCCGCGCTGCGCACCTACGGCGACGACGCGGTGCTGACCGAGCTGGCGCAGCGGTGCGAGCAGCGGGAGTACGCGGCGGGAGAAGTGATCGCGCACGCCGGGGAGGCGGCCGACACCGTCTACCTGCTGGCCCACGGCCGGGTGGAGAAGGTCGCGGACGGGGCGTACGACGCCGAGGCGGTGCTCGGAGTCCTCGCGGACGGGGCGTACTTCGGAGACCACGCCCTGGTCGAGGAGGAAGGCACCTGGTCGTGCACGGTCCGCGCCGCGACCGCGTGCACGGTGCTGACGCTGTCGCGCCAGTCCGTCATGACGCTCGCCGATCGCGCAGAAACGTTGCGCGACCACCTCACGCGGGTACGGTCGCTGCCCCGCCAGCGCACCAACAAATACGGCGAGGCGCCCATCGACCTGTCCGCCGGCCATGTCGGCGAGCCCGTCGTCCCGCACACGTACGTGGACTACGACGCGGCGCCGCGCGAGTACGAACTGAGCGTCGCGCAGACCGTGCTGAAGGTCCACAGCCGGGTCGCGGACCTCTACAACCAGCCGATGAACCAGACCGAGCAGCAGTTGCGGCTCACCGTCGAGGCGCTGCGCGAGCGCCAGGAGGACGAGCTCATCAACCACCGGGAGTTCGGGCTGCTCCACAACTGCGACTACGGGCAGCGCCTCCAGCCGCACGACGGCGTGCCCAGCCCGGACGACATGGACGAGCTGCTGTCGCGGCGGCGCGGCTCCAAGCTCTTCCTCGCCCACCCCCGGGCCATCGCCGCGTTCGGCCGTGAGTGCAACAAGCGCGGCCTGAACCCGGAGAGCATCGAGATCGGCGGCAGCCGGGTGCCCACCTGGCGCGGCGTCCCCATCTTCCCGTGCAACAAGATCCCGGTGAGCGACGCCCGCACGACCTCGATCATCTGCATGCGTACGGGCGAGGCGGAGCAGGGCGTCGTCGGACTCCAGCAGAGCGGCATCCCGGACGAGATCGAGCCGAGCCTCTCGGTGCGCTTCATGGGCATCGACGAGCAGGCGATCATCCGCTACCTGGTCACGGCGTACTACTCGGCGGCGGTGCTGGTGCCGGACGCGCTCGGTGTCCTGGAGAACGTCGAGATCGGCAGGTGGCGCTGACCCGGCCCTCGCCCAGGCGGTCCGTGCCCCCCGGACGGAGGGCACCGTACGAGTACTGCTGGAGGAAGTGACCCGTGACCATGACGAGAGCCGAAGCACCCGCGACCGACGGGCACGAGGCGGCGGCCCTGCTCGAACGGGCCCGCGACAGCGTCGACCCGCAGCTGCGCGCGGCGGTGGAGAGTCTGCCCGGGTCGATACGGCGGATCGCCAGGTACCACTTCGGCTGGGAGCACGCCGACGGCACGCCGGCCACCGGGCAGGCGGGCAAGGCGATCAGGCCCGCCCTCGTCCTCGCCGCCGCCGAGGCGCTCGGCGGCGATCCGGGCCCGGCCGCACGGGCGGCCGCCGCCGTGGAACTCGCGCACAACTTCACCCTGCTCCACGACGACGTCATCGACGAGGATCCGACCCGCAGGAACCGGCCCACCGCCTGGACCGTCTTCGGCGTGCCGGACGCGATCGTCGCCGGGGACGCGATGTGCGCCCTCGCCCTGGGGCTGCTCGCCGAGGACCCGCACCCGGCGGCCGCCAGGGCGTCGGCACGGCTCTCCGCGTGCGTCATCGAGCTGTGCGCGGGCCAGCAGTCCGACTGCGCCTTCGAGCGGCGCGGGCCCCGGGACGTGTCGCTCGACGAGTGCCTCACCATGGCCGAGGCCAAGACCGGAGCCCTGCTCGGCTGCGCGTGCGCGCTCGGCGCGCTCTACGCGGGCGCGGACGAGGAGGGGGTCGCGGCCATGGACGCATTCGGGAGGGAGGCCGGCCTGGCGTTCCAGCTCATCGACGACCTGATCGGGATCTGGGGGGACCCGTCCCACACGGGGAAGCCGGCGGGCGCCGATCTGGTGGCCCACAAGAAGTCGCTCCCGGTGGTGGCGGCACTGAGCGCGGACAACGAGGCCGCCGCGGAGCTCGCCGCGCTGTACGCGGGGCCGCTCGACGAGGCCGCCGTGCGCCGGGCCGCCGACGCCGTCGACCGGGCGGGCGGCCGCGACTGGGCGCAGGTGCACGCGGCGGACCGGATGGGCCGGGCCGTGCAGCACCTGTCCCGTGCGGTGCCCGACCTGGGGGCGGCGGGCGACCTGCTCTCGCTCGCCGAGTTCGTCACCCGCAGGACTCGCTGACCGCCGCCGGGCGGCTGGCGACGGTCCGACGGCGGGCGTCCGGGGACCCCCCCCGGGCGCCCGCCGTCTCTCTGTGTCAACTCTAGGATCACGTGTGTCAGTTGGAGACAGAACCTGATCCCGAGAGAAGAGGCCGGACCGTGGGTGTGGAGATACGACAGGCGGGGGAGAGCGACCGCGAGGCGCTCGTACGGCTGCTGGACACGGCCTTCATGGACGACCCGGTGAGCAGCTGGGTCTTCCCCGACCGGACCCACCGCGCCCGCGTGCACGGCACGTTCCTCGGCGTCTTCCTCGACGTGGCGCTGCGGGACGGGTGGGTCGACATGACGCAGGACGGTTCGGCCACCGCCCTGTGGCTCCACGTGCCGGCCGGGCCGCCGCAGGGGGAGGACGACACCCCGGCGCTCATGCGGCAGACCGCCGACCCGGACAACGAGCGCGCCGAGCTCATCGGCCGGCTGACGGGCGAGGTGCATCCGCACGACCGGGCGCACGCGTACCTGCTGCTCATCGCCGTCTCGCCGGAGCGTCAGGGGGAGGGGCTCGGCACGGCGCTGATCCAGCCGGTGCTCGACCGCTGCGACCGTGACGGCGTACCGGCCTACCTGGAGGCGAGCAGCGAGCGCAGCAGCACGTTGTACGAGCGGCTCGGCTTCGCCTTCACCGGCCGTACGGTCGACCTGCCCGACGGCCCCCACATGTGGCCGATGTGGCGCGAACCGGCGAGCTGACGCCCGGCGCGGGCCGCGCGATTTCCCGCGAAAGCCCCTTGCGTAACCACTACACATGGACCACTATGCACGTAGTGGTTGCGGGGCCCGGTCTCACGTCGGTGCCCCGGGGGCGGCCACGCCACCTTGTTCTCCGACCTGAGGATCAGTTTGCGCAAGCTCTCGTACTACGTCGGCATGTCCATCGACGGCTTCATCGCGGCGCCCGACGGCACCTACGACTTCTATCCGGTGAGCGAGTCCCTGGTGAAGGACTTCTTCATCGCCGAGTATCCCGAGTGCCTGCCGACGCATGTGCGGCAGCACCTCGGCGTCGACGACCTCGGCAACAAGCACTTCGACACGATCATCCAGGGACGCGGCTCGTACGACGCGGCGCTGGCGGCAGGGATCACCAGTCCGTTCAAGCACCTGCGGCAGTACGTCGTGTCCGCCAGCGTCGACCCCGCGATCGACCCCGACGTGGAGGTCGTCTCCGGTGACGTCGTCGCCAAGGTGCGGGAACTCAAGCGGGAGGACGGTCTCGGGATCTACCTCGCGGGCGGAGCCCACCTCGCCGCCCAGTTGCTGGAGGAGATCGACGAACTGGTCGTCAAGCTCTACCCGATGGTGATCGGCGCCGGCGTGCCGATGTTCTCCGCGGAGTTCGGCACGTTCGCCTTCGAGCTCGACTCGACCCGGACGTTCGACAACGGCACGATCGTGCTGACGTACAGCAAGAAGAGCTGACAGCAGGGGCGTTCGGGAGCCCTCGCCCGAACGGGCTAAAGTCCGGGTCATGACAGGAGAGCCATGGGCCGGCTGGTACCGCGACCGTGAGAGTTCCGTCGCCGTCCACTTCACGACGGACGGGCAGCGGCTGCGCACCCGCATCAGGGGAGTCGACTTCGAGGGCGACAGCTTCGACGCGCTCGACCCGGTGGCCGGACCGCCGTCCGAGGGCGCCGGGTTCACGCTGGCGGACGGCTCACTGTGCGACTGCGTACTCGAATGGGACATCCCCGTACCGGTGTACGCCGACGGGCGGGTCCACCGGGCCACCCTCAGCTGCCTCCTCGCGCTGGGCAAGCCGCTCCCGAACGGCGCGGTCGACCGCGAACACCTGTCCCTGACGCTGCACTTCGACGGGGCGGCGTACGCCTCGGAGCGCGCGGAGAGCGACTTCGAGCACGCCCTGACGGTGATCCAGCGCCAACTGCCGGCCGGGGCGTACCTGCGGGCCTGCATCTCCTGCGCCTTCTCGGACTACCACCCGGTCGGCACGGGGATGTTCGGGAACCTGGCCTGCTTCCGCAGGATCAAGGACGCCTACCGCACGGTCGACAGCAAGCAGGACCTGTTCGACCTGTGGGACCTGCGGTCAGGTTTCGTCCAGGAGACCTGGGCGTGCCCGGACTTCGAACGCAGGCCGGCGCGAGGGCCGGGAACCGGGTACCGGGGCCCGTTCCCGTACGAGCGGCCCCAGGCGGCGTCGCCCACGGGGCGGCAGGCCCCCGAGGGGGCGGGACAGCAGGTCTCCTAGCGGTGGCGCGAAGGGGCCCCGTACGTCCGCGGACGTACGGGGCCCCTTCGCGC
>NZ_VBVX01000371.1 GCF_005981925.1 Streptomyces albidochromogenes
CGCCGTGCCCGATCCCCGCACCGAACCCGGCTCCGCCGCCGACCCCGCCGCCTGGCCCGAGCTGCGCGACGCCGGCCAGGCCGAGGCCGCCGCCCGGCTCGCGGAGGAGACCAGGTCCGGGCGGATGAACGACGTCGACCACACCCGGATCCGCCGCGCCTGGCAGTCCGTACGGGCCGACCCCACCCGGCTGAGCGCATTCACCGACACGGTCCTGCGCAACGGCGCCGCCGCCTGCACCCACCCCTCCGGGGCGCGCGACCTGCCCGTACGCGCCGCCGCGCACGACCTGTACGCCCGCCAGGTCCGGCTCGGCACCGTCCATCCGGGCGAGCGCAATCCCTACGCCCGGCGCGGCACCGGCCTCGCCCTCGACCCTGAGCTGCTCGGCACCTCCCTCGTCGCCGTCGGCCCGCCCGGCACCGGCAAGACCCGGGCCCTGGTGCGGCCCGTCGTCGAATCGCTCGCCCTTCAGGCCCTGGCCGGCCAGGCCGCCGTCATCGCCGTCGCGGCGGCCGGGACGCCCCTCGGCCCGGACGAGGCGTACGACGTCGTGATCAAGCTCGGCGACCCGGCCTCCGTGTACGACCTGGACCTGTACGGCGGCACCACCGACCCGGACGAGGCCGCCGCCGTGCTCGCCGAGGGCTTCGTCGGCGACCTCCCCGATGTCGACAGCCGCCGCGCCGCCACCGCCCTCGCCCAGCTCCTCGGCCCCTACCGCGCCGCCCACGGCCGGTTCCCGTCCGTACCCGAGCTGCGCGAGCTCCTCGACGGCGTGCCCGCCGCGCTGGGCGCGCTGCGCGAGGCTCTGGACGACGGTTCGCAGTACGCCCTCCGGCGCGAACTCGACGCGCGGGCGCGCCAGTCCGGCACCCCCGGCGACCCGGGGCTCGCGCTCGCCGACCGGGTCGCGCTGCTCGACCGGCCGGCGTTCGCCTCCTTCTTCGACACGAGCGGCCGGACCCGGCCCTTCTCGCTGCGTTCCCTCGAACACCCGCTGCGGGTCCGGATCGACCTCCCCGAGCGCGGTCACGCCGAGGCGTCCCGGATGCTCGCACGGCTCGTCCTCGCCCAGTTCACGGCGAGCGCCGCGCACCGGGCCGACCGGTCGCTCTTCGCCTGCCTGGTGCTCGACGACGCGACGCGCGCGATCACCGCCGAGACCGTGCGCGCCATCCAGCGCCTGCGGTCGGCCCACGCGGGCGCGGTGATCACGCTGCGGTCGCTGGACGACGTACCGGAGCACCTGCACGCGGCGCTGCTCGGCGCGGTGGGGTGCCGGATGGCCTTCTCGGGCGTCACCACCTGGGACGGGAAGCGGTTCGCCGAGGCATGGGGGACCGAATGGGTCGAGACGCGCGATGTGACGAGCCGGACGGTCTTCGCCGACCAGCCGCTCACCCGTGCCCTGCACGTCTTCCGGCGGATCGTGACCGGCAAGGCCGTGACGACGGACGCGATCACGGTACGGAAGGTCGAGCGCGAGCGGTGGTCCGCGTCCGAACTGGCGCACTCGGTGCCCGCAGGGCACGCGGTGCTGTCACTGACCACGGTGCGCGGCGAGCACGCCCCGCCGCTGCTGGTGGACCTGCGGAGCTGAGCGGCGGCAGAGCGGGCGGCTGAGTGGCGTGGTGCCGGGTACCCGTACGTCCTGGCAGAATCGAAGTGAGCCGTTCATACGCGACGGCGTAAACCCTCCGCTTCGACCCCGCCGCCGCACCACCCCTCCGTCCTTAAGGTCAGCCGTCCATGCCGCCCACCCTCGCCTCCCTCGTCCACCACTCGGCGCTCAAGCTCACCGTGCGCGCCGGTGAGGACCGGCTGGACACGCCCGTGCGCTGGGCCCATGTCAGTGAGCTCCCCGACCCCGTCCCGTACATGGAAGGCGGCGAACTGCTCCTCGTCACCGCCATGAAGCTGGAGGCTGAGGATCCGGAAGTGATGCGCCAGTACGTGCGGCGGCTGGCCGGGGCGGGCGTCGTGGGACTCGGCTTCGCCATCGGCGTCCACTACGACGACATCCCGCAGGCCCTCGTCGACGCCGCCACCCAGGAGGGCCTGCCGCTGCTGGAAGTGCCCCGGCGTACGCCCTTCCTCGCCATCAGCAAGGCCGTCTCCGCTGCCAACGCCGCCGACCAGTACCGCGCCGTGACCGCCGGGTTCGAGGCGCAGCGCGAGCTGACGAAGGCGGCGCTGTCCGGGGACGGGCCCGGTGACCTGCTGGCCCGGCTCGCGTCGCACGTGAACGGCTGGGCCGCGCTGTACGACATGTCCGGCGCGGTGGTCGCCGCCGCCCCGGACTGGGCCGCGCGCCGGGCCGCCCGGCTCACCGCCGACGTGGAGCGGCTGCGGGAGCGGCCGGCGCCCGCGAGCTCCGTCGTCGGGGGCGGCGGGGCCGCCGGCGACGCCGAGGCGGACGACCGCGTCGAACTCCAGTCGCTGGGCGCGGGGCGGCGCGTACGGGGCGTACTGGCGGTCGGCACCGGGGCTCCGCTGGGCACGGCCGAGCGGTACGCCGTGCACTCGGCCATCGCGCTCCTGACCCTGACCACGGAGCGGTCGCGGTCACTGCAGGCGGCCGAGCAGCGGCTCGGCGCGGCGGTGCTGCGGATGCTGCTGGCGGGGGAGCCGGACCACGCCCGCGCGGTGGCCGGGGAGCTGTACGGGGCGCTGCTGGACGCCCCATTCCGGCTGCTCATCGCCGAACCGGCGGCCGCCGACGCGGAGGGCGCGCCGGCCGCGACCGACCCGCTGGGCGCGCTCGCCGACGCGATGGAGTCGGCGGCGCTGCGGGCCGGGGAGCCGGTCCTGGTGGTGCCGGACGGTGAACGGCTGGTGGTCCTGGCGGCGGACGGCGGCCAAGCGGTGGAGGCGTGTCTGGCCCAGACCGAGGCGCTGCGCGGCGACTCGGCGCGGCCGCACGAGCCGGCGGACGCCGACGACCTGGTCGTCGGCCTCTCGGCGCCGGCCGGGCCGATCACGGCGGTCGGCGCGTACAAGCAGGCGGAACAGGCCCTCTCGGTCGCCCGGCGGCGGGGCCGCGCGCTGGTCGAGCACGAGGAGCTGGCGGCGGGCTCGGTGATGCAGCTGCTGGCGGACGACGCCGTGCGGTCCTTCGCCGACGGGACGCTGCGGGCGCTGCACGAACACGACGCGAAGGGCCGGGGCGACCTCATCGCGTCCCTGCGGGCGTGGCTCTCCCGGCACGGCCAGTGGGACGCGGCGGCGGCGGACCTGGGCGTCCACCGGCACACCCTGCGCTACCGGATGCGTCGGGTCGAGGAAATCCTGGGCCGGTCCCTGGACGACGCGGACGTACGGATGGAGCTGTGGCTGGCCCTCAAGGCGACCTCCGGGGCGGGGTCCGGCTCCACCTGAGGCGAAGCCGTGGGCCGACGCGCGACGCGAACGCCGCCGGGCGGACCCCGGACGCCCTCAGGGCGTGTCCTCGAACGCCGGACGGGCTGGAATGCGCCGGCCGACGCCGGACGTGCCGCGCAGCGGAGAACACGTGCAGCGGACACGCCCCAGCTCGCCGGCACGCTCCAGCCCCTCCGGCGTTCGAGGAGCGAGGCTTGGGGCGGAGCCCAGTTCGGGAAGGGGCGTAGGGGAAACGCGCCACAGACGGCCCGCGCCGCACCGCCCGCGCCAGGGCCCGCACCCCCGTCGTCCTCCAAACCGGCGTCCCCGCGACGCGCAGCACTCCACGTCGGACAAACGACCTGCGGCCCTCGCACCCCTACCGTGGTGGCATCAGCACCCACCCCCTCGGAAGGGCCGGAAACGACATGACTTCCACCCACGCCTTCTGGCTCGCCGGCCGCCAGGCCACCGGCGAGGACGCGTTCGACGTCACGTCCCCCTGGGACGGCCGGCTCGTCGGTACCGTGAGCATCCCCACCGACGCGCAGGTCGAAGAGGCCGTCGCCGCCGCGCACGCCGTGGAAGCCGAGTACGCGGCCACCCCCGCGCACGTCCGCGCCGCCGCCCTCGACCACGTCAGCAAGCGTCTCGTGGAGCGGACGGAGGAGATCGCGCAGCTGATCTCCGCCGAGAACGGCAAGCCGATCAAGTGGGCCCGCGGCGAAGTCGGCCGCGCCGTTTCCGTGTTCCGGTTCGCCGCCGAGGAGGCCCGTCGCTTCAACGGCGGAGAGGCCCAGCGCCTCGACACCGACGCCGGTGGCGTCGGCCGTCTCGCCCTGACGCGCCGCTTCCCCCGCGGCACCGTCCTCGGCATCGCGCCGTTCAACTTCCCGCTGAACCTGTGCGCGCACAAGGTCGCCCCGGCCATCGCCGTCGGCGCCCCGATCATCCTCAAGCCGGCGCCCGCCACGCCGCTGTCCGGCCTGATCCTGGGTGAGCTGCTCGCCGAGACCGACCTGCCGGCCGGTTCGTGGTCGGTGCTGCCGGTCGCCAACGACAAGATGCCCGCGCTGGTGCAGGACGAGCGGCTGCCCGTCATCTCGTTCACCGGGTCCGAGAAGGTCGGTTACGCGATCATGGACTCGGTGCCGCGCAAGCACTGCACCCTGGAGCTCGGCGGCAACGGCGCGGCCGTCGTCCTCGCCGACTGGGCCTCGGACGAGGACCTGGACTGGGCCGCGACCCGCATCGCGACCTTCTCCAACTACCAGGCCGGCCAGTCCTGCATCTCCGTGCAGCGCGTGATCGCCGACGCGTCCGTGTACGAGCGTCTCGTCCCGAAGATCGTCGCGGCCGTCGAGGCCCAGGTCACCGGCGACCCGGACGACGCTTCCACCGACGTCGGCCCGCTGGTCAACGAGGACGCCGCCAAGCGCGTCGAGTCGTGGGTCGACGAGGCCGTCAAGGCCGGCGCGAGCCTGCTGACCGGCGGAAAGCGCGAGGGCGCCTCGTACGCCCCGACCGTTCTCGCCGACGTGCCGGCCGACACCACGGTCTCCTGCGAGGAGGTCTTCGGACCGGTCCTGACGGTCCGCAAGGTGGAGGGCGAGGCCGAGGCGTTCGCCGCGGTCAACGACTCCAAGTACGGCCTCCAGGCGGGCGTGTTCACGCACGACCTGCAGACGGCCTTCCGCGCCCACCGCGAGCTGGAGGTCGGCGGCGTGATCGTCGGCGACGTCCCGTCGTACCGCGCGGACCAGATGCCGTACGGCGGCGTCAAGCAGTCCGGCGTCGGCCGCGAGGGTGTGCGGTTCGCGATGGACGACTACACGTACGAGCGGGTCATGGTCTTCACGGGCCTCGCCCTCTGACCCCGTACGCCACCTGAACCACGGCCGGAGCCCACTGTGCGGGGGCTCCGGCCGTACTCATGCGCCGGCGCCGGGCCCGCGGGAGCGGCCGGGCACCGCACGTCACCGCACGGGGGCGGTCACTCGAGGGCTTCCTCCCAGTGCACGCACTCCAGGTCCTGTCCCCGCAGCTCGTACTTGACGCAGATCTGCATCCGGATGACCTCGGGGTCATTCTCACGATCACGGAACTCGGTGATGATCCGGTCGCCCTCGATCCGGGAGACTCCGTACTTCCGGGCGTAGTCGATGCCCATCTTGCGCTCGAGTGTGAAGCTCGCCAGGCCGTACTTCTTGGCGGCCCGGGGGTGCTTCCTGAACACCTCCGCGATGTCGTCGAGGAACGCGGTGTCCGGCTTCATGTCGTAGTCGGCTGCGGTCACGGCAATCTCCTAGCGGGAATGCGGCGGAAACGCCCCCTGTCTCCAGGCTCCTACGTGCCCCACCCTCG
>NZ_VBVX01000372.1 GCF_005981925.1 Streptomyces albidochromogenes
GTGCGCGACGGCTCCGGGCCGCGCTCCGGCAGCTCGCGGCGCCGTACCCGGGTGCGGGCACGCGCCGTGAGGATGGCCCCGAGCCCCGCCAGCGCCACACCGGCCCGCCGGGTGCGCGGCACCACGGAACGGTGGTGGACCACGCCGTAGCCGTCGTCCGCGATGGCGTCGAGGATTCCGCCGTACAGCGCGCACGCCGTACGGATGCACGGGCGCACGCGCGGTTCCAGCATGCCGATGCCCGGTTCCGCCTCCCGGTAGACGCTCCGGGTGAGAGCCGCGGCTGCTTCGAGCGCGGCGCGGATGCGGCGGTCGGACTTCCCGGTGGCACGGCTCCACTCCAGCAGCGCCCGGTCGGCCCCGTGCGCGGCGAGCAGGTCGGCCGGCAGGTAGACCCGCCCCCGGTCGAGGTCCTCGCCGACGTCGCGCAGGAAGTTGGTGAGCTGGAACGCGACGCCCAGCGCGGCGGCGTGCGGCGCCGCCACCTCCCTCGGCACCACCGTCCCGAGCACGGGCAGCATCTGCAGACCGATCACGGCCGCCGAACCGTGCATGTACGCCCGCAGGTCGTCGTACGTCGGGTAGTCCGTGACCGTGAGGTCGTCCCGCATGGAGGTCATGAAGTCGGCGAAGTGCTCGGGCGGGATGGCGTACGTCAGGGCCGTGTCGGCCACCGCCCGGACCACCGGCTCCGCGCTCCTGCCGGTCCGCAGCCCGGCGGACAGCTCGCTCTCCAGCCGCGCGAGCCGCCGGTCGCGCCCCTCGGGCGTGTGCGCCGAGGCCAGGTCGTCCACGATGTCGTCGGCCCAGCGCGCGAAGCCGTACAGGGCGTGCACGGCCGGACGCCGGTGCACCGGCAGCAGGCGCGTGGCGAGGAAGTACGTCTTGCCGTGCCGGGCGTTGAGCCGGCGGCAGTGCCGGTACGCCGCGCGCAGTCCCGGGTCGTGGATGCGCGCCGCGTCGAGTTCGCGTCGTGTCATGGCCCGCCTCTCACAGTCCGCTGATGCGGGACGCCGCCAGCTTTCCGCTGACCAGCACGGTGGGCACGCCCACGCCCGGGGTCGTTCCGCAGCCGGCCAGTACGGCGTTCTCGACGCCGGACACCAGGTTCCGGGGCCGGAACGGGCCGGTCTGCGCGAAGGTGTGGGCGGCGGAGAAGGGCGTCCCCGCCGCGTGGCCCTGCGCCGCCCAGTCGGCGGGGGTGATCAGCTCCTCCTCCTCGATCGAGTCGCCGAATCCGTCGAGCCCGCGCCGCTCCAGCTCGCCCACCAGGCGGTCGCGGTAACGGGGCCCGAGCGCGCCCCACGCGGCGGCCGAAGGGCCGACCGACGTGTTAGGGCAGGGGGCGAGGACGTAGTGCAGGTGCCTGCCCTCGGGGGCGAGCGCCGGGTCGTGGGCCGTGGGGCGGGTGAGCAGCAGCGACGGGTCGCTCATCAGCCGCCCGGTCCGGGTGATCTCGTCGAACGTGCGCTCCCAGGCGCGCCCGAAGGAGATGGTGTGGTGGGCCAGGTGCGGCCAGGTGCGGCGCGTGCCCGCGTGCAGGATCACCGCCGAAGGCGAGTGCCGCAGGCGCACCGGGCGGCGCGGGACGCGGCCGAGCAGGCGGTAGACGACGGGCAGATCGGGAGTCAGGACCACCGCGTCGCAGGCCAGTTCCTCGCCGTCGCCCAGGCGTACGGCGGTGACACGCCCCGCGCGCGTCCGCAGCCGCGTGACCTCGCTCCCGTACCGGAACCGGGCCCCGGCGTCCCCGGCGGCGTCCGCCATCGCCACGGGCAGCGCGTGCATGCCGCCCTTCGGGAAGTAGACGCCCGCGACGGTGTCCATGTAGGCGATGACGGCGTACGCGGCGAGCGCCCGGGCGGGCGGCACTCCGGCGTACAGCGACTGGAAGGAGAACACCCGGCGCAGGCGCGGGTCCTTGACGAACCGGCCGATCTGCGCGTCCAGCCGGCCGAAGCCGCGCAACGCGGCCAGCCGCGCCAGGTCGGGGTGCAGCAGCTGGAAGGGGGAGTCGAAGTTGGTGTCGATGAACCGGTGCATCTGGGCGTCGTACAGGGACTTCAGCCACACCCGCAGCCGGCGGTAACCGGCGGCCTCCGCCGGGCCCGCGAAGGCGCGGACCTCCTCGGCCATCGCGTCGCCGTCGGTGTGCACGTCGAGCCCCGAGCCGTCGGCGAACAGCGCCCGGTAGGCGGGGTGCAGCTCCACGAGGTCGACCCGGGCGGCCAGCGAGTCGCCCACCGCGGCGAAGGCCTCGTCGGCCAGGTGGGGCATGGTGAGCACGGTGGGGCCGGTGTCGAGGCTGTAACCGCCCAGGCGGGTGCGCCCGGCCCGGCCGCCCGGCTGGTCCGACCGCTCCACCACCGTCACCTCGCGGCCGCTGCCCAGCAGGTGCAGCGCGGCGGCCAGGCCGGAAAGACCGGCCCCCACGACGACCACACGGTCCGTACGACCGGGAACGGTTCTCATCCGGCGCTCTCCTCGCCCGTCGGGTCCAGGCCCGCCGCCGTACGGACCAGCCTGCCGAGCGCCGCCACGGCCGCGGGCTCACCGGGCAGGCCGGCCAGACGGCGCTCACCGGTACGGACCAGGCGGCCGATCTCCGCCTCGACGACGCGCCGGGCCCCGGTGCTCTCCAGCGCCTGCCGGGCGCCGCGCACCTGGGCGTCGGTCAGACCCGGCCCCGCCGCTCTCAGCGCCGCCCCGGCCGACGCGTCACCGGACGCGTCGGCCAGCCGCAGGGCGACGGCGCGCACGTACGTCAGCTTCCCGTCGCGCAGGTCCTCGTCGACCGGCTTGCCGGTGCGGCGCGGATCGCCGAACACGCCCAGCAGGTCGTCCCGCAGCTGGAAGGCGAGGCCCGCGCCCCGGCCCGCCGCCCGCAGCGTCCCCGTGGTGCGGCCGGTGGCTCCCGCGAGCGCGGCGCCCAGCGCCAGCGGACGCTCGACGGTGTAGAGCGCGGTCTTGAGCCGGGCGATGCGCAGAGCCTCCTCCGGCGCCGACGCGCCCGTGGCGGCCGCCCGTACGTCCAGGTACTGACCGGCGACCATCTCCGTGCGCATGGCGCGCCACTCCTGGTACAGGCGCCGGCCCTCGGCGCAGGACAGGGCCGTCTCGGTCACCAGGTCGTCGGCCCACGCGAGGGCGAGGTCGCCGGCCAGGACGGCCCCGGCGGTGCCGTAGGACTCCGGCGAGCCGCGCATCCCGGCCAGGGCGTGCCGCCGCGCGAAGTCCTCGTGCACGGCGGCGGCGCCGCGGCGTACCGGAGAGCGGTCCATCACGTCGTCGTGGACCAGGGCGCACGTCTGGATGAGTTCGAGCGCGGCGGCGACGCTCAGCACCCGGCGCGCGTCCGCCTCCCCGGCCGGACCGCCACAGGCCCGCCATCCCCACCACAGGAACTGGGCCCGCAGGCGCTTGCCGCCGCGCAGGGCGACATCGCGCACCCGCGCGGCCAGTTCGGCGGCGAACACCCCGTCCGTCCGGGCCGCCTCGGTCAGCCGTTCGTCCAGGCAGGTCCGCAGGACGTCCTCCACGGCGTCGGCGACGGCGGAGTCGACCCGCGCCACCGTCGGCGAGCCGGCGCCGGCCGGTCCTCCTGTGCCACCCGTCGTGTGCGTGTCGTCCTCCGTCGCCTGGATGCCGAGCATGCAGCCCCCTTTCCGCGCGTCGCGACTCCGTCGAACACCGCTTCTTCCGCTCGAAGGGCGCGCTCGGATGCGGTGAGGCGTACGCCGGTTCTCACGGCCGGCCGCGCGCCTGTTCGGCGGCCTGCGCGGCCGCCTTGCGCTCCGTCGACGCGCCGGCGGTGCTCAGCCGCCCGCCGCTGCTCTCCAGGTGGGCCCGTACGAACCACTGGAACAGTTCGAGTCCGCGCAGCTGCTCGATCAGCATGTCCTGGGTGACCGGGTCGAGCTCGTCGGTGGCCTTCATCGCCGCCCGGTGCTCCTCGACGATCGACGTGTAGACGAGATCGAGTGCGCCCAGGTGCTCGATGGCCTCGGCACGGCCGATGGAGTAGTCGTTCCACGTACGGTCGGAGACGAGCGCGCCCGGGGTGCCGTGCGGTTCGCCGCCCAGCGTCGAGATGCGTTCGGCGAGGTCGTCCGTCATCGCCCGGACCTGCTCGACCTGCGGGTCGATCATCTCGTGCACGGCGATGAAGTGCGGTCCCACGACGTTCCAGTGGATGTGCTTGAGGGTCAGGGCCAGGTCGTTGAGCGCGTGCAGACGCATCTGCAGCAGCGCGATGACCTCCCCGCTGTCCTGCGTCGTCATGCCCGGCACGGTGTAGTCGGGGTCCTTGGGGGTCACTCTCGCTCCTTGGTCGTGGCTGCCTCCCGCCAAGGCAACCACCACTGGACACGTCCCGCCCGGCCACAGCGGACGGCCGGTACGCCGTTGGGGTGACGTCCGCACCGGAGGGCCCCGCCGCGGCCCGGCCCGTCGGGGAAGTCCGCCGCGCTGGTCCGCCCGGCGGGGTTCAGAACGCGTAACGGATGGTCAGCCAGGGAGCGTGGCGGTCGACGAGAGCGCGTACGGTCTCCACCGCCGCCGCCTTCACGTCGTTGCGGTACCGCACGTTCCAGCTGCCGTTCTCGGAGCGCTTCGGCTGCTGGAGGTCGGGGCGCCAGATGGCGTCCTCGGCACGCGGGTGCCAGGCCAGGTTGACCTCGTGCAGGTCCGCGTTGTGCGTCAGCATGATCACCTCCGCCGCCGCCTGCTCCTTCACCCGGGGCGGCAGGACGTCGTCCATCCGCCGGAGCAGATCCGCCCAGGCGCTCTCCCAGCCGGGCCTGATGACGACGGGGGACAGGTTGAAGTGGACCTCGTAGCCGGCGTCGAGGAAGTCCCCGGCCGCGGCGATGCGGTCCTCCACGGGGCTGGTGCGCACGTCCAGCAGCCGGGAGTCGTCCGGCGGCATGACGGAGAACCGGATGCGCGTGCGTCCGCGCGGTTCGAGCAGCAGCAGGTCGGGATTGACGAACTTGGTGGCGAACGACGCCTTGGCGGTGGGCCAGCGGGTGAAGGCGTCCACGAGCTCAGCGGTGTTCTCGCAGATCAGCGCGTCGACCGAGCAGTCGTTGTTCTCCCCGATGTCGTAGACCCAGGCGGTCGGATCACACTGGTTCGGCTCCCTCTTGGGGCCCTGGGCGGTGACATGGCGGGCCAGGCGGGCGACGATGCGGTCGACGTTCGTGAAGACGGTGATCGGGTTCGCGTAGCCCTTGCGCCGCGGCACGTAGCAGTACGCGCACGCCATGGCGCATCCGTTGGCGGCCCCGGGCGCGATCCAGTCCGCGGAGCGGCCGTTGGGCCGTACGGTGAGCGTCTTCTTCTCGCCCAGGACCAGCACGGTGCTCTTGATCCGCACCCACCGCTCCGCGTTTCCCTGGTTGCCGTGCAGCTGCGGGATGCGCCAGTGGGAGTCGGTGGACACGACCTCCGCGTCCGGGAAGTCCGCGAGGATCCGCCGTCCCCTCGGTGAGGCCGCCGCGCCGGGTTCGGCGTGGATCTCCCGTACCGACAGCATCCGCCGGGCCCGGGGCGAGTCGCGGAACAACGGCCCCTCGGGCCGTCGCACCTCCCGGCCCGTCCGGATCTCCTCGATGCCGAACAGCCCGTCGGGCTCCTCCTGCGGCGCACCGGACGGCCGGGGAGTGCGCGTGTCCGCTCCGGTCCGCGCCCCGTCGTCAGCCACCGCGCACCCCCGCCC
>NZ_VBVX01000373.1 GCF_005981925.1 Streptomyces albidochromogenes
GGGTGTGGACGAGCTCCGGTGCCTCGTCCATCAGGAACTCGGCGAACTGGCGGGGTGTCGGGTACTCGAAGAAGACCGTCGGATAGAGGGACAGGCCGTGCTCCTGGGAGATGCGCTCGCTCAGCGACACCAGGCCGACCGAATCGAATCCGGCGGACAGGAACTCCGTATCGGCGTGCTCGTGGGAGGTGCCCGTCAGCGCCAGGAACCAGTCGAGGACCCGCGCGACCTGCGCACCGGACGAGGCCGCGGGGGCCGTGGCGGTCGCGGCAGCCACGGGTTCGACCACGGCCCGTGGGACGGTCGGGACTTCGGGGCTCGCGGGGACGGCCGGCGCGGCAGCAGCCGTGACCGGCTCCGGCGACCGCGGCGCGACCGCCGGTGCGGGGGTCTCTCCCGCGCTGAACGCCCGGACGGGGACCCTCTTGGACGCCATGTCTCCGAAGACGAGCAGCGGCCTGCCCCCGGCGTCGGTCACCGTCTGCGTGACCCGGCAGGCCTCGTCGTTCCAGAAGGCGATCTCCGTCCGCACGTAGGCGGCGTCGTCCAGGCGGCCGAGGACGTCCAGCCGGCCCACCGAGAGCGGAATGAACGCGGACGCGTCCGCCGCACCGAACACCGGGTTGGCCGGGTCGATGGCCGCGACGGTCACGCTGTCCAGGAGCCCGGGGAAGAGCTGGACACCGGGCGGGTTCATCTCCCGCTGCCGCTCGCCCTCGATTCGGGCGAGCGTGCCGCCGTCCGGCAGGCTCGCCACCCAGGAGATGTTCCGGTAGTAGCGGCCGTGGTGGTAGCCGATGCGCCGCAGCCACCGGTAGAGACCCGAGCCCGCGTGCACGGCGGAGCCCGCGTGCACGGCGGAGCCGGCGCAGTCGGCCAGCAGCGCGGCGAGGGGAACGGGGGCCGGCGGCACCGCAGGGGGCTCGGCGGCGAGCCGGCCGGTGACGAACAGCTCCCCGCTCTCGGCGTCCTCCACCCTGAACCGCCCGTCCGCGTCGACCCGGCCGACCACTCGGCGGGCTCCGGACGGGATGAGCGGGCGGTGGAACAGGATGTCCAGGGCCCCGTGGAAGGGTTCGCCGCGCAGAGCGGCGCCCTCGCGCAGGAAGTCGAACCACGCGACGCCCGGGAGCATGAGCGTGCGGTACACGGCGTGCTGGGCGATGGGCGCCTCGGCCGGTCCGAACACGCGGGAGAACGTGTACCCGTCCGCCCCCTGGTCCGACACCAGCTCCGCCGGTGACCCGGGTTCGGCCGACCGCAGGGGCTCGGCCAGGTTCAGCGCCCGGCCGCGCGGCTGGGCGCAGGGCAGCAGGCACTTGCTCCACCCCGTGCCCGTGGCGTGCTGGAACGCCGCCCAGTCGATGTCCTGGCCGGCCTGGAAGAGCTCGGCGGTGAGTGCGGCGAGCACCGCGGCCACCTCCCGCTCGTCGCGGGCGCCGGCCAGCCGCGCGGTCACCTCGTGGCCGCGGCCGGTGCCGCCGTGGTCCTGGGCGGTGTGCGCCGGGCCGCTGTCGTGGCGCAGTACGTCGGCGAGCGCCTGCTCCAGCGTGACGCGTCCGCGCACGAAGTCACCGACCGCCTCCCAGCCCTCGGGCAGGTCCACCGCGGCCTCGGGCAGCCCGAGTTCGCGCAGGGCGATGGCGAGGGCGACGCCGGAGCAGATCCGCAGCAGCTCGCCGGAGAACTCGGCCAGCCGGGTGCCGGTCGCCGCTTCGAACAGGCCGACGACCTCCTGGACGGCCGGCGTGGAGCGACTGAGGGCGGACAGCCACGCGGGCGGGGCCGCGGCTGCCCCGGGCCGTACCGGCACGGTGGCGCGGGGGCCGGCGTCGCCGCCGGCGCCGGGTGCTTCGGCCCGCAGGAGCCAGGCGCGCAACGCGGTGGCCAGTTGGCCCGCGTCCGCCCCGGCGACTGCCATCCGCGCGGTACGGTGCGGCCGCGCCAGGCGCGCGGTGGCGCACGCGTCGCCGAGCGCGCCGGACCGGTCCGCCAGGGTCGGCAGGAACTCGATCCACTGGGCGACCAGTTCCCGGAGCATGTACGGGCTGTCGGCGGACAGGGGCAGCACGTGGACCAGCCCGGGCCGCCCGCCGACGGTCTCGCCCGGCCCGGGAGCGGTACGCGAGGCCGCCTCGGCCACCACATGGGCGTTGGTTCCGCCGAACCCGAATCCGCTGACCGCGGCCCGGCGCACCGGCGCGTCCCTCCAGGGGCGGCTGGTGTCGGGCAGGTGGAAGGGGCTGTCGGCGAGGTTGAGGCGCGGGTTGGGCGAGTCGACCCCCACGGCCGGGACGGTGCCCTCGCGCAGCGCGACGATGATCTTCGCGAGTCCGGCCAGGCCGGACGCCGAGTGCAGGTGGCCGATCCGGCGCTTGATCGAGCCGAGCGCGACGGAGTTGCGCGGGACACCCCGGCGGGCGAACACCTCGGTGAGCGCCCGTACTTCGATCGGGTCGCCGATGGCGGTGCCGGTGCCGTGTGCCTCCACGTACTGGACGGTCGCCGGGTCGATCGTGCGGTACGCCTTGTCCAGCAGGTCGATCTGGGCTTCGAGGTTCGGTGTGGTGACGCCCATGGTGCGGCCGTCGTTGTTGACCGCGACCCCGCTGATGGCTCCGAGGATCACGTCGCCGTCGGCCAGGGCCGCCGGCATGGGCTTCAGCACCAGGGCGGCGGCTCCCTCGCCGGGCACGTAGCCGTTGGCCCTGGTGTCGAAGGTGTGGCACAGCCCGTCCGGGGAGAGCGCCCCGGTGCGGGAGAGGAGTACGAAGGTCAGCGGGTCGATCAGCAGGTCGACCGCGCCGACCAGGGCGAGCTCGCAGCTCCCGGCGGCCAGGCTCTGGCAGGCCAGCCAGACCGCCGACAGCGAGGACGAGCAGGCGGTGTCGGTCACCAGGCTCGGGCCCGCCAGGTCGAAGCGGTCGGACAGCCAGGCGGCCATGAAGTTCTGCGACCGCCCCCAGAGGGCGGCGGGCCCGGGCACCCCGGCCGCGGCGTCCGGACCGGGTGCGCCGGCGGAGCCCGGCGGGACCAGGCCGCGGGCCCGGTCGAAGCCGTACCCGTTCATGCGCGCGGCGACGAACACCCCGGCGTCGAGCCGGCGGCGTACCCCCAGGTGTCCGGAGTCCTCCAGCGCCCGCGCGCCGACCTCCAGCATCACCCGCTGCTGGGGGTCGAGGAGCACGGCGTCCTCGGCGGTCATGCCGAACGCCTCGTGGTCGAAGGAGAACGGGTCCACCAGGAACGCGCCCCGGTGGTGTGTGCCCTGGTGGGGCCCCTCACCCCGGTAGAGCTCGCGCGCCCACCGGCTCGGCGGGACCTCGCCGACCTCGACCCCGTCGCGGCCCAGCAGGGCCGTCAGGTCGAGGGCGTCCTCCGCGCCCGGGAGCCGTACCGCGAGTCCGATCACGGCGATGCGGGTGTCGAGCTCGCTCACAGTAGTCCTTTCGTTCCGCTCTCCGGTCATGCCGGCACCTGTCCCCGCTGCTGTCCCGCACGGTCGAGCAGCGGACGCAGCAGGGCGCTGAGCGCCGCGGCGGGTCCGTCGTCGTGGTCGGGAGCGGGCGGCCGCACCGGGGCCGGCGCGCCCTGGCCGGCGAGGTCGGCGGCGAGGTCGTCGGCCGTGCGCGCCCGCATCAGCACGGACGGATCGACGGTCAGGCCACCGCGCTGCTCAAGAGCCGTGGTCAGTTCCGCGATCACCAGGGAGTCCATGCCCAGCCCCTGGAGCGGGCGGTCCCCCGGGTCCTCCCCCAGTACCTGGAGGAAGGCGTCCCGGACCCGTGCGCGCATCCCCGCCGTGTCCGGACCGGCGCGCACCGGTGCGGGAACCGCCGGGGTCCCGGGCCGCGCCGCTGCCGGAGCCGGCTCGACGGCCTCGGCAGCCGCCGGGGTGGCGGCAGCGCTCCCCGGGAAGATCACGGCACCGCCCGACCGCAGGTGGGCGGTGAAGGCGTCCAGTGCCTGCTCGGCGCTGATCGAGTACGCGGCGGAGAAGGACGCGTCCGCCTCCATGCCGGTGCCCGTCCAGTTGGGCCAGGCGTGCGCCGTAACGGTGGTCACGGCGCCGTTCTCCCGCTCGGCGAGGGCCAACTGGTAGGCGTTGGCGAGGCTGTAGTCGACCAGGCCCCGGCCGGCCGACGCCTGCGTGCCGGCGATCGAGGAGACCAGGACGGCGAAGTCGGCGCCCTG
Source organism: Streptomyces albidochromogenes (assembly GCF_005981925.1). Lineage (GTDB taxonomy): Bacteria > Actinomycetota > Actinomycetes > Streptomycetales > Streptomycetaceae > Streptomyces > Streptomyces albidochromogenes. The sequence continues at coordinate 4,195 of NZ_VBVX01000373.1, forward strand.
CTCCTTGGCCAGCCGTACGACGTTCCGCGAGCCGGACACCTTGGGCGCGAGCACCCGCTCGGCGTGGTCCCACGGCCGACGGTGCATCGCCCCGAACGGGTTCACCCCGCCGGAGGAGTGCACGACGCCGACCAGCCGCCCCCAGCGCTCGCCGAGCTGCCCGGCCACCGCGGCGAGCGCCGCCGGGTCGGACACGTCGCACGGCAGGTACGCGACCTCGGCACGCCGTGCGAGCCCGCGCAGGGGGGCGGAGCGCTCGGCGTCCACGACCGACCGGCCGATGATGCCGACGCGCCTGGCTCCCCGGTCGATCAGCCGCTCGGTCAGGCGTTGTCCCACCGCGCCCAGTCCGCCGGTGACCAGGTAGTACCCGTCGGCGGGCAGGGCGTACGCCGGGCCGGGCGGCGCCGGCTCCGGTTCCGGCACGTACCTGACGCCTCGCCGGTAGGCGGCGACCGCCGTACCGGCGTCGGGTGCGTCGTCCGTGCCGGGGCGCAGGGCGGCGTACTCCGCCACCAGCCGGTCGGCCTGCACCTCGGCCGGGTCGGCCGGGTCCAGGTGGACGATCGCGGTGGGCCTGCGGCTCTCGGCCCCGGCGGCCCGTACGGCCATGGCCATGGCGGCCCGCTCGGGGTGCAGGACTTCGTGCTCCCCGGGGTGCACGGCGGCGTCGTGGAATCCGGCCCAGAGCAGGGTGCCGTGCGCGGGCAGCGACTTCATGAGTTCGCTCAACTCGGCCCAGAACCCCCGCAGGCCGCCGGGCCGGTCGCCGTGGCTGCCCGGAGCGTCGATCACGAGGGCCGCGTCCGCCTGCCCGCCGGGTTCCGCGACGCTCACGCCCCTGCCCCGCAGGGCCGTCGTCAGCGCACGCTCCAGCGCGGGGTCGCCGGTGACCAGGCGCACCACGGCCGGGGCGGTCGCGGGCGCGGGCGTCAGGTCCCGGGCGCGCCATGCGACGCGTACGGCCTGGCGGCTCGCGGGTGCCGGGGCGGAGGCGACGGCCGGGTCGGTGGTGTGCCAGTACGACCCCCGCGCGAACGGGTAGGAGGGGAGGTCGGTGACGCGGGCGCCCGCTGCGGAGAGCGAGGCCCAGTCGATGTGGGCGTAGCCGGCCCTGACCAGCTCCACGACGTCGGCGGGCCGGTGCGATGCCGCCGTCGCCCCGGTACGGCTCGCCGCCTCCTCGGCGGTCAGGTCGATGTCGACGCGTGCGACCGGGACGCTGCCGGCGGCGACGGAGCGCAGCGCGGTGGCGAGTTCGGCGGCCGTCCGTCCGTGGACGGCGGTCTGGAACTCCAGCGGTGAGCGGCCCGTGTTGGCGGTGTGGCAGAGGTCGGCTGTCTCCCAGTCGTCCCGGGCGGTGTCGAACCGGTCCGCGTACGTGCCGGCGAGGGACCGCAGCGCGGTCTCGTCAGCAGCGGTCACCCGCAGGACGTGCGAGTCCTGCGCCACCCCAGCCCGTACGACCGGTGCGGGCGGTTCTTCCACGATCACGTGGGCGTTCACCCCGCCCATCC
>NZ_VBVX01000374.1 GCF_005981925.1 Streptomyces albidochromogenes
CATAGTGTTTCGGTGGTCATAGCGTTAGGGAAACGCCCGGTTACATTCCGAACCCGGAAGCTAAGCCTTTCAGCGCCGATGGTACTGCAGGGGGGACCCTGTGGGAGAGTAGGACGCCGCCGAACAATCATTGTGGGAAAGCCCCGCACCTTATGGTGCGGGGCTTTCCTGCGTTCCAGGACCGGTCCCCGGACCCCTGTGTGCCCGGGGGCCGTGGCTGAGGGTAGGGTCGGGGGCGCATCATCGGCACGTTCCCTCAGGAGGCCCCCGGGTGGAGGTCCAGGAGACCCGCGTTCAGACGGACCGGGTACTCACCATCCCGAACATCCTCAGCATGGCTCGCCTCGCCGGCGTGCCACTGTTTCTGTGGCTGATTCTCCTGCCCGTGTTCGGTGGGCCCAAGAGCGACGGCTGGGCATTGCTGGTGCTGATGCTCAGTGGCATCAGCGACTATCTCGACGGAAAGCTCGCCCGCCGCTGGAATCAGATCAGCAAGCTGGGGCGGCTGCTCGACCCCGCTGCCGACCGGCTCTACATCCTTTCCACGCTGCTCGGCCTCACCTGGCGCGAGATCCTGCCGCTGTGGCTCACCGCCGCCCTATTGGCACGCGAGCTGATGCTGCTGGTCATGGTGGGGATCCTCCGCAAGCACGGCTATCCGCCGCCGCAGGTGAACTTCCTCGGCAAGGCAGCCACCTTCAACCTGATGTACGCCTTCCCGTTGCTGCTTCTCAGTGACGGAAGCGGGTGGCTGCCGTCACTGGCTGCTATTTTCGGATGGGCGTTCGCCGGATGGGGTACAACTCTGTATTGGTGGGCAGGAATCCTTTACGTGGTCCAGGTCCGCCGGCTGGTGAAGGCGGAGACCGCGGCCGATTGAGCCTGTCGATCGCGGCGCTGTCAGCGCCGGATTGTCTGCGCACGATGCCCCTCGCGGCAGTCCCGGACGGGTGAAGTCGGCTAGACCGTCGTCTCTTCGAGGAGGACTTTCCCGACATGAAGGCCGTCGTGATGGCTGGTGGTGAAGGCACTCGCCTTCGCCCCATGACCTCGAGCATGCCCAAGCCTCTCCTGCCGGTCGCGAACCGACCGATCATGGAGCACGTGCTGCGGCTGCTCAAGCGGCATGGGCTCAGTGAAACCGTCGTAACCGTGCAGTTTCTGGCCTCGCTCGTCAAGAACTACTTCGGTGACGGCGAAGAGCTCGGAATGGAGCTCACCTATGCCAACGAGGAGAAGCCACTCGGCACCGCGGGCAGCGTGAAGAACGCCGAGGAAGCGCTGAAGGACGACGCCTTCCTCGTCATCTCCGGCGATGCCCTCACCGACTTCGACCTCACCGACCTGATCAGATTCCACAAGGAGAAGGGCGCACTGGTCACGGTGTGCCTGACCCGGGTGCCGAACCCTCTGGAGTTCGGCATCACGATTGTGGACGAGGCGGGGAAGGTCGAGCGGTTCCTGGAGAAGCCCACGTGGGGGCAGGTCTTCTCGGACACGGTGAACACGGGCATTTACGTCATGGAGCCCGAGGTCTTCGACTACGTCGAGGCCGACGTCTCCGTCGACTGGTCCGGTGACGTCTTCCCTCAGCTGATGAAGGAAGGCAAGCCCATCTACGGCTACATCGCCGAGGGCTACTGGGAGGACGTCGGCACCCACGAGAGCTACGTCAAGGCGCAGGCCGACGTGCTCGAGGGCAAGGTCGACGTGGATCTCGACGGCTTCGAGATCTCTCCCGGTGTCTGGGTGGCCGAAGGCGCGGAGGTGCATCCGGACGCGGTGCTCCGCGGGCCGCTCTACATCGGCGACTACGCCAAGATCGAGGCCGGCGTCGAGCTGCGCGAGCACACCGTCGTGGGGTCGAACGTCGTCGTCAAGAGCGGGGCGTTCCTCCACCGGGCCGTCGTGCACGACAACGTCTACATCGGGCAGCACAGCAACCTGCGTGGCTGCGTGATCGGCAAGAACACCGACATCATGCGGGCCGCGCGGATCGAGGACGGCGCCGTCATCGGGGACGAGTGCCTCGTCGGTGAGGAATCGATTGTTCAGGGCAATGTGCGGGTTTACCCGTTCAAGACGGTCGAGGCCGGAGCGTTCGTCAACACGTCGGTGATCTGGGAGTCGCGGGGGCAGGCGCACCTCTTCGGGGCCCGCGGTGTCTCCGGAATCCTGAACGTGGAGATCACCCCCGAGCTGGCGGTACGCCTCGCCGGCGCGTATGCCACCACGCTGAAGAAGGGGGCGACGGTCACCACCGCCCGTGACCACTCGCGTGGTGCGCGTGCGCTGAAGCGGGCGGTCATCTCGGCGCTCCAGACGAGCGCCATCGACGTACGCGACCTGGAGAACGTGCCGCTGCCCGTGGCACGTCAGCAGACGGCGCGCGGCAGCGCCGGCGGCATCATGATCCGTACGACTCCAGGTGTGCCGGACTCGGTCGACATCATGTTCTTCGACGAGCGGGGCGCCGACCTGTCGCAGGCGGGGCAGCGCAAGCTGGACCGGGTCTTCGCACGGCAGGAGTACCGGCGGGCCTTCCCGGGCGAGATCGGGGACCTGCACTTCCCGGCCAGCGTCTTCGACTCCTACACGGGGTCGCTGCTGCGGAACCTGGATGTCACGGGCATCGCCGACGCGGGGCTGAAGGTCGTCGTCGACGCGTCCAACGGAAGCGCCGGTCTCGTGCTGCCCAGCCTCCTCGGACGGCTCGGGGTCGACGCGCTCACGATCAATCCCGGTCTGGACGAGTCCAGGCCCACTGAGACGAGCGACTCCCGGCGGTCCGGTCTGGTGCGGCTCGGGGAGATGGTCGCCTCGGCGCGGGCGGCCTTCGGCGTTCGGTTCGACCCGGTCGGTGAGCGGTTGTCGCTCGTGGACGAGCGCGGTCGGATCATCGAGGACGACCGGGCGCTGCTGGTGATGCTCGACCTGGTGGCGGCCGAGCGTCGCAGTGGCCGGGTCGCGCTGCCGGTGACCACGACCCGGATCGCCGAGCAGGTCGCGGCGTACCACGGAACGCAGGTGGAGTGGACGACCACCTCGCCGGACGACCTGACGCGGGTCGGCCGTGAGGAGTCCACGATCTTCGGTGGCGACGGGCGCGGCGGCTTCATCATTCCGGAGTTCAGCAGCGTCTTCGACGGCGCCGCCGCCTTCGTGCGGCTGATCGGACTGGTGGCCAGGACACAGCTCACGCTGAGCCAGATCGACGCGCGGATACCGCGAGCCCATGTCCTCAAGCGGGATCTGGCCACGCCGTGGGCCGTGAAGGGACTCGTGATGCGCCGCGTGGTCGAGGCCGCCGGAGACCGGTTCGTGGACACCACGGACGGTGTGCGCGTGGTCGAGGCGGACGGGCGATGGGTGATGGTGCTGCCCGACCCGGCGGAGGCCGTCACCCATCTGTGGGCCGAAGGGCCCGACGACGATTCGGCCCAGGCGCTCCTCGACGAGTGGTCGGCGGTTGTTGACAGCGCAGGTCACTGAGGTGTGAGCGGTGTGCCGGACGGCGTGGGACGACGCCGTCCGGCACACCGGTGGGGCCATTCGGCGGTAGCCGCCACGGCGTGCGACGATGTGCGGCATGTCGCAGCAGTCCCCTGATCGGAGTACGTCTCCGCCACCCCGGCGCCCCGACGCGTCCATGTCGCTGCTGACCAATGTGATGGACCACAGCCTCGACGACGGGTACGCGGAAGCGACCGCTCGCAGGCAGGCCGACGGCACCGCGGGCATGCCGCGCACGCTGCGCGCGAAGCTCGGACTGGCGGCCGGCCTGGTGCTGGCCGCCCTGGTCGTGACGGTGGGTGCGGCTCAGGCGCGGATAGAGGCGCCGGTGATCGCCAAGGAGCGCCAGGAGCTCATCGACCGGGTGGAGGCGGAGACCTCCGCGGCGGACGCACTGGAGCGCAACGTCGACCGGCTCCGGGCGGACGTGGGAGAGCGGCAGCGCAAGGCGCTGCAGGAGCACGGCGGGAACCAGGGCGGGCTCGTGGCGCTGCTGTCCGGCGCCACGGCGGTGCAGGGGCGCGGCGTGAAGCTCGTCGTGGACGACGCCAAGGACACCGAAGAGGGCGGCGGCGGGCCGCGCGAGAGCACCAGCTTCTCCGACACCGGCCGGCTGCGGGACCGGGACATGCAGCGGATCGTCAACGGGCTGTGGTCCTCGGGCGCCGAAGCGGTGGCCATCAACGGGCAGCGGCTGACGTCCCTGTCGGCGATCCGGGCCGCGGGCGACGCCATACTGGTCGACAACAGGCCGCTGGTGCCGCCGTACACGGTGCTGGCGGTGGGGGACGGGCAGCGGTTGAGCACCGCGTTCCAGGACAGTGCCGACGGCCAGTACCTGCATGTCCTGCAGGAGAGCTATGGCATCAGGACCAGCATTTCCGCTCAGGAACAGGTCCGGCTGCCCGCCGCGCCGAGCCTGATCGTACGTACAGCAGAGCCGCTGGTCGCGGGTTCCGGGCAGGCCGCGGCCAATTCAGGGAAGGGCACATCGTGATCGCCGTACTGGGCCTCGTCGTGGGAGTCGTGGTCGGACTGTTGGTCCGGCCCGAGGTGCCGGCGGTGGTCGAGCCGTATCTGCCGATCGCCGTCGTGGCGGCGCTCGACGCGGTCTTCGGTGGCCTGCGGGCCATGCTCGACGGCATCTTCGTCGACAAGGTCTTCGTGGTCTCCTTCCTCTCCAACGTCGTGGTGGCGGCCCTGATCGTGTTCCTGGGCGACAAGTTGGGCGTCGGCGCACAGCTGTCCACGGGTGTGGTCGTGGTGTTCGGCATCCGGATCTTCTCCAACGCGGCGGCCATTCGACGCCACGTGTTCCGGGCGTGAGGCAGATGAGTACAGAGGACAACCCCAACCCTCGGCGCGACGAGGAAGAAGAAGCACAGGTCCCGGCTCAGGAGCGGGTCGCACAGCGGCCGGCGACGGGGCGTCAGAGACTGCTCGCCGGGCTCTGGCCGCCGCGGGTCACACGGGCGCAGTTGATCGTGGCGCTGCTGCTCTTCGTGCTCGGGCTCGGGCTCGCCATCCAGGTCCGGTCGAACAGCGACGACAGCGCGCTGCGAGGAGCCCGGCAGGAGGACCTCGTGCGCATCCTCGACGAGCTGGACGACCGTACGCAGCGGCTCGAGGACGAGAAGCAGGAGCTCGACGACCAGAAGACCGAGCTGGAGAACAGCTCGGACCAGGCGGAAGAGGCGCGCAGGCAGACGCTGGAGAAGGAACGTCAGTTGGGTGTCCTGGCGGGCACGGTGGCGGCGCAGGGTCCCGGAATCAGGTTGACGATCACGGATCCGCACTCCACGGTGGAGGCGGACATGCTGCTGGACGCGATCCAGGAACTGCGCGCGGCGGGTGCCGAGGCGATCCAGATCAACGACGTCCGGGTGGTCGCGGACACCTACTTCCTCGACAGTGGCGGCGGTGTACAGGTGGACGGGAAGAAGGTCACCGCGCCGTACCGCTTCGAGGTGATCGGGAAGCCGCAGGATCTGGAGCCGGCGCTCAACATCCCCGGCGGCGTTGTCCAGACGCTGGAGGAGGAGCGGGCCGTCGTGACCGTGACGCGCTCGCAGAAGATCGTTGTGGACGCCTTGCGACCGGCGAAGCAGCCTGACTACGCTCAGTCGTCATCGCGGTGAGGCGGGGGCGCATGGGGGCACGGGGACAAGGGCATGAGGT
>NZ_VBVX01000375.1 GCF_005981925.1 Streptomyces albidochromogenes
CCCCCGTCCCGCCCCCGTCCCGTCACCGGGCCGGGGGCGGGCCTGCGTGCGGGGCCCGGCCCTCAGCGGCTCAGCAGTGCCGCCCGGAGCCCGGCGAGTGCGCGGTGGTCGAGGCCCAGGCCCCGCGTGAGGTAGCCGTACAGGCCGCCGTACTCCGCCTCCACCCGCTCCAGGGCCGCGTCCAGGTAGTCCAGCCGGACCTCCTGGAGCGGAATCAGCAGATCCGGGTTCTGCATCAGTCCGGACTGCTTCAGCCCCGCGCGCACCCGGGCGTCGTGCGCCGCGCGGTAGGTGTTCGACGCCAGGTAGTCCCCCTCCGCCGTGCGCGACGGTACGCCGAGCGCCCGCAGGAGTACGTAACTCGTCCAGCCCGTACGGTCCTTGCCCGACGTGCAGTGGTACAGCACGGGTGAGCGGCGGTCGCTGTGCGCGAGGTCGCGCAGCGTCTCGGCGAACCGCGCCCGGTTCTCGGGGCTCGTGACGAACGTGCGGTAGACGTCCCGCATGAACGCCTCGGCCCTGCCGCCCCCGAGCATCTCCTCCTGCCGCACCGGGTCCGCGGACCCGATGGCGGTCAGCAGCCGCGCGAACAGGCCGTTGTCGGTGACCGGCCGGGACGTGGCGACGAGGCCGGGCGGCAGACGGTCCGGACCGTCGTACTGGACCTCCGGCGCGACCCGGAAGTCGACCACCTTCGCCAGGCCGAGCCGGCCGAGGGCGGCGACGTCGGCGTCCGTGAGCTTGCTGAGCGCGTCGGCGCGGTAGACCTGCCCGTAGCGCGTCTCCTTCCCGTCGTACGTGCGATACCCGCCCATGTCACGGACGTTGACCGCGCCCTGGAGCGGGACCCGGCGGATCTCGTCGCCCCGTTGAACGGGAGCGGCGGCCGTGGAGAGGGCTTGCGGAGGCACGGCCGAGGCGGGTTCGGGGACGGGGCATCTGACAACTCCTGTGGGGAGAGGGGTCACCCTGGTGTCGGCAGGGCGGGGAGCGACGGCGAGCGGGGCGCCCGCAGCCGTTCGAGTACGTCGTCCGCCTCGGCCATGACACGTGCCACCAGCTCCGCACAGGAGGGCAGATCGTCGATCAGGCCCGCGACCTGCCCGGACGCCATCACGCCGAGATCGGTGCGGCCCTCGACCATGGAGGCCCTGAGCAGCATCGGGGTGTTGGCCGCGAGCAGGACCTGGCTCCACGTCAAGTCCTTGCCGTGCCTCATGGCCAGACCGTCGCGGATCACCGCCGCCCAGCTCAGCCCGGAGATCCTCCGGAACCCCGCCGCCCGGCGCACGGCCCGCGCCAGCGTCCTCGTGCGGCCCGCCCGCTCCAGGGAGTCGACGAGTTCCGTACGGAGCATGCGGTGCGGCAGTCCGTCGACGGCCGTCGTCACCGTCACGTCCCGCACGCCCGCCGCCAGGTACAGCGCCTTGACCCGGTCGGGGACCGTCGAGTCGGAGGTGAGCAGGAAGCGCGTGCCCATCCCGATGCCGGCCGCGCCGTACGCCAGCGCGGCGACCAGGCCACGGCCGTCGCAGAAGCCGCCCGCCGCGATCACCGGGATGTCCACCGCGTCGACGACCTGCGGGAGGAGGACGGTGGTCGCCACCTCGCCCGTGTGGCCGCCGCCCTCGCCGCCCTGCACCATGACCGCGTCCGCGCCCCAGGCCGCGACCTTCTCGGCGTGCCGGCGCGCGCCGACGGACGGCACGACGACGACCCCCGCGTCCTTCAGCTCGGCGATCAGGTCCCGGGAGGGCGCGAGCGCGAAGGAGGCGACCTTCACGCCCTCCTCGACGACGATCCTCACGCGGGCCCGCGCGTCCCCCGCGTCGGCGCGCAGATTGACGCCGAAGGGCGCGTCCGTACGGGACTTGACCTCCCGTACGGCGTGGCGCAGCTGCTCGGTGGTCATCGTCGCGGAGCCAAGGACGCCCAGCGCGCCCGCCTCGGCGGCGGCCGAGACGAGGCGGGGGCCCGCCACCCATCCCATGCCGGTCTGCACGATCGGGTGCCTGACTCCGGTGAGTGCGGTGAGCGCCGTCTCCATCAGGGCCGGACCTCCCGCTCGCGCAGGCCGTCCGGATCGATGACCTCGCGGATCAGGCGCAGCTCCTCGGGGGAGGGATCGCGGGTGTACGGAACGTCGGCCGGCACGGTGAGGGCGAAGCCCGTCGCCTGCCGGACCTGCTCGGCGGTGACGCCGGGGTGGAGCGCGGCGAGGCGCATCGAGTGGTCGGGCGTGTCGAAGTCGAGGACGCAGAGGTTGGTGACGACGCGGGGGATCCGGTGGTGACGGGTGGCGCTCGGGCCGGCCGCCGCCGCGTTGTCGTAGCCGACGCCGGACACCATGTCGACCTTCTCGACGAAGACGCGCGGGGAGTGCTTGGGCACCCAGTAACTCGTCGGGTTGTTCAGCGTGTTGACGGGCGCCCCGCGTACGCCGAGGAGCTGGCGGGCAGGCCGGTGCCAGTCGCCGATGCAGGAGATGTTCTGGTTGCCGTAGCGGTCGAGCTGGCTGGCGCCCATCATGACGTGGCGCCTGCCGCCCGTGACCATGGCGAGGTGCCGGCGGTACGGAAGCCAGCCCTCCGGCGTGCCGTCCGGGCGGACCAGCAGGGCCTCGCCGTCGGTGAGGAGCAGGTCGGGCGAGAAGGTGCGTCCGGCGAGGCGGGCGCCGATGCCGGGGACGGTGCCCATGGGGCTCGCCAGTACCTCTCCGTCGCCGCGCCAGGTCTCGGCGCAGGCCACGACGCAGTACTCGGCGCGGGTGGGAGGTGCGGCGGCGGTCACTTCTGCTCCTCGTGCCAGGCCTGTACGGCGCACTGGTAGCTCTTCTCGTCCCCGGACAGGAAGCGGGCGGCGAACTCGGGCCAGGGCGTGGCCGCGTACATCCGCTGGAACGCCTCGTCGCGGCCGTAGTCGGGGGCGCAGGAGGTGAAGTGCGCGCCGCCCGGCGTCTCGATCACCCCGGTGACGTAGTGGCGCTGTACGAGCAGGCTCTGCACCGGCGCCTGCCGCGTCAGCTCCGCCGTCGCGACCACCTGTTCGCAGGAGACGTACGCCGTGTCGGCCGCCTCGCAGAACAGATCGTCGAAGTACGGGTCGGGGCCCAGGTACTGGCCGTTGCCGAGCCGGTCGGCCCGGTTCAGGTGGACCAGCGCGGCGTCCAGGCGCAGCGCCGGTACGGCGACGAGCTCCTCCCCGTCGGCGTAGGGCGAGGTGACCGTGCGCAGCGCGGGGTTGACGCGCATCACGTCCGAGCCGATGCCGGCCCGCACGGGCAGGAAGGGCAGCCGGTTGGCCGCCGCGCGCAGTCCCCACATGAACATCGCCTCGTCGATCTCGGTGAGCGCGAAGGCGCCTTTCTCGCGGGCCGCGCGGTAGTGCGGCTCCAGGGGGATCGAATCGAGCGTGACGAAGGCCGTGACGAGTTCGCGGATCCTGCCGGCGGCGGCGAGGAGGCCGACGTCCGGGCCGCCGTACGAGACGACGGTGAGGTCGGTGATGCCGGTACGGAGCAGGGCGCGGACGAGAGCCATCGGCTTGCGGCGCGATCCCCAGCCGCCGATGCCCACGGTCATGCCGCTGCGGAGCCCCGCGACGGCCTCTTCGGGGGTCATCGTCTTATCGGTCACGGCCGGCCGCCCTCCTGGTCCCGGGTGTGGTCGCCGAAGCCGGCGCGGACGCGGTCCGCCACGCCGCTGAGGCCGGCCTCGAAGGTGAAGCCCTGCTCGAAGCGGTAGCTGCGGCGTACGTCCACCGGGTCGATGCCGTTGATCGCGGCCTTGGCGAGCCGCAGGAGGGTGCCGTCCTTGCGGGCGATCTCGCGTGCCAGGCCGAGGGCCTCGGCGAGGAGCCGGGCGCGCGGGACGACCTTCCAGACCGAGCCGTGGGCGTGCAGTTCGGCGGCGGTGGCGGTGCGCGACGTGTAGTACAGCGCGCGCATCAGGTGCTGCGGGACGAGACGGGCGAGGTGGGTGGCGGCGCCGAGCGCGCCCCGGTCCAGCTCGGGCAGGCCGAAGGCGGCGTCGTCGGAGGCGACGATCGCGTCGGCGTTGCCGGCCAGGCCGATGCCGCCGCCCAGACAGTGGCCGCCGACGGCCGCGACGACGGGCACCTCGCACTCGTAGACGGCGGCGAACGCCTCGGCGCAGCCGCGGTTGGCGCCGATGAGCGAGGCGTGCCCGGGATCGCGCTGCAACTCCTTGATGTCGACACCGGCGTTGAAGCCGCGGCCCTCGGCGGCGAGGACGACGCAGCGCACGTCCGGGTCCCGGCCGGCGGCGCGGACGGCGTCGGCGAGGGCGTACCAGCCTCGCACGGGAAGCGCGTTGACGGGCGGGAAGTCGACCGTGACGACGGCGACGGCCTTGTCCGGCCCTTTCGCCCCTTCCGGTCCTGCGGGGCGTGCGGTGGAGACACCCATGAGCGGATCAGCTACCTTTCCACCAAACATTTGTTAGGTGGGAAGGTAGCAGCGAATGGAACTGAAAGGGAGGGTCGCCGTCGTCACCGGCGGCACGCGCGGCGTGGGCGCCGGCATCGCCCGGGCGTTCCTGGCCGCGGGAGCCCGGGTGGTGGTCTGCGCGCGCCGGCCGCCGGACGCGGCGGTCGAAGAGGGCGGGAGCGAGGCGGAGTTCCGGCCCCTGGACCTGCGGGACGGCCCGGCCGTCCACGCGTTCTTCGCCGATGTCGCGGCGGCGTACGGACGCCTCGACGTCCTGGTCAACAACGCGGGCGGGACGCCGTACCGGCTGCTTGACGAAGGGGAGGCGGCGCGCCACGCACGGGTCGTCGAACTGAACCTCACCGCCCCGCTGAGGGCCTCCCTCGCGGCGTACGAGCACCTTCGGGCGTCCGGCGGCTCGATCGTGATGATCGGTAGCGTCAGCGGGACCAGGCCTTCGCCGGGCACGGCCGCGTACGGAGCGGCCAAGGCGGGGCTGGAGAACCTGGCCCGGTCGATGGCGGTGGAGTGGGCGCCCCGCGTACGGGTGAACACGCTCGTGCCCGGCATGGTCCGCACCGAGCTGGCCCACCTGCACTACGGCGACGACGCCGGTCTCGCGGCCGTCGCGCGTACGGTCCCGGCGGGCCGCCTCGCCGAGCCGCGCGAGATCGGCGACGCGGCGGTCTTCCTCGCCTCCGCACGCGCGGCGTACGTGACCGGCGCGTCCCTCCTCGTCCACGGCGGCGGGGAACGCCCCGCCTTCCTCGACGCCGCCACAGCCAACAGGGAGCAGTGACATGACGTCGGACAGCGGAATCTGCGAAGGACGGGTCGTCGTCGTCACGGGCGCGGGGCGGGGCCTCGGCCGCGCGCACGCGCTCGCCTTCGCCGCGGAGGGCGCGAAGGTCGTCGTCAACGACCTCGGGGCCGGCCCGGACGGTGCGGGAACGTCGGCGGGGCCCGCCCGGCGCGTCGTCGAGGAGATCGTGGCGGCGGGGGGAGAGGCGGTGGCCCACGGCGGCGACATCGCGTCGGCGCGGGGAGCGCAGTCGCTGGTCGCCGCGGCGGTCGAGACGTTCGGGCGGCTCGACACCCTCGTCAACAACGCCGGTTTCCTGCGCGACCGGATGCTCGTCAACCTGGACGAGGACGACTGGGACGCGGTCGTGCGCGTGCACCTGAAGGGGCACTTCCTGCCGCTGCGGCAGGCCGCCCGGTACTGGCGGGCCG
>NZ_VBVX01000376.1 GCF_005981925.1 Streptomyces albidochromogenes
GCCCCGCCCCGCCGTCCGACGGCCGAGCACACGTGCGGGACGCCCGGCCGCCCGGCGCCTACCCGGCCGCCGCACCCCGGTCGCACGCCTGGCCCCGCAGCGCCCGCGCCAGGTCGTCCCGCGCCTCCAGCACCAGCCGCCGCAGCGCCGGAGCCGCACCCTCGTGCCCGGCCAGCCAGGCGTCGGTCGCGTCGAGGGTGGCCTGGTCGTCCTGGAGCCCCGGGAACAGCCCCGAGACCACGTCCATCCCGATCTGGATGGACCGCTCGGCCCACACCCGCTCGATCGCCTCGAAGTACTTCCGCGCGTACGGAGCGATCAACTCCCGCTGCCCCGGCTGCACGAAGCCGTCGATCGTGGCCACCACCAGCGCGTTGGACAGGGCGTCGGACTCGACGACCGCCGCCCACGCCTGCGCCTTGACGGCGGCCGAAGGACGCGACGCGAGGCACCGCACCTGGTGCCGCTTGCCCGACGCCGTGTCGTCCCGCGCCAGCTCCGCGTTGATCACCTCGTCGCCGGCGACGCCGTGCGCCGCGAGCGGTCCGAGGAACGCCCAGCGCAACTCCTGGTCGACCTCGAGACCGTCGATCTTGGCCGTGCCCTCCAGCAGCCCCTGGAGGAGCTGGAAGTCCGAGGCCCGGCACGCCGTCGCCGCGAAGAACCGCGCCCACGTCAGCTGGTGCTCACTGCCCGGATCCGCGATCCGCAGCTCCCGCAGCGCGCCGTCCGCGAGCGCCTGGCCGCCCTGCTCGCGCCACTCGGGCGCCGCGTAGTGCGTCAGCGCGGACCGCGTCCAGGCGTGCAGCATCTGGAGCACGCCGATGTCCGTCTCGCGCCCCGCGAACCGCAGGACGAGGTCGACGAAGTCCCGCGCCGGCATCAGCGCGTCCCGCGTCAGGTTCCACAGCGCCGACCAGCACAGCGCGCGCGCCAGCGGGTCGGTCAGTTCGCCGAGGTGGGCGCGCAGCGTGGCCAGCGACTCCGCGTCGAAGCGGATCTTGCAGTACGTCAGGTCGTCGTCGTTGACGAGCACCAGGTCCGGCTTCTCGCTGCCCGCGAGCTCCGCCACGACCGTGCGCGGCCCGGCCACGTCCACCTCCGCCCGCGCGTACCGCACGAGCGCGCCGCCGGTCTCCTCGCGCCGGTACAGCCCGACGGCCACCCGGTGCGGCCGCAGCTCGGGGTGCGACCGCGCGCTCTCCTGGAACACCGCCAGCTCGGTGATCCGCCCCGCCGCGTCGTACACCACCTGCGGCGTCAGCGAGTTGACCCCGGCCGTCTGGAGCCACGCCCGCGACCAGGAGGCGAGATCCCGCCCCGAGGTCTCCTCCAGGACCGCCAGCAGGTCCTCCAGCCGGGTGTTGCCGTACGCGTGGCGCTTGAAGTACCGCCGCGCGCCCTCCATGAAGGCGTCCTTGCCGACGTACGCGACGAGCTGCTTCAGCACGGACGCGCCCTTGGCGTACGTGATCCCGTCGAAGTTGAGCTTCGCGTCCTCCAGGTCGCGGATGTCGGCCGTGATCGGATGCGTCGAGGGAAGCTGGTCGGCCCGGTACGCCCACGCCTTGCGGTTGTTCGCGAAGGTGACCCATCCGTTGGTGAAGCGGGTCGCCTCCACCATCGAGTACGACCCCATGAAGTCGGCGAAGGACTCCTTGAGCCACAGGTCGTCCCACCACCGCATGGTGACCAGGTCGCCGAACCACATGTGCGCCATCTCGTGCAGGATGACGTTGGCCCGCCGCTCGTACGACGCCTGCGTGACGTTCCCGCGGAAGATGTACTCCTCGCGGAAGGTCACACAGCCCGGGTTCTCCATGGCGCCGATGTTGTACTCCGGCACGAAGGCCTGGTCGTACTTGCCGAAGGGGTACGGGAAGTCGAAGTTGTCGTGGAAGAAGTCGAGCCCCTGCTTGGTGACCGTGAAGATGTCGTCCGCGTCGAAGTGCCGCGCCAGCCCCTTGCGGCACAGGGCGCCGAGCGGGATCTCGATCTCCGTACCGTCGCCGAGGGTCCGCCGGTAGAGATCGCTCTCGTAGTGGTACGGGCCCGCGACGAAGGCGGTGATGTACGTGGAGATGGGCTCGGTCTCCCGGAAACGCCACACCTTCGCGTCGCCGTCCCCCTCGCTCACCGCCTCGCTGACCCCGTTGCTCCACACCGTCCACGCGGCGGGGGCGGTCACCTCGAACCGGAAGGGCGCCTTCAGGTCCGGCTGTTCGAAGGTGGCGAAGACGCGCCGCGCGTCGGCCGGCTCGTACTGCGTGTACAGGTAGACCTCGCCGTCCTCCGGGTCGACGAAGCGGTGCATGCCCTCGCCGGTGCGGCTGTACGCACACTGCGCGTCCACCACCAGCACGTTCTCCTCGCGCAGCCCGGCCAGCGCGACCCGGCTGCCGTCGAAGACGGCGGCGGGGTCCAGCGTCTCGCCGTTGAGCGTGACGGCCGTCACGGACGGTGCGAGCAGGTCCACGAAGGTGCCGGCGCCGGGCCGCGAGCACCGGAAGCGAAGGGTGGTCACGGAGCGGAACGTCCGCGGCTCCTCCCCGCCGTCCCGGGGCTCGCCGACCGCCGATCGCAGGTCGAGGGCCACTTCGTACCCGTCGACGGACAGCAGCTCGGCCCGCTCACGGGCCTCGTCGCGGGACAGATTCTCACCGGGCACGGGCACTCCTTCGTGTCTCGTTCGAACATCACGATCCTCCCACGCGGCAGTGACAGGGGAAGTGCGGGAATGCCTCCGGTGGCCGGTTGCGTTGCCTCGGACAGACCGCGAGCCCGTGTGCCGATGAGGAGAGACATGCCCGAGAACCTTGAGACCGCCCAGGCCCTCGTGACGCCCCAGCGGACCGCGAGCCCCGAGGAGTCCACGAGCGGCAGGACCACGGCGGACTTCTGGTTCGACCCGCTGTGCCCGTGGGCCTGGATGACCTCCCGCTGGATGCTGGAGGTGCAGAAGGTCCGTGACGTGGAGGTCCGCTGGCACGTCATGAGCCTGGCCGTGCTGAACGAGGACAAGCTGGACGAGCTTCCGGAGCAGTACCGCGAGCTGCTCGGCCCGAAGGGCTGGCGCCCGGTGCGCGTGGTGACGGCGGCCCGTGAGCTGCACGGCGACGACGTCGTCGGCCCGCTCTACACGGCGCTCGGCACCCGCTTCCACAACAAGGGCGAGGGCGCGACCCTGGAGGCGATCGCGGGCGCCCTGGCGGACGCGGGCCTTCCGGCCGAGCTGATCGAGTACGCCGACAAGGACACGTACGACGCCGAGGTGCGCGCCTCGCACAAGGTGGGCATCGACAAGGTCGGCCAGGAGGTCGGCACCCCGGTCATCTCCGTCCCCGGCGCCGACGGCGGCGAGGTCGCCTTCTTCGGCCCGGTGGTCACCCCGGCCCCGAAGGGCGAAGAGGCGGCGCGGCTGTGGGACGGCACGCTGATGGTCGCGTCGATCCCCGGCTTCTACGAGATCAAGCGCACGCGCACGCAGGGCCCGGTCTTCGACTGACCCCGGACGCAGCCGGCCCCCGCGAGTCACGTCCTCGCGGGGGCCGGCCTTTCTTCCGCCTGCAGGTGAAGGTTGAGAAGACGATCACGAGCAGGACGTCGTCGCGCGCCTACGGCGCCAGCAGCAGGTTGAACCCGCGCTCCTTGGCAGCGGCGTAACGCTTCGCCACGTCCTGCCAGTTGACGACCTTCCACATCGCCTCGATGAAGTCCACCTTCTGGTTCTTGTACTGCAGGTAGAAGGCGTGCTCCCAGGCGTCGAAGACCAGGATCGGGACGGAACCCTGGCCCACGTTGCCCTGGTGGTCGTAGATCTGCTCGACGATCAGGCGGCCGCTGACCGGCTCGTACGCGAGCACGCCCCAGCCGGAGCCCTGGGTCGTCGCGGAGGCCTTGGTCAGCTGGGCCTTGAACTTTTCGAAGGAGCCGAAGGACTCGGCGATCGCGTCCGCGAGGTCCCCGACGCCGTCCTTCTCCAGCGGCTCGCCGCCACCGTCGCCGGTCATGTTGTGCCAGTAGATGGAGTGCAGGATGTGGCCGGAGAGGTGGAACGCGAGGTTCTTCTCCAGGCCGTTGATCGTTCCCCACGCCTCCTTGTCGCGCGCCTCTTCCAGCTGCTCAAGGGTGTCGTTCGCGCCCTTCACATAGGCCGCGTGGTGCTTGTCGTGGTGCAGCTCGATGATCTGCGGGTTGATGACGGGTTCCAGCGCCGCGTAGTCGTACGGAAGTTCAGGAAGTGTGTAAATGGCCATGTCCGAGCCCTCCGACTGCTTATTGCGACCGATACGCAAGTGCAGATTAGCAGCAGAAGGGCTCGTAAAGGATCACACCGCGCTCGTCCTTCGGTCCTAGGACCCGGCGCCCCTCGCGGCGACGGCGAGGTCGGGGAAGTCGGTCACCACCGCGTCGACCCCCATCCCGTAGTGCAGGGCGTACTCCGCGAAGGCGTCGCCGAAGTCGTTGGGCGCGGTGCCGCGCCGGAACCGCGCGGGCAGGAACTGGTTCTCGCAGCGGAAGGTGTACGCCCCCACTCTCAGCCCCGCCGCGTGCGCGTCCGCGAGCAGCGGCGACGGCGCCACGAGCGACGACTTGTCCGGGCCGATCCAGTCGGCGTACTCCGCGATCCGGGCCAGGCCGGCGGGCGTCATCATCTCCTGGTACGTCTGCGGGTGGCCGTACGGGCCGCCGGTGGTCCCCAGCGCCTGCCACAGCGGCAGCCGCAGCCGGGCCTCCGCGACGCGGGTCAGGCTCGACGGCTCGAAGGACTGGACGACGCACTCGTGCCCGCGCAGCCGGTTGCGCCGGACGACGGCGACGAGCTCCGGTTCGAGGGGCAGGCCGATGGAACGGAAGTAACTGGGGTGCTTCGTCTCCGGGAACACCGCGATCGTGCGCCCGTACCGCTTCGACAGCTTCCTCGCCAGGTCCACCACCTCCTGAAACGTCATCACCTCCAGGCGTCCGTCGAACACGGTGTTCCGGTTCCTCACCAGCGGCAGCCGCTCGACGGCGCGCAGGGTCTTCAGCTCGGCGAGCGTGAAGTCCTCGGTGAACCACCCGGTGACCGGGCGCCCGTCCACGGTCTTCGTCGTACGCCGCGAAGCGAACTCGGGGTGCTGCGCGACGTCCGTCGTCCCGGAGATCTCGTTCTCGTGCCGCACGACGAGGACGTGGTCCTTGGTCGGGACGAGATCGGGCTCGATCCAGTCGGCGCCGGTTTGGACTGCGTGGGTGTACGAGGCGACGGTGTGCTCGGGGCGCCAGCCGGCCGCGCCCCGGTGTCCGACGACCACGGGCCCTTCGCGCCGCCGCGGCTCGGCGGCGGCCGCGGCGGGGGCCGCGGCGGCGGTGGCGGCGGCCCCGGCGGCGAGCAGTACGGAGCGGCGCCTGGGCTGTGATGCGGGCATACGAGTCTCCCTGGGAAGAGGTCTGGGGGCCGCACGCCGGGCAGCCCTCCACGAGAAGCGCCACCGGACGGGGCCGGATTGCCCCGCCGAGCCGGAAACGGTGCCGGAGGGGGCGTGTCGGGGTGCTCCCCGCAGGGCGTCGAACGCAACACGCCCGCATGCAAGGAACCGTGCCCGAACGTTCGGCGCCCGAGGAGACGCCCCGGCGCGGCACCGCCCCCGAAGCCCGCGCACCCGTCGCAGCCGCAGCACTCC
>NZ_VBVX01000377.1 GCF_005981925.1 Streptomyces albidochromogenes
GTGCAGGGGGACGTGGAAGTGGGCGCGCCAGGGGGCGCCGTCGGGGAGCACCGCCTCGGTGAGGGCCTCGCCGAGGTCGTCGGTGCCGCGCAGGCCGGCCGCGGTGCGGGTGCGGGTCTGGTGGAGGAAGCGCGGTTCGGCGAAGGCGGCGAGGGCTTCGCGGACCTCGGGGAGGTGGGGGTGTTCGGCGTGCAGGGCGGCGGAGAGCTGGGCTTTGGGGATGGTGACTCCGGCCGCGGTGAGCGCGTCGAGGGCGGTCGCCGGGTCCTCGAAGGAGGTGGCGAGGTGGCAGGTGTCGACGCAGACGCCGATGCGCGGCGAGGCCAGGCCGGTGAGGGGGCCGATGGCGTCGGCGGTGGTCTCGATCGTGCAGCCCGGCTCGGGTTCGAGACCGATGCGGACGGACTTGCCCGTCAGCTCCTCCAGGGCGTCCAGGCGCTCGGCGAGCGTGGTGAGCGCCGCGCGGGCGGCCTCGGCGGCGGCCGCGCCGAAGGGGACGCGCCAGGCGAGCGGGAGGGTGGAGATCGTGCCCTCGGTGACGTCCTCGGGCAGCAGCGCGGCGAGGAGGTGGGCGAGGTCGGTGGTGTGGTCGAGCCGCGGGGCCTCGGTCCAGTCGGGCCGGTAGACGCGGTACTTGACCTCCTCGGCACCGAATCCCGCGTACGGGAAGCCGTTCAGGGTGACGACTTCGAGTCCGCGTCTGTCCAGTTCGCCGCGCAGTCCGCGCAGGGCCGCCGGGTCGGTGGTCAGGGCGCGCGCGGCGTCCTTCGCGAGCCACAGACCGATGCCGAGGCGGTCGCGGCCGAGGCGTCTGCGCACGGGCTCGCAGTGGTCCCGCAGCTGGGCGAGTACGCCGTCGAGGGTCTCGGCGGGGTGGACGTTGGTGCAGTACGCCAGGTGGACGGTGGAACCGTCGGGGTGGCGGAAGCGCATGGTGGCCGGCCTCCTTCTCATTCCCCGCCGCGAAGGATGGAGTTGCCCTCGTGGAGCGGCTCGGGGCAGTCGGTCACGTCGAGCCGCAGGCGGCCGCTGAGGCCGTAGAAGGCGACGGGGTTGCGCCACAGGACCTGGTCGACGTCGTCCTCGGTGAAGCCGGCGGCGAGCAGGGCGTCGCCGACCCTGCGGGTCTTGAGCGGGTCGCTCTTTCCCCAGTCGGCGGCGGAGTTGACCAGTACCTTCTCGATGCCGTGGTCCTTGATGACGGCGACCATCCGGTCCTCGTCCATCTTGGTGTCGGGGTAGATGGAGAAGCCGAGCCAGCAGCCGCTGTCAGTGGCGGCCTTTACGGTGGTCTCGTTGAGGTGATCGAGCAGGACGCGCTCCGGGGGGAGGTCCGATTCACGGATGACGTCGACGGTGCGGTGCAGACCGGCGAGCTTGTCGCGGTGCGGGGTGTGCACGAGGGCGGGCAGCCCGTGGTCGGCGGCGAGCTGGAGCTGGGCGGCGAGGGCGGTGTCCTCGGCGGGCGTCATGGAGTCGTAGCCGATCTCGCCGACGGCGACGACCGAGTCCTTGACGAGGTAGCGGGGAAGCGCGTCGAGAACGGGGGTGCAGCGGGGGTCGTTCGCCTCCTTGGGGTTGAGGGCCAGCGTGCAGTGGTGGGCGATGCCGTACTGGGAGGCGCGGAAGGGCTCCCAGCCGAGGAGGGCGTCGAAGTAGTCGAAGAAGCTGGCGGGCGAGGTGCGGGGCTGGCCCAGCCAGAACGACGGCTCGACGACGGCGCGCACTCCGGCGGCGTACATCGCCTCGTAGTCGTCCGTGGTGCGGGAGGTCATGTGGATGTGGGGGTCGAAGATGCGCATCAGGACTCCTCGGAGGGGGCTGCCGTGACGTGGGGGCGGTCCGCCGTGTCGCGGTCGGCCGTGAGGGCGAGGACGCGGTGGAGATCGTCGGGTACGGGGCGGCCCGCGGCGGTGCGTTCGGCGGCGTAGTCGCGGAGCATCCGGGCCAGTTCGGCGTCGCCCCGGGCGCGCGGGGCCAGGCCGTCGACGGCGTCCACCGGCACTCCGGTGAACAGGCACTTGAGGACGGCGTGCCGCCAGGCGTGCTGATCGAGGTGCTCGGCGGCGTACGGGCCGACGGCGGCGGCCACGAGGCGGGTGTCGTTGGTGCGCAGGGCGTCTTCGACGAGCGCGAGCGCGGAAGCCGGTGGGGTGTGCGCGCTCAGGTGCGGGAGGGCGAGCAGGACGGCGCGGCGTTCGGCGGCGCTGCCGTGCGTGTAGAGGCGGCTGGTGGTGTCGTGGCCGGCTCGTACGGTGTGCAGGAGCAGGACGCGGGCGGCGTCGGCGAGGTCCTGGGCGCTCGGGCCGGACGGGCCGCCGCGGGCGGGGCGGCAGTGACGCCCGGCTTCGGCGAACCGGAGTTCCCAGGTGGGGAGGGTCCACAGGGACCGGCCCGCCGCCCCGGCCTCCGCTGCGGTTTCGGCGTCCGCTGCGGCCTGCGCCTCCGCCAGGGCTTCGTGGAGCCAGGCGCGGTCCGCACCCGCCAGATGCTCTTCGAGCGCGGCCTGCACGGCGCGGGCGGGTGAGCCGTCGGTCAGTTCGGTCAGGGCGGTCAGCATCGCGCGTCATCCCCCGCCGGTACGAGCGGCCCGGCGGGCAGCGCCCCGCGCAGGAAGTCGAGGGACTGTGCGGCCAGGGCGGGTCCGGCGTGCGAGTGGCGGGGCAGTTCGACGACCGTCAGGCCCTGGTAGCCGCTGGTCGCGAGTGCTTCCAGTACGGGTGGGAAGTCGATCTCGCCGTCCCCGAACGGCAGATGCTCGTGCACGCCCCGGCGCATGTCCTCGATCTGCACGTGCCGCAGCCACGGGGCGGCCTCGCGCACGCAGTCGGCGGGAGAGGACGGTTCCAGGCACTGGCAGTGGCCGATGTCGAGGGTCAGGCCGAGGGAGGGCGGGTCACCGAGGGCACGGCGCAGGTGGTGGAAGTCGGCCAGGGTGGCGAGGAGGTGCCCGGGTTCCGGCTCGACGGCGAGCGGTACGCCGGCGGAGGCGGCCGCGTCGGCCACCGGGCCGAGCGATCGCGTCAGCCGCTGCCAGGCGCTGTCGGGCGGGGTGCCGGCCGGGGTGACGCCGCTGAAGCAATGGACGGCGTGGGCGCCCAGGTCCGCCGCCACGCGTACCGCCGTGCGGAGCAGACCGGCGCGGGCCGCGCGGCCGGCCGGGTCCGGGTCGAGCAGGGACGGGCCGTGCTTGCGGCGCGGGTCGAGCACGTACCGCGCGCCGGTCTCGACGGTCACGCCCAGACCGAGCCGCGACAGCCTGCGGGCCACCCGGGCCGTCTCGGCGGCGAGCCCGGGGGCGAGGGGGTCCAGGTGCATGTGGTCGAGCGTCAGCCCGACGCCGTCGTACCCGAGGTCGGCGAGGAGGGCGAGGGCGTCGTCCAGCCGGAGGTCGGTGAGCCCGTTGGTCCCGTAGCCGAACCGGACGGGCCCGGGGGCGGGACGGGCGCCGGAGCTGGAGTGACGTACGGGGTCGCCGGTCATGTGGGACTCACCTTTCGCGACAGTGTGCGGGCGACGGGCACGAGCCCGATGAGCGCCGCCCCGGCTCCGACCGCACCGCTGCGGGCGGCGAGCGCGGCCTGCAGCGGGATCATGGCGCGGATCCCGCCGCCGACGGCTCGCTGGGTGAGGGCCGGTGAGGGGTTGAGCGCGGCGTGCAGGAACGGCTTGGCGGCGGTGCGGAGGTAGGCGGCGGCCGCGAGGCCGGCGGGCGTCGCCAAGCGGGTGGCGACGCTGTGCGCCCGGTGGCGGGCGCCGGGTTGCCGGGTGGCCGGCGCGGGTGCGCCGCCGGCTCCCCGGGGCGGCGCCATGGCGCCCGCGTCACCGGGGCGGGCGCGGGCGGTCAGGGTGGCCAGTACGGCGGTTGCCGCGAGGGCGGCGAGAGGCGTGCCGGTGGAGCCTCCTTGCGTTTCCCGGCGCGAGAGAGCCGTGACGGCGTAGGTGTGCGCGCCCAGCACGGTCGCGGCGGTCAGTGCGTCGCGTCCGGGGGTGGGCCGTGTCCTGCGGCCCTCGTTCCTCGCCCCGCCACCCGCACCGAGGAGTCGCTCCGGACCCCGGTCGGCGGACGCCGGACCGGCCGCACTCCGGCGCCGCGCAGGGCGGGCCGCGTCACGAGCGCCTGCCCCGGCCACGGCGGGTCCGGCCGGCGACCGAACGCCCCGGAAAGCGGGGAGGGTGTCCGGCCGGCCCCGTGTCGCCGTCGCCGTCGCGCCGAGGAGCAGGTCCAGGGCCCGGGCCGCGGCCATCGTCGCCGGGGCCGCCGGGGTGTGCTTCAGGCGCAGGTCGTACGCCCACACCGTGGCGGCCAGCCCCGAGGCCACCGCCAGCGCCGGCCGGCCCGCGGCGGCGGCCAGCGCGAGGCCCGCGGCCGTCAGCGCGCCCGACGCCGCCAGGGCGGCCCGAGGTGTGACGCGGCCCGAAGGGATCGGGCGGTGCGGACGGTCCACCGCGTCCTCGGCGCGATCCGCCCAGTCGTTCAGCGCCATGCCCGCCTCGTACAGACACAGCGAGGCTCCGACGGCCAGCGCCGTGCCCCGGTTCGGATGTACGCCGACGCACGCCGCTCCCGCCACCGCGTCACCGGGGACGGTGAACAGGGCGGAGACGCGCAGGAGTTCCGCCCACGCGGCCGCGCGCCCGGACGGCCTCACCGGGCCGCCCGCAGCCGCGCCCCGAAGCCGAGCAGCGCCTCGTACTGCGCCGCGAGCGCCGCCGGGCCGCCGTCGTCCGGGTCCTTGAAGTAGAAGCCCAGCTCCGGCAGCGGCCCGGACACGCCCACCTCGTGGGCCCGGGCCAGCAGCCGGGCGAGGTCCAGCACCAGCGGCGCCGCGAGCGCCGAGTCGCAGCCCTGCCACGTCGTCTGGAGCGTCATGCGCGAGCCGAGGAAGCCGTCGAAGGCGATGTGGTCCCACGCCGTCTTCCACTCGCCGAGCGCCGGTACGTCGTCGATGTGGACGTCGCCCTCGGGCAGCACGCCGAGCGTGTCGGCCAGTACCCGGTTCTTGCCCGCGTTCTTCGCCGCCGCCGCGGCCGGGTCGGCCAGCGCTGCCCCGTCCCCGCCGCCGAGCAGGTTCGTGCCGGACCACGCCCGTACGGACAGGGCCCGCTGCACGAACATCGGGGCGAGTACGGAACGGAGCAGCGTCTGGCCCGTCTTGCCGTCGCGTCCCGCGTGGGGAAGGCCACTGGCCGCGACGGCGTCCTGGAGGGCCGGCGCGCGCAGCCCGGTGGAGGGGGTGAAGTTCACGTACGGACAGCCCGCCCGCAGCGCCGCGGCCGCGTAGAGGGAGCTGGGCGGCAGGGTGCCGGGGTCCGTGGGCGCCGGTTCGGTCGAGGCCACGTTGACGACCACGACCCGGTCGAGGCCCCGGCGCCGGGCGAAGTCGCGCAGGTCCGCCGCGAAGCCGGTGATGAGTTCCTCGTCGCCACGTGTGTCGCCGGGCAGGGGGCCACCGGTCCGGATCTCCCGGTCGGCCGAGGCCAGTTCGCTGCGTACGGCGGAGGCCAGGCCGTACGGCAGGACGCCGGCGGCCTCCAGTTCCTCTGCCTCGTCCCCTCCACCGTCCAGTCCTCGATCGCCTTCACCTCGATCGCGCGCGGGAACGTTCCGGCGGCGATCTGCGCGGGCTCCTTCTCCAGCCTCGTCGGGATCGTCGCCACCCCGC
>NZ_VBVX01000378.1 GCF_005981925.1 Streptomyces albidochromogenes
GGCTCGGGCTCGGGCTCGGGCTCGGGCTCGGGCTCGGGCTGGACGGTCTCGGCGGGTACGCCGGCCCACGACCGGGAGGACCGCAGCGCCGACGCCAGCAGCTCGGCGGCCTCGGCGACGCCCGGTCGACGCGCCGGGTCCTTGGTGAGGAGCGCGTCCAGTACGGGCGCCAACGGGCCCGCGTGGACCGGCGGCCGGTGGGGGCGGGTGAAGACGGCCACGGCCAGGGCGTGAAGCCCCTCGGCGTCGAATGGCAACCGCCCCTCGACGGCGTGGTAGAGAGTGGCGCCGAGTGCCCACAGGTCGTTGCCGGGTGTCGGACGCTTGCCTTCCAACTGCTCCGGCGGCATGTACTGCGGGGTGCCGATGACGGTCCCACTGTGGCTGAGCCTGGTCGTGGCGTCCGCGAGGTGGGCGATGCCGAAGTCGGTGAGGACGACGCGGTCCTTGGTCAGGAGCACGTTGTCCGGCTTGATGTCGCGGTGGACGATCCGCGCGGCATGCGCCTCGGCGAGCGCGTCGAGCATGGCGGAGCCGATCTCCGCCACCCGCTGCACGGGCAGCCGGCCCTGCCGGCGGATGGCGGCGGCCAGGGACTGCCCCCGGATGAACTCCATGACGATCACGGGGGCGCCCCGGTGCTCCACGACGTCGTGGATGGTGATGATGCCGGGGTGGCTGAGAGTGACCGCCGCCCGGGCCTCGCCGGTGAAGCGCCGGAGCAGCGTGGCGCGGTCGCCGTCTTCCAGTCCCGCCGGGAACAGGATCTCCTTGACGGCGACCTCGCGGCCGAAGAGCTGCTGGTCGACGCCTCGCCAGACGCGGCCCATGCCACCCTGGCCGATGCGTTCGACCAGCTGGTACCGGCCGGCGATGAGTTCGGAATTCTGCTCGGTCACGCGCATACTCTAGGTCCCGGTGGGCCGATCGGGTGGCAGAACGATGGCCTGATCCCTGCCAACGCCGGAGTGGCGTGCTGAGGCCACTGAAATCATTCCCACCCTCCGCCGTCGCCTGTCCGCGTCGGGCGGGGCAGGACGCAGTCACCGGAATGACGGCGAAGGAGTCGACGGAGCCGTCGATCATCCGGACGTGGCGCCCGGACCCGCATCGGCGTCGCGGCGGGGCGGCTCGTGGGCTTCGGCGTGGGCGGTCGCCGGTGGCGCGTCGTGCGGGGCCGGAAGTTCCCGTCCCAGGCGTGCGAGCGGGGACAACGCCATCACCACGGGGGACAGCATCATGCCCGCGGCCGTCACCAGAAGGCTGGTGCGCAGTCCCCACTCCTGCGCGAGGAATCCGCCCAGCAGAGAACCGAGCGGGGTCAGCCCCATCCCCACGAAGCTGATCGTCGCGGCCGCGCGGCCCTGCATCGGGTGCGGAGTCGCGGCCTGGCGCACGGCCATGACCGTGACGTTCACCAGCTGGCCGCCGAACCCGAACACGAAGCTGACCACGAGGAGCGCGAGGACCGTTGCCGCGGAGGAACCGCGCAGCGCCGGCACACACAGGAACGCGCCGTCGCCGATTGCCGCGGCGCACACGAGTACTACGCCGTGACCGAACCGGCTCGGCAGGCGGGCGGCCAGCAGCGCGCCCAGGAGGGCGCCCGGCCCCGCCGCCGCCAGTGCCAGCCCGACGACGGTGCCCGACAGGTGCAGTTCCCGCGGCAGGAAGAGGAGATAGACGGTCATCATGGCCGCGAAGGAGAACTGGAAGGCGGCCGAGGCCAGGCACACGCTGCGCAGCGCGCTGTCGGCGGCGACGAAACGCAGGCCCTCGCGCACCCGCTTCCCGACCCCAGGGGGGGTTTTCCGCGCGTTCCGGGCTCGATTCGGCTCGGCGGATCCGCCGGATCGCCACGCACGACAGCGCGAAGAACAGCGCGTTGGAGGCGGCCGCGATCGGCGCCGACAGCATGGACACCAGAGCGCCTCCGAGAGCGGGACCGCCGATCTGGGCCGCGGACCGGCTGCCCTCGAGCGCGCTGTTGCCGCGCACCAGTTGGTCGCGTGCCACATGTCGTACGAGAGACACCTGGTACGCCACGTCGAAGAACACGGACAGGGCCCCGACGGTGAAGACGAGCGCGAACAGCGCGGGCAGGTCGAGCCGGCCGAAGAGGCCGGCGATGGCGGCGGCGCCCAGGACGAGGGCTCGGCCGAGGTCCGTGAGCACCATCGTCGTGCGGGCCCGCCACCTGTCCACCCAGGCGCCGACGAAGAGGGAGAGCAACAGGACCGGCGCCTGCCCCACCGCGCGGAGAGCGCCCAGTTCGCCGGCGCCGGCGTTGAGCGTCAGGACGGCGAAGAGGGGCAGGACCACCAGGCTTACCTGTTCGCCGAGTTGGGAGGCTGTCTGGCCCATCCAGAGTCTGCGGAAGTCGGCGTCCCGCCAGAGGCTTGACGGAACAGGGCGACCGGAATGGGACGTAGGGGAGAAAGCGGACGGCACGGGGATCCTCGGGCTGCCGACGACGAGGCCCGGCACCGTCGAAGCGCTTCAGAAGTGCGCCGACGGTTCGGGCAGGGGAAGGCTCGCTGTGCCGCAATGTAAAAGGCAGCACGCGATGACAGGCCGCTGACGGCCCACGACGTCAACGCGCGCTGGGAAGGCCGGCCATGTTCTCAGCTCCTCGTGGGTGACTCGCCGCCCGCACCCTAGCCGTCACCGGCCCGACGCGGAAAGCAACTTCGCTCGCCTCACACCCGCTCGCCCGCCGCACCTCGATGCCCCGGTGCCGAGAAGGCGCCGGCGGCATGCCCCGGCGGCGGTGCGGCCCTCACTCCGGGCGGGCCCGCTCAGCGGAACTCATTTGGGATGTCGGGAATGCCGGTTGGGGCGTCGCCGCACGGTGATGAGGCAGGCGAGCATGCCGAGGGCCCAGGCGATCAGAAGGGCACCCCACAGCGGCATGGTCACCACCGGGACGAGCAGGCGGATCTCGACGCTCGAACGGTTCTCGAAGATGAAAACCAGGGCGATCACGGTGATCAGGACGAACGGCGCGAGGCGGCGGACGCCGGGGCGGGAAAGAAACGGCGTGCGCTCCCTGGGGTGATCTGTTCTGTTCCGAGCCATGACTACCTCTCCGTCCCCTCGCCCCTCATCCATCGTCCCCTTCCGGCACGTGGCGCGCGACCGAAGAAACGACCGCTGAGGCCCGCGGCGGTCGGAGACGTCGTCGGCCACGGTCCGCACGCCAGGTGCGACAGGCGACCGCTCGGCACAGGAAGGCCGTCCTCCTTTGGACGGCTCGGGGCAGGGCAGTGGTCTGCGATCCGTGCGGCCCGCCGTCATGGGACGGACTACGGGACCCTGAGGGGCCGGCCGCCGCGTGGGGGCGAGCCGTTGGCGCCCCGGTCGAGGATCGTGTACGCGGCCCAGGCGTCCAGCAGGGGCGGGACCACCGTCCGGCGCTTGCCGGAGCCGGTGCGCAGGACGGCGGAGCGTACTTCGGCCGGTGTGGCCGCGGGGAACTCGGAGAGCAGGAGGGCGACGGCTCCGGCCACGAACGGGGCCGCCGCGCTCGTACCGGTGATCACCAGCGGGCTGCCGCCGACGCCGAGGCCCACGACGCATTCGCCCGGCGCGCCGATACCGCGTACTCCGATCGATCCCCCCCAGGTTGGACAGGTTCATCGGCCCGCTCCTGTCGTACACGACCACCGGGACGGTCCACGGGTGCCGGGTGATCACGGATGTCGCGACGGCGCCCTGGTTCCCGCGCGCCACGACCGTGATCCCGCACAGTGACGGGAGCACCACCATGACCATCCCCGGTTTCCACGCCGAGGCGTCCGCCCGAGGGCGCGCCGGCCGGTATACGACAGGTCGCCCGGCTCCGGGCCCCCGGACCGGCGCCGCCGGAGAGCGGATCGTGCCCATGTTCACCGACGAGGAGCGCGACGTGCTGATCCAGTGCGGCGGTGCGCTGGATCGCTGCTTCCAGGAGTGCGAGCCCCTCATCGACAACTACTACGTGCATCTGCCGTGCATCACGGCCTGCAACGAGCAGTACGACCGATGCGTTGAACCGGTCTTCGGGTCGTAGCCGCCGGCCGAAGCCCCGTACGCCACGCCGCGGTTGGACCTCACGGTCCCCCGGCGCCGGGGTGTCTGCCCGCCGGGTCCGGCAGGAGCACTTCGACCCGTACGGTCGCGGTCCTGCGCTGCTGGGCGACGAACTCGTCGATCTGGGTCCTGCACGCGTGGTCCAGGTGGGTAAGGGCCGTCAGGTCCAGGCGCAGGCGGGGTGTTCCGGCGGCCGCGAGCGCTTCGAGGGCTTCGAGCAGCTGCGGGAGCCGGACGAAGGTGGCGCTGCCGGTGATGGTCAGTTTCGCCGTCTCGGCGTCGGCCGTCTGCCGGAAGGTCGTCCGTGACATGCGCAGCACCGCCAGCAGGGTCCCGGCCGCCAGTCCGATCAGGACGCCCTCCAGCAGCGCCGTACCGAAGATGGCCAGCGTGGTGACGGCCATGACGGCGGCCTCGCCCCGGTCCTGCGTCCACAGCAGGCGGAACTGCTCCGGGGCGAACAGCTTCCATCCACTGTGCACGAGCACGCCCGCCAGGACCGTGATGGGGATGAGGGCGAGCAGGCGGGGCAGCAGGAGCGCGAAAGCGAGAAGCCACAGGCCGTGCAGGGTGCGTGAGAGGCGCGTGCGTGCGCCGGCCTGGACGTTGGCCGAGCTGCGGGCGACGACGGCGGTCATGGGCAGTGCGCCGAGGGCGCCGCAGACGGTGTTGCCGATGCCCTGGGAGAGCAGTTCGGTGTTGTAGCGGGTACGCGGTCCCGTGTGCATGCGGTCCACCGCGGCGGCGGTGAACAGGCTCTCCGCCGACGCGATCGCGGTGAAAGTGAGGATGGTGGCGATGACCGCCGGGTCGGCCAGTCCCGCGAATTCCCCGGCTCCCGGCAGGTGGAGGGAGCCGAGGAGGTCGCCGACCCGGAGGGTCTTGATGTCGACGCCCGGCAGCGCGGCGACGCCCATCCCGAGGACGACGGCGACCAGTGCGGCGGGCACCCGGTTCAGTGGGCCCGGCACCTTCTTCCAGAGGAAGCTGAGGAGCACGGTGGTCGTCCCGAGCGCGGCGGCGACGAGCGCGTCCGGCGTGCCGAAGGTCCTGGTGACCAGTCCGGGCAGCCCCAGCAGGTTCTCCATCGGTGTGCCCGGCGCCTTGGAGTCGGCGACGGCGTACGACTGGCCGATCATCAGGGGCAGTCCGAT
The DNA here is from genome assembly GCF_005981925.1 of Streptomyces albidochromogenes. Lineage (GTDB taxonomy): Bacteria > Actinomycetota > Actinomycetes > Streptomycetales > Streptomycetaceae > Streptomyces > Streptomyces albidochromogenes. Next base: position 5,226 of record NZ_VBVX01000378.1, read on the forward strand.
CCCGGCGAGCATGCCCTGAACGACCGCGACCGAGATGGCCTGGAACACACGGCCCAGCCGTACGAGCGCCAGCACGATCTGGAGCAGGCCGGTGACCAGCACGATGATGCCGAGCATGGCCAGTCCGTGTTCCAGTACGGCCTCGGCGACCAGTGCCGCCAGGCCGGCGGCGGGCCCGCTCACCTGGAGCGCGCTGCCGCGCATCAGGCCGACCACCAGTCCGCCGACGATGCCGGAGACGATGCCCAGCTCGGGCGGCGCGCCGGACGCCACGGCGACCCCGATGCACAGCGGGAGGGCGACCAGGAAGACCACGAACGAGGCGGTGATCTCCGTACCGAGGGACGCTCCGCGCAG
>NZ_VBVX01000379.1 GCF_005981925.1 Streptomyces albidochromogenes
CCCCTCACCCACTCCGTGGCCCCTCCGCGCCCTCCGCGCCCCCCTCGGCGGCTCCGCCTAGCTCTGCGGCTTCGCCAGGAAGGCCAGCAGGTCCTGCCGGCTCACCACGCCCGTCGGCTTCCCCTCCACCAGGACGATCGCCGCGTCGTGCTGCCCCTTGCCGCCCAGCACGGCCATCAGGTCCTCCACCGGCTCACCGGAACCGACCTGCGGCAGCGGCGCGCTCATGTGCTTCTCCAGCGGGTCGCCCAACTGCGCGCGCTGTGCGAACAGGGCGTTCAGCAGCTCCCGTTCGACGACCGAGCCGATGACCTCCGCGGCCATGACGTCCGGGTGCCCGGCGCCGGGCTTCACGATCGGCATCTGCGAGACGCCGTACTCGCGCAGCACGTCGATCGCCTGACCCACCGTCTCCTCCGGGTGCATGTGCACCAGGTTCGGCATGTCGCCCTCCTTGTACCGCAGGACGTCGCCGACGCTCGCGTGCTGGCCCGACTCCTCCAGGAAGCCGTAGTCGGCCATCCACTCGTCGTTGAAGATCTTGCTGAGGTAGCCGCGGCCGCTGTCCGGCAGCAGTACGACCACCACGTCATCCGGGCCGAGGCGCTCCGCCACGCGCAGCGCGCCGACGACCGCCATGCCGCAGGAGCCGCCGACCAGCAGGCCCTCCTCCTTGGCGAGGCGCCGCGTCATCTGGAACGAGTCCTTGTCGGACACCGCGACGATCTCGTCCGTCACAGTCGCGTCGTACGCCGACGGCCAGAAGTCCTCACCGACACCCTCGACCAGGTACGGCCGGCCAGAACCGCCCGAGTACACCGAGCCCTCGGGGTCCGCGCCGATGACCTTGACCTTCCCGCCGCTGACTTCCTTCAGGTAGCGGCCGGTGCCGGAGATCGTGCCGCCGGTGCCGACGCCCGCGACGAAGTGCGTGATCTTCCCGTCGGTCTGCGTCCACAGCTCGGGACCGGTCGTCTCGTAGTGCGAGCGCGGGTTGTTGGGGTTGCTGTACTGGTCGGGCTTCCAGGCGCCCGGCGTCTCGCTGACCAGGCGGTCGGAGACGTTGTAGTACGAGTCGGGGTGCTCGGGGTCGACGGCCGTGGGGCAGACGACGACCTCGGCGCCGTACGCGCGCAGCACGTTGATCTTGTCTGTGGACACCTTGTCCGGGCAGACGAAGATGCACTTGTAGCCCTTTTGCTGCGCCACGATGGCGAGGCCCACACCGGTGTTGCCGGACGTGGGTTCGACGATCGTGCCGCCGGGCTTGAGCGCGCCGCTCTCCTCCGCCGCCTCGATCATGCGCAGGGCGATCCGGTCCTTCACGGATCCGCCGGGGTTGAAGTATTCGACCTTGGCCAGGACTGTTGCCTGGATTCCGGCCGTCACGCTGCCCAGCCTCACTAGCGGGGTGTTGCCGACGAGGGTGATCATCGAGTCGTGAAATTGCACGATGCGCTCCGGGGTCTCCGTGGTGGTATGCGGCCCAGCGTAGAGGGCTGACGACGGCGCGTTCACCTTCGGACGAGATTGAAGAGCGCCCACTACCGGGCAGTAAGCAGGTGAGCGGAGGCTTCAAGGCCCGGAGGAGGTGGCTGCGACTGTGTCGAGAGCAAGGGTGGCACGGCGGATCGCCGCTGGCGCGGCGTACGGAGGGGGCGGGATCGGGCTGGTCGGCGCGGCCGCGGTGGGGATCTTCCTTGCCGAGGTGCAGCTGGCCAAGCGGTCGGTGGGCGGCGGCCGGGCGCCGGCGCCGCCGCTGGCGGACGGGCTGTACGGGATGCCGCTGGCCGGGTACCCCATGGACGCCCCGCTGCGGCTCGCCATGCTCGGCGACTCCACGGCGGCGGGCCAGGGCGTACGCCGGGCCGGGCAGACGCCGGGGGCGCTGCTCGCGTCCGGCCTCGCGGCCGTCGCGGAGCGTCCGGTGGCGCTGCGGAACGTGGCGCAGCCGGGGGCGCAGTCGGACGATCTGGAGCGGCAGGTCACGGTCGTACTGGCGGACCGGGAGCGGCTGCCGGACGTCTGCGTGATCATGATCGGCGCGAACGACGTCACGCACCGGATGCCGCCCACGCAGTCGGTCCGCCATCTCGCTTCGGCGGTACGCCGCCTGCGCACCGCGGGGGCGGAGGTGGTGGTCGGCACCTGTCCCGACCTGGGCACGATCGAGCCGGTCTACCAGCCGCTGCGCTGGCTGGCCCGGCGCGTGTCGCGGCAGCTGGCGGCGGCGCAGACGATCGGGACGGTGGAGCAGGGCGGGCGCACGGTGTCGCTGGGCGACCTGCTGGGGCCGGAGTTCCTGGCGAACCCGCGCGAGCTGTTCGGGCCGGACAACTACCACCCCTCGGCGGAGGGGTACGCGACCGCGGCGATGGCAGTACTGCCGACGCTGTGCGCGGCGCTCGGGCTGTGGCCGGAGTCCGACCGGCTGGACGCCTCGCGGGACGAGGACATGCTGCCGGTCGCGAAGGCGGCGGCGGAGGCGGCTTCGGCCGCCGGTACCGAGGTCACGGCCGCCCGCGCGCCGTGGGCCCTGCTGAAGCACCGCCGACGCCGGCGCCTCCCGGCCACCACGGAGCCGGCCCGCTCCCCTTCGGAGCCGCGCCGGGCGCTGTAAGGGCCCGGGCGTACGGGCACGGCTGCGCCGGGCGGTGTACGCGGCCCCTGCGGCCGCCGTCCGGAGCGCGGGCGCGCGCAGACCCCAAGGCTGCCGCCGTCCAAGGCGCGGGCGCGCGCAAACCCCAAGGCTGCCGCCGCCCGGGGCGCGGGCGCGCAAACCCACAGGCTGCCGCTGCCCGGGCCGCGGGCGCGCAAACCCACAGGCTGCCGCTGCCCGGGCCGCGGGCGCAAACCCCAAGGCTGCCGCTGCCCGGGGCCTTCACCGACCCGCCCCTTCCCGGACCGGGGCTCCGCCCCGGACCTCGGTCCTCGAACGCCGGACGGGCTGGACACGCCGCGGGGAGCCCCGTTTCACAGACCGGCGCACAGGGGAAACAACCCGCACCCACTGAGCGACCGCTTAGAAAAGAGGCCCGCATCACATGGTGTGCACGATGACCCGAGCCATACGTGCGGGTAACTTCCAATTCAGCCGTGCCAATCGCCTTCTCGCCCTCATGGAGCCGTCGTGCCCGAAGCAGTGATCGTTTCCACCGCCCGTTCCCCCATCGGCCGCGCGTTCAAGGGCTCGCTGAAGGACCTGCGGCCCGACGACCTGACCGCCACCATCGTGCAGGCCGCCCTCGCCAAGGTGCCCGAGCTCGACCCGCGTGACATCGACGACCTCATGCTCGGCTGCGGTCTCCCCGGCGGCGAGCAGGGCCACAACCTGGGCCGCATCGTCGCGGTGCAGATGGGCATGGACCACCTCCCCGGCTGCACCATCACCCGTTACTGCTCCTCCTCCCTACAGACCTCCCGCATGGCGCTGCACGCCATCAAGGCGGGCGAGGGCGACGTCTTCATCTCGGCCGGTGTCGAGATGGTGTCCCGTTCCGTCAAGGGCAACTCCGACAGCCTCCCGGACACCCACAACCCGCTGTTCGCCGACGCGGAGGCCCGTACCGCCGCCGTCGCGCAGAGCGAGGGCGCCGACTGGCACGACCCGCGCGAGGACGGCCTGGTCCCGGACGCGTACATCTCGATGGGGCAGACCGCCGAGAACCTCGCCCGCCTCAAGGGCATCACCCGCGCCGAGATGGACGAGTTCGGCGTACGGTCGCAGAACCTCGCCGAGCAGGCCATCAAGAACGGCTTCTGGGAGCGCGAGATCACCCCGGTCACGACCCCGGACGGCACCGTCGTGTCGCAGGACGACGGCCCCCGCGCCGGCGTCACCCTCGAAGGCGTCCAGGGCCTCAAGCCCGTCTTCCGCCCCGACGGCCGCGTCACCGCCGGCAACTGCTGCCCGCTGAACGACGGCGCCGCCGCCCTCGTCATCATGAGCGACACCAAGGCGCGCGAGCTGGGCCTGACCCCGCTGGCGCGGATCGTGTCGACCGGCGTCTCGGGCCTCTCCCCCGAGATCATGGGGTACGGCCCCGTCGAGGCCAGCCGGCAGGCGCTCAAGCGCGCCGGGCTGAGCATCGGCGACATCGACCTCGCCGAGATCAACGAGGCTTTCGCCGCCCAGGTGATCCCGTCCTACCAGGACCTGGGCCTGGACCTGGACAAGGTCAACGTCAACGGTGGCGCCATCGCCGTCGGCCACCCCTTCGGCATGACCGGCGCGCGCATCACCGGCACGCTGATCAACGGCCTTCAGTTCCACGACAAGCAGTTCGGCCTGGAGACGATGTGCGTGGGCGGCGGCCAGGGCATGGCCATGGTCATCGAGCGCCTCAGCTGACCCTCGGGGCGTCTGTGGCCGCACCCGGTTCGTGACCCAATCTCCCCCAGGATGTGACCTATCTCCTGGGGGAGAGCCATATCCCCAGGTCAACCGCGATCCAGGGGAGAACCACGAGGCAAAAGACCTGTCCATTTCGTGACGTAATGCACTGACAGATGGCGCGCACTCACCTCAAGCTGATGTAGGAAGTCGGGGGATCGATGAAACCGGGAGTACGTCAGTGAGCGCCATGCCTCTTGCCCTGTTGCTGACCACAGCCGCCGCCACGGCCGTGGGCGCCGCTGCCCTGCACGCGGTCCACGGACTGCGCAAGCAGGTCACCGCCCTGCGCACCGAGCTGACGGCAGCCGCCGCGTTCGGCCGTTCCGGGGCCGCCGTCCCCCAGCAGACCCGTGCCGCCGACGCGGACGGGATACGGGCAGCGGTGGCCGAGGCACTCGCCGAGGAGCGGGAGCGCGAGCTGGCCGAGGCGCGTGCTTTCTGGGCCGCGCAGGAGGCCCGTGACGCCGCCGACGCCCCGTCGCTGCTGGGCGGTCTGACCGGTCTCGGTGACGAGACGCCCCCGTTCTTCGTACCGCGCCAGGCCGACTTCACCGGCCTGGAGTCGATCGACGCGTACGAGGCGCTCGAAGCCCTCGACGGCGCCGACGCTTTGGAGGGCCTGGACGATCTCGAACCGGCCGACGCCTTCCCGGAGGACTCCCCCGAGCTCGCGGCCGCCCGCCGCCGCCACCCCTCGAACGCCGCGAACAGGATCGAACACGGCGTCGCGGGCCAGACGCCGGGCGCCGTGGGCGACCACGAGCGCACCGTGACCCGCCTCGAAGAGCTCGCGGCGGCCCGCACCGCGCTCGCCGACGTGCGCCCGGGACCGCTCGGCACCCTCGACGTGTACGTCTTCACGGACGGTACGACGCTCTGCATGACCCCCGGCCACCGCGAGACCGCCGAGCGCCTCGCCGAGTCGCTGCGCGGCGGTGAGTCCCCGGTCCTGCTCGGCGGCTCCGGCATCTCCGGCGCGTACGCCCTGACCTTCTCCTGCGGCGAGGAGAGCGTCTACATCCTCGCCGACCGCGTCATCGCGTCGATCTAGCCCGACCGCGAACCCGCGCGGACCCCGTCCCGCTCGCTCCCCGGCCGGCGCGGCGCTCACCCGCCCGGCCCGCGCGACCCGCTCGGAGCCCGGCCCGCGCGGACCCCCTCAG
>NZ_VBVX01000037.1 GCF_005981925.1 Streptomyces albidochromogenes
CCCCCCGGCGCCGCCCCCCGCGGCACCGGCGCTGCCCTGACGCCGGTGCTGACGGCCTGGGGCCCCGCGGATCTCCCCCGTCCGCGGGGCCCTTCGCTCTGTCGCACGGCACCGTCCGCCGACGCCCGTGACCTGCTGTGACGCAGCCCACATGAGAAACGTGTGAGTTTCCGGGCAACCCTTTACGCCAGTCACAGGTCATCCATGCGAACCAACGGCCACCTGTGCACCCCCAAGCCCGGCGGCCCTCACATCTCGTGCCGCTAGCCATGCGGCACGCCAGACTTTCTGAGGTCTACATGAAGCTTCGCCGTGCCATGGCCATCGCGGCCGCGACGGCCGTCATAGCTCCCGCCGCCTTCCTGGCCGCGCCGGCCGCGCACGCCGACGGTGACCCCACCTCCACCACGCAGACCGACCCGGGCCTCGCGACCGACCCGGGCGCCGACCCGGCGGACACGACCGACCCGGCCACGGACCCGGCGGACCCGACCGACCCGGCCGACGACACGGACCCCGCCGACGAGAACCCGGAGACGGACCCGGCGACGGACCCCGCGGACGAGACGGACCCGGCGACCGACCCGGCCACCGACCCCGCGACGGACCCGGCCACGGACCCCGCCACCGACCCGGCGACCGACCCGGCCACGGACCCCGACGGCGAGACGGACCCGGCCACGGACCCGGCGACCGACCCCGACGGCGAGACCGACCCGGACGGCGAGGAGGACCCGGACGGCGAGCCGGCGGAGCCCGGCACCGACCCCGGTGAGGAAGACCCGAAGGACCCGACGGACGAGTACCAGCCGTGCGAGCCGGAGATCGACGAGAACGGCGACTACGTCGACCCCAAGTCCGACCTCCAGCTGAGCATCGACGGCCTGCCCGGCAAGATCGTCGCCGGCAGCGGCTGGCACAACTTCACGATGACCGCCGCCAACCCCACGGACGCCGCGCTCGGTGAGGTCCAGTGGATCGCGTTCGTCGACAACGAGTCGATGAGCGACGACGAGAACGACTGGCTGAGCAGCCACCTGAAGTTCGAGTACTTCGACGCGGGCACGCAGTCCTGGGAGGAAGTCGGCGGTCCGGAGTTCCTCGGCCAGACCGAACTGGGCGCCAAGGACGTCGTCGACATCAAGCTGCGCCTGAACATCAGCGCCGGCGCCCCCGCCGGCGCGAGCTTCGCCATCGGTTTCGGTGGCTACGTCGACGCCGACGAGGAGTGCATCCGTACGTCGATGGCGTACTGGGAGTTCGACGTCCTGGCCGCGGGCAGCGACAACGAGAACCCCGGCAAGCCCAAGCCGGTGGACCCGCCGGCCGGCAAGCCGGTGCCCACCCCGGCGGAGCCGCAGGGCGGCGCCAAGGCGATCCCGGTGACCGGCAGCCTCGCCGAGACCGGTTCCTCGTCCGCGATGCCGATGTTCGCCCTCGCGGGTGGCGCGGCCGTGGCGGTCGGCGTCGGTGCGATGTTCGTCGTACGCCGCCGCAAGGCCGGTTCGGAGGCGTGAAACCGCCGAACCTGGTGACCCGGTGACATACCGGTAGAGCCGGCACGAGGGGCTGCACTCGGAGGGGGGTGCAGCCCCTTTTGCCTGCCCGCTCAGCTTTTGGGCGGCACCGTCGGCATCCCGAGGAACGGCAGCTTCAGCGCGCCGAACGCCTCCCGCGGGACCACGGGCGCCTTCGGCTCGACCGCCGTGAGGCGCTCGTACGCCGCGCCCTGCGCCGGGCGCACGTCCGGCTCGCCCTTGTTGGGCCAGTACGACATGGCACGCTCCGCCTGGGCGGTGATGGTCAGCGACGGGTTCACCCCCAGGTTGGCGGAGACCGCCGAGCCGTCGACCACCGAGATGCCCGGGTGCCCGTACAGCCGGTGGTACGGGTCGATGACGCCTTGCTCCGGGGTGGCCCCGATCGGGCAGCCGCCGAGGAAGTGCGCGGTCAGGGGGGTGCCCATGAGCTCGCCGACGTTGCTGCCGGCGAAGCCGTTGATCTCCTCGGCGAGGAGCGTCGCGGCCCGCCCCGCCTCGCGGATCTGCTTCGGGTTGGGGGCGCCGTGGCCCTGGCGGGCGGTCAGCAGGCCCTTGCCGATGCCGCTCGGCTTGCGGTACGTCGTCAGGGAGTTGTCCAGCGACTGCATGACCAGGCCGATGATGGTCTTCTCCGACCAGCGGTGATTGGAGAGCGACCGCACGGTCAGGACGGGGTGCCGGGCGACGTTGCCGAGCCAGCCCAGGACGCGCGGGAACTTGTCGGCGTACGGCACCTGGAGGATCGACAGCGCGCCCATCGCGTTGGAGCCCCTGCCGTAGCGGACCGGCTCGATGTGGGTGCTGTCGTCGGGGTGGATCGACGACGTGATGGCGACCCCGCGGGTGAAGTCGGCCTTGTGGCCGCCGTGCTTCCTGCGGTAGCGGCGGTCGGTGGTCTGCGAGCCGACGAGGGCCTCGGAGTTGGTACGGGTCAGCTCGCCGAGCCTCGCCGAGACGCGGGGCAGGTCGCCGCGGTCCTTCATGGTGTGCAGGAGCGTCTGCGTGCCGTACGTACCGGCGGCGACGACGACCTGGCGGGCCCGCAGGGTGCGCGGCACGGCCCTGCGGCGGGCGTCGGTCGGGACGGTGGCGACGCGGTAGCCGCCGTCGGGGTGCTCGGCGAGGCCGACGACGGAGGTCATGGGGTGGACGACGGCGCCGGCCTTCTCGGCCAGGTAGAGGTAGTTCTCGTTGAGGGTGTTCTTGGCGCCGTGCCGGCAGCCGGTCATGCACTCGCCGCACTCGGTGCAGGCGGTGCGGGACGGTCCGGCGCCGCCGAAGTAGGGGTCGGGAACCTCCGCGCCGGGGCGGGCCGTTGTGCTGCCGTCGGCGTCCTTGCCGTCGCCGTAGAAGACGGCGACCGGTGCCATGTGGAAGCTCCCGCCCACTCCCATGGCCTCGGCGGTCGCCTTCAGGTGCACGTCGGACGGCGTCATGGTCGGGTTCAGGCGCACCCCGAGCATGCGCTTGGCCTGGTCGTAGTACGGGGCGAGTTCGGCCTGCCAGTCGGTGATGTCCGCCCACTGCCGGTCCTGGAAGAAGGGAGCGGGGGGCACGTACAGCGTGTTGGCGTAGTTGAGGGAGCCGCCTCCCACGCCCGCGCCGGCCAGGACCATGACGTTGCCGAGCAGGTGCACGCGCTGGATGCCGAAGAGGCCGAGCGCGGGCGCCCACAGGTAGTTCTTGATGTCCCAGGAGGTCTTGGGCAGGGTCGCGCGGGTGAAGCGGCGGCCCGCTTCGAGGACGCCGACCCGGTAGCCCTTCTCCGTCAGGCGCAGCGCGGAGACGGACCCGCCGAAGCCGGACCCGACCACGATGACGTCGTAGTCGTACGCGGAATCGTCCTCAGCCGCCCGGCTGCGGACAGAGCTCTCCTGTGACATTGGCGCTCCTCGTCGAAAAAGCTGGGATCAGCGGAAACGCAGGACCTTGAGCGCCTTCAGGCTGCTGCTCATGAACGCCGCGTACTTCTCGTCGTCCATGCCGAAGGACGGCGCCATCGGGATCAGGCGCTGGTGGGCGACGGTCTGGGCCTCGGTGTACTTGAGGATGCCCTCGGAGCCGTGCCGGCGGCCGAGGCCGGAGTCCTTCATGCCGCCCATCGGCGCCTGGACGCTGCCGTACGCGGGTGCGTAGCCCTCGTTGATGTTGACCGTGCCGGTGCGCAGCCGGGCGGCGACCGCGTGGCCGCGCTTGGCGTCCTTGGTCCACACGCTCGAATTGAGGCCGTACGGGGTGGCGTTGGCCTGCGCGACGACCTCGTCCTCGTCGGTGAACCGGTAGAGGGAGACGACCGGGCCGAAGGTCTCCTCGGTGCACACCGCCATCGGCGCCTCGACGCCGTCCAGGATGGTGGGCTCGAAGAACAGCGGGCCGATGTCGGGGCGGGCGACGCCGCCGGCGACGAGCGTGGCGCCCTTGGCGACGGCCTCCTCGACGTGGCGCCTGACGTTCTCCAGCTGCCGCTCGCCGGCGAGCGAGCCCATGTCGGCGCCGTACGCGAGGGAGGCGCCGAGGCGCATCGCCTTCGTACGGGCGGCGAAGCGGGCCACGAAGTCGTCGGCGATGGAAGCGTGGACGTACAGCCGCTCGATGGAGATGCACAGCTGCCCGGCTGAGGAGAAGCAGGCGCGGACGGCGCCCGCCGCGGCCTTCTCGACGTCGGCGTCCTCAAGGACCAGCATGGCGTTCTTGCCGCCGAGTTCGAGGGACACGCCGATGAGGCGGGCGGCGGCGCCCTGGGCGACCTCGCGCCCGGTGCGGGTGGAGCCGGTGAACGACACGTAGTCGGCGTGCTTGACGATCTCGGGTCCGACCACCGGGCCGTCGCCGAGGACGACCTGGAAGACCTCGGCGGGCAGACCGGCCTCGACGAGGAGGTCGCGGGCCCACAGGGCGGTCAGCGCGGTCTCGGTGTCGGGCTTCATCACGACGGCGTTGCCGGACACGAAGGCGGGCAGCGCGTCGCCGATCGACAGCTCGAAGGGGTAGTTCCAGGGGGCGATCTGGCCGATGACACCGCGCGGCTGGCGCAGCTCGGTGACCTTCGTCAAGGTCGGGATCGCGCCGGTGCGCCGCTTCGGCCTGAGGTACGACGCGGCCCTGCGCCCGTAGTGGCGGGCGGCTATGGCGACCGCCTGGATCTCCTCGTGCGCGTGCAGGCGGGCCTTGCCGGTCTCCAGCTGGATCAGGTCGAGCACCTCGGCCTGCCGCTCCAGGACCAGGTCGTGGAAGCGCAGCAGGATCGCGGCGCGCTGCCGCACGGGCACCGCCGCCCAGACGGGCTGCGCGGCGCGGGCCCGGTCGAACGCGGTGGCGACGTCCTCGGGGGTGGACTCGGGCAGGTCGGCCAGCTTCTCCCCGGTGAGGGGCGTGTGGTTGGCGGTGCGGCCGGAGCCGACCACGTCCCGCGTGAGCTGGGCGACCACCTCGGGGGTGACCACGTCGGCCGCGGTGCGCGCGCCCGCGGGGGCGGCGGCGAGGGGGTTCGTACCGAGGGCGGCTGCGGGGGCCTGCGAGTCCGTCATGAGGGCGAGGGTAAGCCTCCCGCGAGCCTTTTGGTACCCGTCGGTAATACCTTTTCACCGGCCCCACACCACCGCGCCAGTGTTCACTGGCAAATAACGCCTGATCAGGGCCTTGTGCCGATGCCCGCAGCCGGGCCGTGCTCGCTTCAGTCGCGGACGAACGAGTCGAGGGCGGTGTCGAAGTGCCGCTTGGCGTCGTCCTGGAGGCGGACCGGCGCCGAGACCCACACGTCGTACATCAGCCCCCCCTCCTCCCAGCACAGGTCGTATGTGTGCCGGTCCTCGTCGCCCGGCTCGAAACCGTCGCCGACGAACACCCACAGCGCGGCGGCCAGCCCGTTGTGCGTGGTGGGCGTGACCTTGCCGGCGCGGTAGCCGGGGTGGGTCTCGGGGCCCTTCTGGTGCGCCCGCCGCATCGCGCCGAGCGGCCCGCCCGGTACGGGGCTCTGCTGGCGCACGCCGATCCTGATGCTCTTGTCCGGCGACAGGTACGCGACCCGGCTGTCGTCGGCCGAGCGGTCGTAGCCCTCGGGAACGGCGAGCGTGAAGCCCGCCGGGTCGCTCACCCTGCGGTAGCCGGGCGGCGGCGTGCGGGCCGCGTCGGCCGTGCCGGTCGGGGGCCCTCCGTCGCCGGGCCGCGTCGACACGGTCGAGGTGACCGTACGGGTGGGCGCGGCGTCCGTACGCCCGCCCGCCCGGCCGTCGCCGTCACGCTCGCCGTCCCGCAGGAACAGCGTGGCCGTCGCCGCGCCGGCCCCGGCCATCACGGCGACCAGCACACTGGCGACGAGCGCGCCCCGGACGCCGCCGAACCTGAGCCGCATCGCCCTGGGCACGAGGGGCACGTGGGACTGGGTGGCCGGGCAGGGCGGCGCGGTCTCGGGGGCGAGGCCGGTCGCGAGGAACGCGAGCAGCAGCCGTTCGGCCTCGGCCGCGCCGAGTCTGCGCTCCGGATCGCGCTCCAGGAGGCGGCGTACGACGGGGAGCAGCGGGCCCGCGGCGGCCGGCGGCACGATCGGGTCGTGCATGACGGCGCACAGGACGCCGCCCAGGGAGTCGCGGTGGAAGGGCGATTCGCCGCTCACCGCCGTGCACAGCAGCACGCCGAGCGACCACAGGTCGGAGGCCGGACCCGCCGCGCGGCCCTCCATCCGCTCGGGCGCGGTGTACTCGGGCGAGCCGACGAAGGACCCGGCGTCGGTGATCGTCGTACCGCCGTCGAGCCGGGCGATTCCGAAGTCGGTGAGGACGACCCGGCCGGTGCCCGCCTCCAGCAGCACGTTGTCGGGCTTGAGGTCGCGGTGCAGGACGCCGCGCTCGTGGGCCATGTGCAGCGCGCCGACCAACGCGAGGCCGATCCGGGCGGCCTCGCGGACGTCGACCGGGCCCTCGGCGGCGATCCGGTCGGCGAGCGAGTCGCCGTCGATCAGCTCCATGATGATGTACGAGAGACCGGTGCCGGCGTCCTCGACGATGTCGTGCACGACGATCACGTGCGGGTGCACCAGCTGGGCCACGGTCCTGGCCTCGCGCAGCGCGCGCTCGCGCCGCAGCCGCGCGTCGGCGGTGGGGACGCCCGGTTCGTCGCCGCCGAAGTGCAGCACCTTGACGGCGACATGCCGGCCGAGCAGTTCGTCGGTCGCCTGCCACACGGTCCCCATGCCGCCGCGTCCGACCCGGTCGCCCAGACGGTAGCGCCCGGCGATCAGGCCGCTGTCGCCGCCTGTTCCGCCGGTCATCGCGTGTGAGTGGTCCACGTCATCTGTCCTGCCCCGCGTCGTGGAGGCCCATGGGCCTGGTCAGCCGCCTGTCACCCGGTAGGCCGCCGTGGCCTGTTCGTAGATCTCGGTGATCTCGTCGCGCTGGGCTTCCGGTCCGATCACCTGGACCACGTGGTACCGGTCGGCGACGATCATCGCGAGGTTGCGCACGTACACATCGCGTCCGCTGCTGTCCTGCCAGGTGAACTGGCCTTCCGCCATGGCCTGCCGGCCCACGTCGATGCGGCGCAGACCATTCTGGGTCGACCAGGAGGAGTCGCGCACGGCCTGCAGTTCGCGCTCCTTCTTGAGCTGGTAGTCCATCGGGTCGCCGCCGTACTCCTTGACCGTGTCGCGGCCGGGGACGACCAGCAGCTCGAAGCCGGCACCCCGGTAGCGGACCTGGCCGGCGTCGTTGATCGGCCGGCGCTCCCAGTCCTTGTCGACGGCGATCTGGAATCCCTCGGGGTCCTTGCGCAGCTCGTACCCCTGGGCGAGGTCGGCGGCCGGGCCGGAGGTCTGCGGCTGCTGGGAGCTCGGCGTCCGCCGCGGCGGCGGCTCGGACTCGTCGTTCGCGGAGGGGCCGGGTGTGGCGGGCGCACCGGTGCTCCGGCCGGCGCCGGCCCGCACGGGGTCGCCTCCCCGGCTGCCGTCCTGGCCGGCGTCCTCCTCGCCGGCCTTCGGCATGAAGACCATCGCGTAGACCAGCGCCGCGGTCAGGCCGAGGAGGATCAAGACGAGGAGCGTGCGCCCGAGCGAACGCGGGCCGCCGCGCTGCTTCTTCTGGATCCGCGGCTCCTTGATGCGCGGCTCGCGCGGCGGCCTCGGCTCACGCGGCTCCCGCTGCTCCGGCCTGCCTCTGGCGGCCTTGGCCTTCTTGTGCCGGTGCCGGCCGTGCACGTCGGACGACGCGCCGCGGCGTCTGCGGACGAGCTCGCCGCGTCGGCGCACGATGGGCAGCCGCGTGGCGTCGACGGACGGCAGCGGCACGATGTCGGCGCCGGCCTCCGGCTCGGGCGCGGACCGTACGAGCGAACGCAGCCAGCCGCGCAGCTCCTCGAAGTCGGGCCGCTCGGTCGGGTCCTGGCGCAGCAGCGACTCGACGACCGGCCGCAGCGGACCGCACTCCTCGGCGAAGGCCGGCGGCTCGGCGCAGACGAGCTGCACCAGCTCGATGGCGCTCTCCTCCGGGTACGGGGCGTGGCCCTGCACGGTACGGAAGAGGAGCGCGCCGAGGGCCCAGAGGTCGGTCGAGGGGCCGATGGGCGGGGCGAGCTGCCAGTTGCCGTGCACGGAGCCGGCCTGCTCGGGCGCCCAGCGCTCGGTGACGGGTCCCACGACGGCGATCCGCGCCTGCCGGGCGCGCTCGGCGGCGAGCGGGGTGGCGGGCCCCCGGTACGGGGGGACCGGCCCGCCCTGGCCTTCCTGCCCGCCCGCCACGACCTCGTCCCAGCTCCGGGCGTGGGCCGGGGCGGGCGGCGCCTCGGGGGACTGCGGTCCGCGGCGCAGGCCGTCGGCCCGCATCCCGTCGGCCCGCATGCCGTCGCCCGCCGGGGAGCGCGGGACCGCGCCGTGCCAGGTGCCGGCCGGCTCCTGGCTGCGGGGGCTTTCGGCGCGCGGGAGTTCGGGCGCCGGCTCGGGGTCGAGGTCGACGTACGGGCTGATCGCGCGCGGGGCTCCGGCCGCCGGACGCTGGGCCGGGACCGCGCCGGTGCCGCCCGGGCGCTGCTCCTCGGTGACCCGGGCCGCCGCGCGGGCTCCGGCGCGGTACGCGGCGATGGCCCCGGCGCGCGCCGCGCGCACTTCGGCGGCGGGGTTCTGGCCGGTGGCGGGCAGCGCGGTGCGCACGCCGGCGCCGGGAGCGGGCGCGGCGGAGCCGCCGTACCGCGGGTCCGGCCCGTGGTCCGGCCCGGAGCCGGGGCTGCCCCAGCCCCCGCCGCTCTCCTCCGGGTCCTGGTCCGGCTCCGCCGGCACCGGCACGGGGGCGTATCCGCACAGGGCCTCCTCCGCCGCGCCGGCCGCGAGGCCGGTCAGCACGATGCGGCCGTCGTCGCAGACGAGCACGGTGCGGACGGTGATGTTGCGGTGGGTCCAGCCGTGCGCGTGCAGCACCCGCAGGGCGGTCAGCACATCGGCGGCGATCTCCGCCGCCCGGTACGGGTTGAGCGGCTTCTCGGCGAGCAGTGCCGCGAGCGGCCGCGCGGCCACCAGTTCACTCACTATCCACAGCGAGCCGCCCTCGGCGAACACGTCGAAGACCTGGTCGAGCCGGGGGTGGTCGGGGATCTGCGCGGCTGCCTGGGCCGCCTCGATGGCCCGGCGCACGGCGGGATCGGTCGGCCGCCGGGTCGTGCGACCGGCCGCGCGCCGCTGCGCGGCCGTCCCGCCGCCCTCGCCGTCCAGGAACTCCGCGTCCACTACCTCGGGTAACGGGACCTGACGGACCAGCACTTCCTGGCCGCTGTAGGTGTCGAACGCCCTGGTCTCGACCAGTTCGTACGCATCGGAAGGCGGCAGGGGAAGGCGGTAGCGGTCGGCAAGCACCCGACCCGCGTAGTCATCCACGACGCCTCCCCAGAGCGCGCTGTACCTCCGACCCGGTGACCGCACCAAGTCGTCAATTCCGGTCGCGTACGGTCAGTCCACGAGCTCTCACGATACGTGGCCGGACCCGGCCGCGCCGCCGGGTCTCGGCAACCCGGCGGATCCGTACGTCAGTCCTTCGGCTGGAACGTGTCGTGCGCGGTCTGGCGCAGCGTCCGGCACGCGTCCCCGTTCCACTCGCTCGCCTTGCAGCTCACCATGATCGAGTAGCCCCGCTTCGCGTCCACCTTGAAGCCGCGGTTCAGGACATGGATCCGCTGGCCTCCCTGGTCGCGCTCGAACTCCCAGTCGGCGGTGGTGGGGTACCCGTTGTAGTCGACGGGCCGTATCCCCAAGTGCTTGTAGTTGCTGCTGGTCGCGGCCACTCCGGCCTGCGCCGCCGCCCAGGCGGCGCGGGCGTCGTCGCGGGGGCTGGCGTTGAAGTCGACCTGGACGCGCGGGAACCCGCCCGGCTTCGCGTTGTAGATGCCGCCGGAGCTGACGCCCGCTATGTCGGTCCGCTTGAACCCCTTCGGCATCGCCATGGTGAAGCGGAACCGGTCGTCGCTGACCTTCGCGTACCCCTCGGGCAGTCCGCCGTCCTTCGGCGGATCGTCCGTCTTGGAGTCGTCCGCACCACCCTGGTCGTCGTCGCCGTCGCCGCCCTTGCCGGAGTCGTCGCCCTGGCCGTCGTCCGGCTTCTGGTCCTGTCCCGGGTCCTGGCTCTGGCTCTTCCCGCCGTCCGTCGCCCCGCCCTGGTCCGCGCCGCCCTTGGCGTCACCGCCGGCGGTCGCGCCGCTGGACGCGGCCGTGTCGTCCTTGGTCTTGCCCCGGGTCCCCTCGTCGCCACCGGTCAGTGCGACCACGAGCACGGTGCCGATCACCGCGAGCGCCGCGACGACGGCCACTATCACCAGCGTGCGACGCGGTACGACGTCGGTGAGCGACGCCCGCTCCGGCGGCCTCGGGCCGACCGGCGGCTGCGGGGAGCCCGCCGGGGAGGACTGCTTCTGCTTCGCCGCCTGGGCCGCCGCCGCGTTGCGCACGGACTTCAGCGCCCCGCGCACCCGCTCGCCGGCGGGCGGGCCGTCCGACGCGGCGCCGCTCTTGGCCGGCCGTACCGCGCCGAGCACGTCGTCGGGGACCGGCGGCAGTGCCACCACCCGGGTCGCCTCCAGCGACGGCTCGGGCTCGTCCGTCTTCTCGGGCAGGTGGATCACGTCGTTGAGGAGGGCTCGCGCGCCCGCCTCGTCGAGCCGCTGCTCGGGGTCCTTCGCCAGCAGGCCGTAGATGACCTCTGTCAGCGGGCCCGCGTTCTTCGGCGGGTCGAGCGGCTCGGTCATCACGGCCGTCAGGGTCGCGATCGCGGAGCCCTTGTCGTACGGCGGGGTGCCCTCCACCGAGGCGTACAGCAGACCGCCCAGCGACCACAGGTCGGCGGCGGGGCCCGGCTTGTGGCCACGGGCCCGCTCCGGCGAGATGTACGACGGCGCGCCCACCAGCATGCCGGTCGACGTGATCGACGGGTCGCCCTCGACCTGCGCGATGCCGAAGTCGGTCAGCACGACCCGGCCGTCCTCGGAGATCAGGACGTTGGACGGCTTCACATCGCGGTGCAGGATGCCCTGGCGGTGCGCGGCTCGCAGTACGTCGAGGATCGCGAGGCCCACCTCGGCGGCCCGTCGCGGCGTCAGCAGGCCGTCCTGGCGCACGACATCGGCGAGCGACTTGCCCTCGATCAGCTCCATGACGATCCACGGCCGGTCGTCCTCGTCGACCACGTCGTAGACGGTCACGGCGCCGTTGTTGCGGATGCGGGCGATCGCCTTGGCCTCACGCAGCGTGCGCGTGATGAGGCGGCGCTTCTCCTCTTCGTCGATGCTCGTGGGGAAGCGCAGTTCCTTCACCGCGACCGTGCGGCCCAGCGTCTCGTCGACCGCGCGCCAGACCGTACCCATGCCGCCCCGGCCGAGGACCTCTCCGAGCCGGTACCGCCCGGCGAGAAGACGCCCCTGGGGGTCCTTGGACTGCTCCGCCTCCGACATGCGTCCCCTCTGCGATCCCTGATCTTCGCCCGCGATGGCTGCGTTCCAGGGTGATGCGGTAACGCGCCCTGGCAGAGCCTTCATTGTCCCTCACCGCGCGACCGATCGTGGTCCCGGGTCGCCGGGGCCTTTCCCCCGGGGGAACAAAAGGGACCACGCGCAGGTCACAGCAGTGTCAGAGCGGCTCCACCGAACCTCCCCACCACCCGGCCGAGTTCGCCGCATCACGGCCTGTCACTGGATCGGCGCGATGTCGGGCGCCCCCAGCCGCGCGGCGTCGGCCGTCAGATCGTCCGGCTGGCGCTGCGACTCCCGCTCCGCCTCGACCCGCTTCTCGTAGTGCTCGACCTCCTTCTCGATCTGCTCCTTGTCCCACCCGAGCACCGGCGCCATCAGCTGCGCGCACTCCCGTGCACTGCGTGTACCCCGGTCGAACGTCTCGATGGAGATCCGCGTACGCCGGGTCAGTACGTCGTCCAGGTGCCGCGCCCCCTCGTGGGAGGCGGCGTACACGATCTCGGCGCGCAGGTAGTCGTCCGCCGCGCTCAGCGGGTCGCCGAGCGACGGGTCGCGGGCGATCAGCTCCAGCAGTTCCTCGGCCAGCGAGCCGTACCGGTTCAACAGGTGCTCCACGCGCACGACATGAAGCCCCGTCCGCGCCGCGATCCGCGCCCGCGCGTTCCACAGGGCCCGGTACCCCTCGGCCCCCGCGAGCGGCACGTCCTCCGTCACGCACTCGGCGACCCGCTGGTCGAGCGCGTGCACGGCCTCGTCCACCGCGTCCTTCGCCATCACGCGGTACGTCGTGTACTTGCCGCCCGCGACCACGACGAGCCCCGGCACCGGGTGCGCCACCGTGTGCTCGCGCGAGAGCTTGCTCGTGGCGTCCGACTCCCCGGCCAGCAGCGGCCGCAGGCCGGCGTACACGCCCTGCACGTCGTCGCGCGTCAGGGGCACCGCCAGTACCGAGTTCACATGCTCCAGGAGGTAGTCGATGTCCGCGCTGGAGGCCGCCGGGTGGGCCTTGTCGAGGTCCCAGTCGGTGTCGGTGGTGCCCACGATCCAGTGCCGCCCCCAGGGGATGACGAACAGCACCGACTTCTCGGTCCGCAGGATCAGACCGGTCGACGAGTGGATCCGGTCCTTCGGGACCACCAGGTGGATGCCCTTGGACGCCCGTACGTGGAACTGCCCGCGCTCGCCGATGAGCGCCTGGGTGTCGTCCGTCCACACCCCGGTCGCGTTGACGACCTGCCGGGCCCTGACCTCGTACTCGCCGCCGCCCTCCAGGTCCCGCACCCGGGCCCCGACGACCCGCTCGCCCTCGCGCAGGAACCCGACGACGCGCGCCCGGTTGGCGACCTGGGCGCCGTACTGCGAGGCCGTGCGCACCAGCGTCGTCACGAAGCGCGCGTCGTCCATCTGGGCGTCGTAGTACTGCAACGCGCCGACCAGGGCGTCCTTCTTCAACGCGGGCGCCACCCGCAGGGCGCGCTTGCGCGTGAGGTGACGGTGCATCGGCAGCCCGCGCCCGTGCCCGGAGGACACCGACATCGCGTCGTACAGCGCGACGCCCGACCCGGCGTACCACCGCTCCCATCCCTTGTGCTGGAGCGGGTAGAGGAAGGGAACGGGCTTGACCAGGTGCGGCGCGAGGCGCTCCAGCAGCAGCCCGCGCTCCTTCAGCGCCTCGCGCACGAGCGCGAAGTCGAGCATCTCCAGATAGCGCAGCCCGCCGTGGATCAGCTTGCTCGACCGGCTCGACGTGCCCGAGGCCCAGTCACGGGCCTCGACCAGTCCGGTCGACAGCCCGCGCGTGACGGCGTCGAGAGCCGTCCCGGCACCGACCACTCCCGCGCCCACCACGAGCACGTCCAGTTCACGCTCGGCCATCGCCGCGAGCGCCTCGGCACGCTCCGCGGGTCCCAGTGTCGCTGTCCTCACTGCTGCCTCCCGTAGTGGTCGGGTGGCCGGGATCACTCCCCGCCTCCTCGATTCTGTCCGCGCCGCCCGCCTCCGGCCACCGCCTGTGGACAACACTCCTGCACCCGGCCTCACACAATGCCGCATAACGGTCATATTTACGCTTAGTCTGAAATTGCGCTCGCCCGAACTGTCCACAGGGCTTGCGTGTTGCCTCCCCTCCGGCTATTGGGAAGGACGGCCCACCGCCATGCCCGCAGATCTCGCCGTCATCGGACTCGGCCACCGCGGCCTGCCCCTCGCCCAGGCCGCGGTCGCCTCCGGCATCGACACCATCGGCTTCGACACCGACCCCCGCCGCCTCACGGACCTCGCCGCCGGGCGCGCCCCGGCCGACGGCTCCCTCACCGCCGCCGCCCTGCGCCGCATGCTGGCCGGCGGCTTCCGCACCGTCAGATCCCCGGCCGAACTGGGCCGGGTCCGTACCGCCGTCATCTGTGCCCCCACCCCGCTCGGCGCCGACCGCACGCTCGACCTGAGCCACGTCGGCGACGCCGCCAGGACCCTGGCGGCGCACCTGCGCCCGCACACCACCGTGCTGCTCGAATCGGCCGCATACCCCGGCACCACCGAAGAATTCCTGCGCCCCCTCCTCGAAGAAGGCTCCGGGCTGCGCGCGGGACGCGACTTCCACCTCGCCTACTCCCCCAGTCGGGTGGATCCGGGCAGCAGGCTGCACGGGTACGCGAACACCCCGCAGGTCATCGGCGGCCTCACCCCCGCCTGCACCGAATCGGCCGCCGCCTTCTACGGGCGGCTCACCGACAAGGTGGTGCGGGCGCGCGGACCGCGCGAGGCCGAGACCGTCGGCGTACTCGAAACGAACTACCGGCACGTCAACATCGCCCTGGTCAACGAGATGGCCGTGCTCTGCCACGACCTGGGCGTCGATCTGTGGGACGTCATCCGCTGCGCCGAGACCAAGCCGTTCGGCTTCCAGGCGTTCCGCCCGGGCCCGGGCGTCGGCGGCCACGGCGTACCGGTCGACCCCACCTACATCCCGCACAGCGGCGGGACCCCCGGCCACCCGCTGCGCATGGTCGGGCTCGCCCAGGAGATCAACGACCGCATGCCGCAGTACGTCATCCAGCGCTGCGCCACGCTCCTCAACGAGCACGGCAAATCCGCGCGCGGCGCCCGCGTCCTGCTGCTCGGCGTCACCTACAAGCCGGACCTCGCCGACCAGCAGGGCTCCCCCGCCCCGGAGATCGCCACCCGGCTGATGGACCTGGGCGCCCAGGTCGGCTACCACGACCCGCACGTCCCCGACTGGCGCGTGCGCGACGTACCGGTCCCGCGTGTCGACTCCCTGTACGAGGCGGCGGCCAACGCGGACCTGACCGTGCTCCTGCAGAACCACCGGACGTACGACCTCCAGGCCCTCGCCGTGAAGGCCCAGCTCCTCCTCGACACGCGCGGGGCGTCCCCGACGGGGGCGACCCACCGGCTCTAGGCAGCGCGGCGACCGGAATCCACGGGTGCTCTGTCGTACGGCACTGCTAGCGTTCGGCGTCACTCGTCGCACGTCCGTGCGCATCCACGGTGCACCACATCCCTTGGGGGGGATCTCCACCATGAGCCAGTCCGTGCCGCCGCCTCCGTCCGGCAACCCGTTCGCCGACCACGCCTACCCGCAGGCCCCCGCCCCGGCCCCGATGCGCGACAACGTCGGCCTCGGCGTCGCCGCCGCCTTCGCCGCCGCGCTCGTCACCGCCGGGATCTACGGCGGCATCATCGGCGCCACCGAGTACCAGATCGGCTTCGCGGCGGTCGCCGTCGGCTACCTCATCGGCCTCGCTGCCGGGAAGGCCGGCGGCGCCAACCCCGCCCTGCCGGTGGTCGCCGCGATCCTCTCGCTGGGCGCGGTGTACTTCGGCCAGCTCCTGGGCCTCGCGATCGCCGCCTCGGACCTGCTGCACGTCACCGTGACGGAGCTGCTCTTCCAGAGGTTCGAGTTCCTGACCTCGCTGTGGAAGGAGGACGCCGGCCCGATGACGTTCCTCTTCCTCGCGATAGGCGCCTACGCCGCCTTCTCGGCCGCGAAGAAGACCGCCGCCTGAGCGCACGCGAAGAGGCCCGGGCCACCGTGCGGCCCGGGCCTCTCACGTAACTCCGCAGGTCAGCGCTTGTGCTCGGCCGGGGAGACCGTCACCTCGACGCGCTGGAACTCCTTGAGCTCGCTGTAGCCCGTCGTCGCCATCGAGCGGCGCAGCGCGCCGAAGAGGTTCATCGAGCCGTCCGGGGTGTGCGACGGGCCGAGGAGGATCTCCTCCGTCGTGCCGACCGCGCCCAGGTCCATGCGCTTTCCGCGCGGCACGTCCTCGTGGACGGCCTCCATGCCCCAGTGGTGGCCGCGACCGGGCGCGTCCGTCGCGCGCGCCAGCGGAGAGCCCATCATCACGGCGTCCGCGCCGCAGGCGATGGCCTTCGGCAGGTCGCCGGACCAGCCCACGCCGCCGTCGGCGATGACGTGCACGTACCGGCCGCCGGACTCGTCCATGTAGTCGCGGCGGGCCGCGGCCACGTCGGCGACGGCGGTGGCCATCGGGACCTGGATGCCCAGCACGTTGCGCGTGGTGTGGGCGGCGCCGCCGCCGAAGCCGACGAGGACACCGGCCGCGCCGGTCCGCATCAGGTGCAGCGCGGCGGTGTACGTCGCGCAGCCGCCCACGATGACCGGGACGTCGAGCTCGTAGATGAACTGCTTGAGGTTCAGCGGCTCGGCGGCGCCCGACACGTGCTCGGCGGAGACGGTGGTCCCGCGGATCACGAAGATGTCGACGCCGGCGTCCACGACGGCCTTGGAGAACTCGGCCGTGCGCTGCGGCGACAGGGCGGCGGCGGTGACGACGCCCGAGTCGCGCACCTCCTTGATGCGCTGCCCGATCAGGTCCGCCTTGATCGGGGCGGCGTAGATCTCCTGGAGGCGGCGGGTCGCGGCGCTCGCGTCGTCGAGCTCCGCGATCTCCTGGAGCAGCGGCTCCGGGTCCTCGTACCGCGTCCACAGACCTTCGAGGTTCAGAACGCCCAGGCCGCCCAGCTCACCGATGCGGATGGCGGTCTGCGGCGAGACGACGGAGTCCATCGGAGCGGCCAGGAACGGCAGCTCGAAACGATAGGCGTCGATCTGCCAGGCGATCGAGACCTCCTTCGGGTCCCGGGTGCGCCGGCTCGGCACGATGGCGATGTCGTCGAACGCGTACGCCCTGCGGCCGCGCTTGCCGCGCCCGATCTCGATCTCAGTCACGTGTGTGGCCTTTCCCTCTTGGTATGCCGTTCCAGTATCGCCGACACACACGCGAGGGGCGGCCCCGGGAATCTCCGGGGCCGCCCCTCAGCGTGTACGTGGGAGGTTACTTCCTGCTGTAGTTCGGCGCCTCGACCGTCATCTGGATGTCGTGCGGGTGGCTCTCCTTGAGACCCGCCGAGGTGATCCGTACGAACCGGCCGTTCTGCTGAAGCTCCGGAATCGTCCGGCCGCCGACATAGAACATCGACTGACGCAGGCCGCCCGCGAGCTGGTGCACGACGGCGGACAGCGGACCCCGGTAGGGCACCTGGCCCTCGATGCCCTCGGGCACGAGCTTGTCGTCGGCGCCGACGCCCTCCTGGAAGTACCGGTCCTTGGAGTACGACTTGGCCTGGCCGCGGGACTGCATCGCGCCGAGCGAGCCCATGCCCCGGTACGACTTGAACTGCTTGCCGTTGATGAAGAGGAGCTCGCCGGGCGACTCCTCGCATCCCGCGAGCAGCGAGCCGAGCATCACGGTGTCGGCGCCCGCGACGATCGCCTTGGCGATGTCGCCGGAGTACTGGAGGCCGCCGTCGCCGATGACCGGCACGCCGGCCGCCTTCGCGGCGAGCGAGGCCTCGTAGATCGCGGTGACCTGCGGGACGCCGATGCCGGCGACGACGCGGGTCGTGCAGATGGAGCCGGGGCCGACACCGACCTTGATGCCGTCGCAGCCGGCGTCGATGAGCGCCTGGGCGCCGTCGCGGGTGGCGACGTTGCCGCCGATGACGTCGACCGCGGAGTTCGACTTGATCTTGGCGACCATGTCGCCGACCAGGCGGGAGTGACCGTGCGCGGTGTCGACAACGATGAAGTCGACGCCGGCCTCGATGAGCGCCTGGGCGCGGTCGTACGCGTCGCCGGCGACACCCACGGCCGCGCCGACGAGCAGCCGGCCCTCGGCGTCCTTGGCGGCGTTCGGGTACTTCTCGGCCTTGACGAAGTCCTTGACCGTGATGAGGCCCTTGAGGATGCCCGCGTCGTCGACCAGCGGCAGCTTCTCGATCTTGTGGCGGCGCAGCAGCTGCACCGCGTCGACGCGGGAGATGCCGACCTTGCCCGTGACGAGCGGCATCGGCGTCATGATCTCGCGGACCTGTCGGGAGCGGTCCGTCTCGAAGGCCATGTCGCGGTTGGTGACGATGCCGAGCAGCTTGCCCGCCGGGTCGGTGACCGGCACGCCGCTGATGCGGAACTTGGCGCAGAGCTCGTCGGCCTCGCCGAGCGTGGTGTCCGGGCGCACGGTGATCGGGTCGGTCACCATGCCGGACTCGGAGCGCTTGACGAGGTCGACCTGGTTGGCCTGGTCGGCGATCGAGAGGTTGCGGTGCAGTACGCCGACGCCGCCCTGCCGGGCCATGGCGATGGCCATGCGCGACTCGGTGACCTTGTCCATCGCGGCGGAGAGCAGCGGGACGTTCACCCGGACGTTCTTCGAGATGTACGAGGAGGTGTCGATCTGGTCGGGCGCCATGTCCGACGCGCCGGGCAGCAGCAGCACGTCGTCGTAGGTCAGCCCGAGCATGGCGAACTTCTCGGGCACTCCATCGACGTTGGCAGTCATGCCTGACACCTTCCCAAATGGTCTTGCTCGGCGCGGATGTCCATGCTAACGGGATCGCGCGGTGTCTCATTCCACGAGCAAGATCACCTGGCGAGTTTGTACGTTCACACGGACACCGGGGCTCTGTGGGGCGCGGGCTACTGCCCGGCGAGGGCGCGCAGGCGGCTGAGCGCGCGGTGCTGCGCGACCCGCACGGCACCGGGCGACATGCCCAGCATCTGGCCGGTCTCCTCGGCGGTCAGCCCGACGGCGACCCGCAGCACGAGCAGCTCGCGCTGCGCCTGGGGAAGATTGGCCAGAAGTTTCTTCGCCCACTCGGCGTCGCTGCTCAGCAGCGCCCGCTCCTCGGGGCCGAGGGAGTCGTCGGGCCGCTCCGGCATCTCGTCGGACGGCACGGCGGTCGATCCGGGGTGCCGCATGGCGGCGCGCTGGAGGTCGGCGACCTTGTGGGCGGCGATGGCGAACACGAACGCCTCGAAGGGCCGGCCGGTGTCCTTGTAACGGGGCAGCGCCATCAGCACCGCGACGCAGACCTCCTGCGCCAGGTCCTCGACGAAGTGACGGGCATCACCGGGCAGCCGGCTCAGCCGGGTGCGGCAGTACCGCAGGGCCAGCGGGTGGACCCGGGCCAGCAGGTCGTGCGTCGCCTGCTCGTCGCCCTCGACAGCACGGCGGACGAGTGCACCGATCACCGTCGTCTCGTCGTCGCGCATCGGTCCATGGTGCCTTGGCGCCGAGGCATCCGCGGCACCGCGCCCGTAGTTGTGCACCGAAGCGTTATGAGCAGGTACGCCGGAACTCATCTTCTGAGCCCTCCCCTCCCGCTCGACCGAATCGTCCCCGAGGAACTCCACCCCTCAAGGATGCGGCATCGGCGGCGGAAAGGGGCACGGGCGTCCGCCACCCCGCCCGCCGGAGGGCGGACGGGGATCGAGACACCCGCGCGGGAGCGCATCGGCCGGTCCTATCGGACCAGGCCCCAGCGGAACCCGAGCGCGACAGCGTGCGCCCGGTCCGAGGCGCCGAGTTTCTTGAAGAGCCGCCGGGCGTGTGTCTTGACCGTGTCCTCCGAGAGGAAGAGCTCCCGGCCGATCTCCGCGTTGGAGCGTCCGTGGCTCATGCCTTCGAGCACCTGGATCTCACGCGCCGTGAGCGTCGGGGCCGCACCCATCTCCGCGGACCGGAGCCGGCGCGGGGCGAGCCGCCAGGTCGGGTCGGCGAGCGCCTGGGTGACGGTCGCCCGCAGTTCGGCGCGCGAGGCGTCCTTGTGCAGGTAGCCGCGGGCGCCGGCGGCGACCGCGAGCGCGACTCCGTCCAGGTCCTCGGCGACCGTGAGCATGATGATCCGGGCGCCGGGGTCCGCGGAGAGCAGCCGGCGCACGGTCTCGACGCCGCCCAGGCCGGGCATGCGTACGTCCATCAGAATCAGGTCCGAGCGGTCGGCGCCCCAGCGGCGGAGGACTTCCTCGCCGTTGGCCGCCGTCGTCACGCGCTCGACACCGGGCACGGTCGCGACCGCGCGGCGGAGCGCCTCTCGGGCAAGCGGGGAGTCGTCGCAGACGAGGACCGATGTCATGACTGTCCTCCGCGGCTCTCACAGCTGCTGCGCGTCACCTTGAGCCTCCAGGCTGGTACATATTTCGTCACCTGTGCGATTGACGCTCTCGGACACTTGCCCGATCGCTTGTACTTTCAACCGCCTCGCACTCTCAACGACGGTCACTCGAAAGAGTTACGGGTCGGACGGGCGCCATCGGCACTCTACGTGAGGGCCCGGTCGCACAGAAGCGCATCGGGGGTCGCCATGCCACCTAAGTAAAGCTATGCCCCATTTAGCGGCTTTTCTTCCGTTTTGCTGGTGTCTGTGGCTAGATTCGCAATGAGTCATATTTACATCTACTTCCACAAGTAGACGCCGCCTCACGGTCCAGACGCTCTCGATGCATCGACGCAAGGGGACAAGCAATGGCAGATTTCTCCCGCCTTCCCGGACCCAACGCCGACCTGTGGGACTGGCAGCTGCTCGCGGCGTGCCGCGGGGTGGACAGCTCGCTCTTCTTTCATCCGGAGGGGGAGCGGGGCGCGGCGCGGAGTGCGCGTGAGAACTCGGCTAAGGAGGTCTGCATGAGGTGCCCGGTACGGGCCGAGTGCGCGGCGCACGCCCTCGCGGTGCGTGAGCCCTACGGCGTGTGGGGCGGCCTGACCGAGGACGAGCGCGAGGAGTTGATGGGCCGGGCGCGAACCCGCCTCATCGCGGCGTCGTCGGGGCCCGCCGGCACGCCGGACCCCTGAGCCTCTGAAGGAACGTTTCTGCATCACACGGCGGTCCGCGCCACCCGGCGGGACCCGCCGCGCGAACACCCCGACGTGAAAACGCCCCGCCGCTCAGCGCGCCGCGGCCAGCGCCAGCTGGTCGAGCGTGGCCGCGACCGCCGGCACCTGCGCCAGGTCGGGGAGCGTGAGCGCCACGATCTCGCGCCGCACGGCGGGCTCCACCGCCACGGTGCGCGCACCCTTCGGGCGTACCGACTCCATCGCCAGCTCGGGCAGGACCGCCACCCCCATCCCGGCGCCGACCAGGCCGATCACGGCCGGATAGTCGTCGGTCGCGAAATCGATGCGCGGCGTGAAGCCCGCGCTCTCGCACACCTCCACCAACTGCCTGCGGCAGCGCGGGCAGCCGGCGATCCACGGCTCGTCGGCCAGTTCGCCGATGCCGACCTGGCCGGCGTCCGCGAGCCGGTGCCCCTCGGGGACCAGGCCGACGAGGCGATCGGTCAGCAGCGGGCGTACGACCAGGTCGTCCCAGTCCTCGGCGGTCCCGCCCGGCCCGTACCGGAAGGCGAGCGCCACGTCGCAGTCGCCCTCCCGCAGCATCTCGACCGAGCGCGGGGGCTCCGCGTCGACCAGGGAGACCCGGGTGCCGGGGTGGGCGGCGCGGAGGGCGGCCAGCGCGGTGGGGACGAGGGTGGAGCTGCCGCTGGGGAACGACACCAGCCGGACGCGGCCGGCGCGCAGACCCGCGATGGCGGCGACCTCCTCCTCGGCGGCGGTCAGCCCGGCGAGGATGCCGGCGGCGTGCCGGACGAGGACCTCGCCCGCCTGCGTGAGGCGCATCTCGCGGCCCGTACGGATGAGGAGGGGCGTGCCCGCGGAGAGTTCGAGGGCCTTCATCTGCTGGCTGACGGCGGGCTGGGTACAGCCGAGTTCGCGCGCGGCGGCCGAGAAGGAGCCGGTGGCGGCGACTGCGCGCAGGACGCGGAGATGACGGGCTTCGATCACCCCTCAATCATAAGCGACGCTTGGATGCGACGCCGAATAATGGCGAGCGACTTTGAGTCACCGCCGGTTAGCGTTCGGCCATGAAGCTTCTGACCGTGAATCTGGGCCGCGCCGAGGCGGTCGGCTGGACCGACGCCCCGAGCGGCACGACCGGCATCCACAAGCGACCTGCCGACGGGCCCGTACGGGTGGTGGCGCCCGGCCCCAAGGGGGTCGGCGCGAGCGGTCTCGTGGGGGACGCGGTGTGCGACAGGCGCCACCACGGAGGGGACGACCAGGCGGTGTACGCCTTCGCCCGCGAGGACCTCGACGACTGGGAGCGCGAGCTCGGACGCACGCTGCCCAACGGGGCGTTCGGGGAGAACCTCACCACCCTCGGCCTCGACGTGAACGGCGCGCTGATCGGTGAACGCTGGCGGATCGGGGCCGACTTGGTCCTGGAGGTCACATGCGGCCGCATCCCCTGCCGTACGTTCGCGGACTCCCTCGGTGAGAAGGGCTGGGTCCGGCGCTTCACACGGCGGGCCGCGCCCGGGGCGTACCTGCGGGTGATCGAGCCCGGCGAGATACGGGCGGGCGACGCCGTCGAGATCGTGCACCGTCCCTCCCACGACGTCACGGTGAGCGTGCAGTTCAGGTCGGAGACGACGGAGCGCGAGCTGCTGCCGAGGGTTCTCGCGGCCGGTGACGCGCTGCACCCCGAGGCGCTGGCGGCCGCGCGCAAGTACGTCACCCGACAGTCATCGGCCGCGAAGCCTGGCGGGCGGCCGGGATCCGCGGGGCACTAACGTGCCCCGCATGACGACTGCACTGATTACAGGAGCGACAGCGGGCATCGGCGCCGCCTTCGCCCGGCGCCTCGCCACGGACGGGCACAACCTGGTGCTGGTGGCCCGCGACACCAAGCGGCTCCAGGAGCAGGCGACAGAGCTGCACGACCTGCACGGCATCGAGGCGGAGGTGCTGACCGCCGACCTGTCGACGGAGGCCGGCATCGCGTCGGTCGAGGCGCGGCTGGCGGACCGCAGGCATCCGGTGGATCTGCTGGTCAACAACGCCGGCTTCGGCAACAAGGGGCGCTTCCTCGAAGTGTCCATGGCCGACGAGCTGACCATGCTGAAGGTGCACTGCGAGGCGGTCCTGCGGCTGACGGCCGCCGCCGCGGCGGGGATGAAGGAGCGCGGGCGCGGCGGCGTGGTCAACGTCGCGTCGGTGGCGGCCTTCGTGCCGCGCGGGACGTACGGCGCGTCCAAGGCGTGGGTCGTGCAGTTCACCCAGGGCGCGGCCAAGGATCTGGCGGGCAGCGGGGTGCGGCTGATGGCGCTGTGCCCGGGCTTCGTACGGACGGAGTTCCACGAGCGGGCCGGGATGGGGACGGACAACATCCCCGGCTGGATGTGGCTCGACGCCGACAAGCTGGTCGCCGCGGCGATGGGCGACCTGGCGCGCGGGAAGACGGTGTCGGTGCCGGACCCCCGGTACAAGGCGCTGATGGGCGCGGTGAAGCTGGCGCCCCGCGGGCTGCTGGGAGGGATCTCCTCCAAGACCGGCCGCAAGTACAGGCCTCAGTAGTCGAGGGAGAGCCGGGCGGTCGGGCCCTCCGCCCAGGTGACGTGGACGGTGCGGCCGGCGACCCGGACGTCGGCGAGCGTGGCGACCGGCGCCGGGCCGGGTTCGGCGGTCAGCGAGGCGAGGGCGACGAAGAGCGAGTCGCCCGCCGTGGTGTGCCCGTCGAGCGCGGCGGTACGGGTGCGGGGCGCGGCCAGGGTCGGGCCGGTCGGCGCGTCGTGCGCGCCGGTGTAGCCGTGCACCGGGTGCAGTTGGGCGGTCAGCCGGCCCTCGGCCGGGTGGAGCGGGTCGGCCGGCTCGTCGTCGGTGGCCCAGCCGGTCTGGCGTACGGGCGTGCCCTCGGGCGCGCCGGTGACGAGGTGGGCGCGCAGTTCGGCGCGGCCGTGGGCGGCGGTGGCGGACACCACGCGGACGCCGGGCGCCGGTGTGTGCGCGGAGGCGGCCCGGCCGGGGCCGCTGTCCAGCGGCCGGGCGGGGCCGCGCCGGGTCCAGGCGCCGTCGATGAGCAGCGCGAAGTGGTTGTCGGCGCTGTCGTGGGTGGGTCCGGTGCGGGTGGAGTAGGCGAAGCGGGCGTAGCCGGGGTCGTCGTCCGGGCCGACGTGGTTGCTGCCGTGGTTGTGCAGGCGTACGACACCGTCGGCCGCGGTGGACTGGATCAGCAGGTGGGGCGGGCCGAGGGTGGTGACGGCGTCGCCCCTTTCCACGGGCAGCGGTTCCTCGGGGTCGGTCCAGACCGGGTGGCCGGCGGGGAGCAGCAGGCCGAGGAAGCCCTTGGCCGCCCAGTAGGGGGAGGCGGGGCCCGAGTAGCTCTGGACGACCGGGGCGTACGGGCCGTGCCAGCCCGGCGTCAGCAGCCCCCGGTCGTCGAGGGCGCCCCGGTCGAGGAAGTACCGCAGGGTGCCGGTGGCCAGGCGGCGGGTGGCTCCGGGGGTGAGCGGGGTGTGGCCGGTGAGGGCGCCGAGCCAGGGGGCGGCCGCGGCGGCGAAGCGGTAGGTGAGGGAGCGGCCGTACGGCATGGGGGCGCCGTTGGCGTCGAACATCCGGGTGTGGGCTTCGAGTTGGGCGTGCAGGCGGGGGCCGTAGCGGTCGAGGAGGTCCTGGTCGCCGGCGAGGTGGGCGTGCAGGACGGGATAGAAGTGCAGGGCCCAGGCGTTGTAGTGGTCGAAGGCGCGGTTCGGGCCGTCGCTGTACCAGCCGTCGCCGAGGTGCCACTCCTCGACGCGGGCGAGGGAGCGGTCGATGGTGGTCCGGGCGCGGTCGGTCTCGATGCCGGCGTCCTGGAGGAATCCGGCGACGGTGAGGCCGAAGAGCCACCAGTTGTTGTCGACGGGGGACGGGCCGAGGGCGGGCAGCAGCCAGTCGGCTGCGCGGGCGCGGGTGCGTTCGTCGAGGGTGTCCCAGAGCCAGGGGCGGGTGAGGCGCAGGGCGAGGGCGACGGAGGCGGCTTCGACGACGGCCTGGCGCACGTCGGCCATCAGCGGCCAGGACTCTGGTGCGGCGGTGGTCAACTCCCGGTCGGAGACCGGGTTTTCGGTGCCCGCGGCGAGCCCTTCGGCGTAGCGGGCGAGGTGGCCCTGCGGGTCGTGGCCGTCCGCGCCCGCCACCCGCAGGGCGGCGAGCAGGAACGTACGGGCGAAGCCTTCGAGGCCGTCGGAGCGCGGGCCGGAGCAACTGGGCCGGGAGCCGGGCAGATTGATCAAAGCGTGGCGCTCGGTCGCATAGGGGCGTACGGCCAGCAGGAGCTGATCGGCGGTCGCCGCCCAGTCGTCGCGGTTCCCGAACGGCATGATGCTCCCCTGGGTGCTGTCCTGTGCGTCCCGGAATCTAGGACCCGGACTGATCGAACGTCAATGGATTGCGGTTGAATGATCGAAACTTCTATCGTTCGATCACGCCGCTTCACTGAATGCCGTGCCACACACTGCGAGGGGGACTGCCGCCGTGCGCGAGAGTGCTGCTGAACGCCACGACCGACTGCTGGGCCTGGTACGGGACCGGGGCTCGGCCCGGGTCTCCGACCTCGCGGGCCTGCTGGGCGTCTCGCCCGTCACGGTGCGCCGGGACGTCGAGGAGCTGGCGGGGCGGGGGCTGCTCGACCGGGTCCACGGGTCGGTGTCGTGGCCCCGGGAGCGGGGCGGCCCGGCCACCGCGCCGGCCGGGGGCTCCGGCGGTGTGGTGCTCGGCATGCTGGCCCCCTCCGCGACGTACTACTTCGCCGAGGTCATCCGGGGCGCGCACGAGGCCGCCGCGCGGGCGGGGGCCCGGCTGGTCCTGCGGATCTCGGACTACCGGCCCGAGGAGGACCAGGCGCGCACCGAGGGCCTGCTGGCGGCGGGCGCCGAGGGGCTGCTGGTGGCGCCGGGGTGGCGGCGGCCGGGCGACCCGGCGGCGTACGGCGACTGGATCGCCTCGCTGCCCGTGCCCACCGTGCTGCTGGAGCGCCAGCCCGCGGCGGGCTCGGCGCTGGACGGCATCGACCGGGTCTGCTCGGACCACCGGCACGGGGTGCTACTGGCTGTGCGCCACCTGAGGGAACTGGGGCACGGCGCGCCGCTGCTGATGGCCCGCGACGACTCCCCGACCGCTCTGGCGGTGCGGTCGGGGTACGCGGAGGCGCTCGGCGTACTGGGGACGCGGGCGCCGCGGGACGTGATCGACTCCGTACCGGCGGAGGTGAGTCCGGACCGCTTCGAGGCGGCGGTGCAGGCCCTGCGCGAGGCGGTCGCCACCGGGGCGGCGACGGCCGCGCTGGTCCACAACGACGTGGACGCGATCCAGGTGGCGCAGCGGCTCGCGGAGCTGGGGGTGCGGGTGCCGCGGGACTTGGCGCTCGTCGCGTACGACGACGAGGTGGCGGCCCTGGCGGACACCCCGCTGACGGCGGTCGCGCCGCCCAAGCGCGAGGTGGGGCGGCAGGCGGCCGGGCTGCTGGTGGAGCGGCTCGGGCAGGCGCGGGGCGGGGAGGGCCAGGAGCCGCGGCGGCACCTGGCGCTGCTTCCGCAGTTGCGCGTGCGGGCGTCCTGCGGCGCGGCGACGGTCTGATCTTTTTTCGATCAATCGAACTTTCGCTCTTGACTTCGCTCACCGCTGGCTCAACACTCACGGCCAACGCAATGTCGCCGCCCTTTCAGGAGCCGTGCCGTGAGCCCCAGTTGGAACAGAACGTCCCATGTCATGGTCGGCGCCGCCACCGCCCTCGCCGTTCTCACGGCCTGCGGCGGCAGCGGCGCCCAGGACGAGAAGTCAGCCGCCCCGGGAAGTGGCGGCAAGCCCGTCTCGATCACCTTCTGGGGCTGGGCCAAGGGCTCGAAGGAGGTCGTCGACGCCTTCAACGCCTCGCAGAAGAACATCCGGGTGAAGTACGAGGAGATCCCCTCGGGCAACGCCGGCGGCTACGCCAAGATCTCCAACGCCGTGAAGGCCGGCAACGCCCCCGACCTGGTCTCCATCGAGTACCCGATGCTCCCCGAGTTCGTCAGCCAGGGCTCGGTCCAGGACATCAGCGGCCACCTCACCGACGACGTGAAGAAGAAGTTCCTGCCGCAGGCGGTCGAGCTGACGACCCTCGGCGGCAAGAACTGGGCCGTCCCCTTCGACGCCGCGCCGCAGGCCTTCTACTACCGCAAGGACCTGTTCAAGAAGTACGGCGTCGAGGTCCCGGGGACGTGGGACGAGTTCCGCGAGGCCGCCGAGAAGGTCAAGAAGGCCGACAAGAAGGCCCGTATCGGCACCTTCTTCCCGGACGACCCGTCCACGTTCCAGGCGATGGCCTGGCAGGCGGGAGCGCGGTGGTTCGAGGCCGAGGGCGACACCTGGAAGGTCGACACGACCGACCCCGCGACCACGAAGGTCTCGGCGTACTGGCAGGGGCTCCTCGACGACGGCCTGGTGCACAACAACGCCTCCTTCAGCCCCGAGTGGACCAACTCCCTCAAGAGCGGCGGCACCATCGGCTACCTCGGCGCCTCCTGGGGCGCCGGCGTCCTGACGGGCACCCTGCCGGAGCAGAGCGGCAAGTGGGCCGTCGCCCCGATGCCGTCGTGGGACGGCAAGCCCGCCAGCGGCATGCTGGGCGGCTCCACCTTCGCCGTCACCAAGGACAGCGAGAAGACCGAGGCCGCCGTCGAGTTCGCGCAATGGATGACGACCACCGAGGACGGCGTCGAGGCGCGGATCGCCTCCGGTACGTCGAGCGCCTTCCCGGCCGCGGCCGAGCTGCGCCCGGCGGCCAAGGCCGCCTTCGACGCGGGGTACTTCGGCGGCCAGGACATCTACCAGGTCTTCGAGGACGCCGGCGCGTCCATCGCGCCCGACTGGGCGTGGGGCCCGAGCACCGGCACCACCAACACCGTGATGAAGGACCAGTTCGGCAAGGTGTCCGACGGCGGCGCGACCATCGCGGACGCGGTGAAGGCCGGGCACGAGGCGACCGTCTCCGAGCTGAAGAAGCGCGGCCTGACGGTGGAGGGCTGAGAAGCACGTGAAGGCCCGCACCCGCACCCATGCCGCCGCCGGCGTCCTGCTGACCCCGTTCTTCGTCCTCTTCACCCTGGTGATGGTGGTGCCGGTCGGATACGCGGTCTGGCTGAGCCTGTTCACCGAGAAGCAGTCGGGACTGGGCTTCGGGGGAACGCGGACCGTCTTCAGCGGCCTCGCCAACTACACGGCGGCGCTGGGTGACCCGGCCTTCCGCGAGGGCTTCGTCGTACTCCTCGGGTACTGCGTCCTCTACATCCCGCTGATGATCGGCGGAGCCCTCGCGCTCGCCCTGCTCCTCGACTCCACGCTCGCCCGCGCACGCCGCTTCTTCCAGCTCGCGCTGTTCCTGCCGCACGCCGTCCCGGGCATCATCGCGGCGCTGATCTGGGTGTACCTCTACACACCCCAGCTCAGCCCGGTCGTCGACGCCATGGAAGCGGGCGGCGTCGGCTTCGACTTCTTCGCACCCGAGGGCGCCCTGCCCTCGGTCATCAACATCGCCCTGTGGGAATGGCTCGGCTACAACATGGTGATCTTCTACGCCGCCCTCCAGGCCGTCGACCGCTCCGTGCTCGAAGCGGCCACGGTGGACGGGGCGGGCGCCTGGCGCACCGCGTTCAGCATCAAGGTGCCGCTGATCCGCGCCTCGGTCGTGATGGTCGCGCTGTTCACGGTCATCGGATCGCTCCAGCTGTTCACCGAGCCGCTGATCATCAACAAGGGCACCGGATCCTCCGTCACCTCCACCT
Organism: Streptomyces albidochromogenes; assembly: GCF_005981925.1. Lineage (GTDB taxonomy): Bacteria > Actinomycetota > Actinomycetes > Streptomycetales > Streptomycetaceae > Streptomyces > Streptomyces albidochromogenes. Next base: position 28,375 of record NZ_VBVX01000037.1, read on the forward strand.
GGACGCCGAACATGTACGCGTACACCGCGGCCTTCGACCGGGGCGACTACGGGCTCGCGGCAGCCGCCTCCGTGCTCCTCGCACTCACCGCCGCGCTGCTGTCCTTCGCGGTCACCCGCTTCACCGGCCGGAAGGGGAAGAAGGCATGAGCACGCCGGCCACCATCACCGGAAGGACCACCCGCACCGAAGGAACCACAAGCACCGGAGGAGGCGCGAGCACCGGCAGGACCACGAGGACCGCGTCCCGCCCCTGGCTGTCGAGGACCGCGGTCAACGGCGCCCTCGTGCTCGCCACGCTCTACATGCTGCTCCCCCTCGTCTGGCTGGTCACCGCCGCCACCAAGGACACCGGCGGCCTGCTCGCCGGGAACGCCTTCTCCTTCGAGGACTTCAACCTCGGCGCGAACCTCTCCGCCCTGGCGGCGTACGGCGACGGCGTCTACTTCCGCTGGTACCTCAACAGCCTGCTGTACGCGGGCGGCGGCGCCGCGGTCAGCTCGCTGATCAGCGTCGCCGCCGGATACGTCTTCGACAAGTACCACTTCCGGGGCAAGGAGAAGCTGTTCGGCGTCGTCCTGCTGGGGGTGCTGGTGCCGACCACCGCGCTCGCGCTGCCCATGTACCTGCTCGCCAGCGACGTGGGCATCGTCAACACCTACTGGGCCGTGCTGCTGCCCGTACTGGTCCACCCGTTCGGCGTCTACCTCGCCCGGGTCTTCAGCGCCGGCTACATCCCCGACGAGGCCCTCGAAGCCGCCCGCATCGACGGGGCCGGCGAGCTGCGCACCTTCTGGTCCATCGGTATGCGCATGATCATGCCGGGCTTCGTGACCGTGTTCCTCTTCCAGTTCACCGCGATCTGGAACAACTTCTTCCTCCCCCTGGTGATGCTCTCGGACCAGCGGCTCTTCCCGCTGAGCCTCGGCCTGTACGCGTGGAACAGCAACGCGCACGGCGAACCGGAGTTCTACCCTCTGGTCGTCACCGGCTCACTTCTCGCCGTCGTCCCCCTGATCGTCGCCTTCGTCTCCCTCCAGCGGCACTGGAAGGCCGGGCTCACCGCCGGAAGCGTCAAGTGACGCACCCGAGCGACCGTCAAGCGCCCGAAGAGGAGCCCGAGTCCCACCATGCACCACGCCACTGACACTCAGCCGTCCCTGCTGCTCGCCATGGCGCCCGGCATCGCGGAACGCCTGTTCACCGACGGCCACCGCACCCGGCTGGCCGCGCTCACGCGCACCGACCCGTACCTGGTCGCGCACGACCTCGCCGCCCCCGGGCCGCGGGTCGCCGCCGCCCTCGCCGAGGCCGAGGTCCTCCTCACCTGCTGGGGCGCCACCCCGCTCACCGCCGAGGTCCTCGACACCGCGCCGAACCTGCGCGCCGTCGTCCACGCGGCGGGCTCCGTCAAGCATCACGTCACCCAGGCCTGCTGGGACCGGGGCATCGCCGTGACCTCGGCGGCGGCCGCCAACGCCCTGCCCGTGGCCGAGTACACGCTCGCCGCGATCCTCTTCGCCGGCAAACGCGTCCTGCACGCCGCCGCCCGCTACCGCGCCCTGCGCGCCGACCACGACTGGCGCGAGGAACTGCACGGCGCCGGAAACCACCGCCGCACCGTGGGCATCGTCGGCGCCTCACGCATCGGCCGCCGGGTCGTCGAGCTGCTGCGCCCCTTCGACCTGGACGTTCTCCTGTACGACCCGTACGTCGCCCCGCGCGAAGCCGCCGCCCTCGGCGTCGAGCTCGCGCCCCTCGACGACCTGTGCGCCCGCAGCTCCGTCGTCTCCGTCCACGCCCCGCAGCTCCCGGCGACCCGCCACATGATCGCTGCGCGCCAGCTGGCCGCGATGCCGGCCGGCGCGACCCTGATCAACACCGCCCGCGGCTCCCTGGTCGACGAGGCCGCGCTGCTCCCGGAGCTCGCCTCCGGCCGCCTGCACGCCGTACTCGACGTGACGGACCCGGAACTTCCGCCACCGGACTCACCGTTGTACGACCTCCCGAACGTCCTGCTGACTCCCCACATCGCGGGTTCGCTCGGCGACGAACTGCACCGCATGGCGGACCAGTCCCTGGACGAACTGGAGCGTTACGCCGCCGGCCGGCCCTTCGCCGATCCGGTCCGGCCCGCCACCCTGCACCACTCGGCCTGAAAGCCCCCAAGAACCCACAAACAGCTCATTTCACTAGACTGGACGTATCTCACGAGGGTCGGGAGGCGTCATGAAATTCGTACAGATCATCGATTACAAGACCGAGCGCTCCGACGACATGAACCAGCTCATGGACCGGTGGGTCGAGCAGACCAAGGGCAAGCGGACCGCCACGCACAACATCATCGGCAAGGACCGGTCCCGGGCGAACCACTACGTCGAGATCGTCGAATTCCCCTCGCACGAGGAGGCGATGAAGAACTCGCAGCTGCCCGAGACCGACCGGATCTTCCGGGAGATGGTGGAGCTGTGCGACGGGATGCCGTCCTTCACCGACCTCGACGTGGTCCGTGACGAGCAGCTGAACGCGACGACCGCCCGCCGGTTCTTCCACGAGGTCGCGGTCGGAGGCAACCTCGACGCCGTCGACGAGCTGTTCGCGTCCGACTACCGGGACCACGACATCATCAAGGAGGAGCAGAGCACCGTCGGCGCCGACGTCATCCGCGACGACGTGACCGGCTGGCGCGAGGCCTTCGACTTCCGCTTCGACCTCGACCGGCAGATGTCCGAGGGCGACGACGTCTGCACCCTGTGGACGTGGACCGGCACCCACAAGGGCGACTTCATGGGCATGCCGGCCACGGGCAAGCAGTGCGTCATGACCGGCACGACGGTCTTCCGCTTCCACGACGGGAAGATCGTGGAGGGCTGGTGGCACATGGACGCCCTGGGCCTGATGCGGCAGCTCGGCGCGCTCGGCTGAGCCGCCCGCCCGCGCGCCCGCCGGTCCCGCGCGTCCCCGGCGCCCGTACGCGAAGGGCCCCCGTTCCCACCGCCGAGCGGTGGGAACGGGGGCCTTCACACGTCGTACGACGTCAGGGGCCTCAGTGGCTGTGGCCGTGACCGCCGTGACCGGCGTCCGCCTCTTCCTCGGCCGGCTTCTCGACGACCAGGGTCTCGGTCGTGAGCAGCAGCGACGCGATGGACGCGGCGTTCTCCAGCGCGGAGCGGGTGACCTTGACCGGGTCGATGACGCCGGCCTTGACCAGGTCGCCGTACTCGCCGGTCGCGGCGTTGAAGCCGTGACCCTTGTCGAGCTCGCTCACCTTGGCGGTGATGACGTAGCCCTCCAGGCCGGCGTTCTCGGCGATCCAGCGCAGCGGCTCGACGACGGCGCGGCGGACGACCGCGACACCGGTGGCCTCGTCGCCGGTCTTGCCCAGGCCGCCCTCAAGCACCTTGGCGGCGTGGACCAGAGCGGAGCCACCACCGGAGACGATGCCCTCCTCGACCGCGGCGCGGGTCGCGGAGATGGCGTCCTCCAGACGGTGCTTCTTCTCCTTGAGCTCCACCTCGGTGGCGGCGCCGACCTTGATCACGCACACGCCGCCGGCCAGCTTCGCGAGGCGCTCCTGGAGCTTCTCGCGGTCCCAGTCGGAGTCCGTGGACTCGATCTCGGCCTTGATCTGGTTGACGCGGCCGACGACCTCGTCGGCGTTGCCGCCGCCGTCGACGATCGTCGTGTCGTCCTTGGTGACGGTCACGCGGCGGGCGGTGCCCAGCACGTCGAGACCGGCCTGGTCGAGCTTGAGGCCGACCTCTTCGGCGATGACGGTCGCACCGGTGAGGGTGGCGATGTCGCCGAGCATGGCCTTGCGGCGGTCACCGAAGCCGGGGGCCTTCACCGCGACGGCGTTGAAGGTGCCACGGATCTTGTTCACGACCAGGGTCGACAGGGCCTCGCCCTCGACGTCCTCGGCGATGATCAGCAGCGGCTTGGAGGCACCGGCCTGGATGACCTTCTCCAGCAGCGGCAGCAGGTCCTGGATCGAGCCGATCTTGCCCTGGTGGATCAGGATGTACGGGTCGTCGAGGACGGCCTCCATACGCTCCTGGTCGGTCACCATGTACGGCGACAGGTAGCCCTTGTCGAAGGCCATGCCCTCGGTGAAGTCGAGCTCCAGGCCGAAGGTGTTGGACTCCTCGACGGTGATGACACCGTCCTTGCCGACCTTGTCCATCGCCTCGGCGATGAGCTCGCCGACCTGCGAGTCCTGGGCGGAGAGCCCGGCCACGGCGGCGATGTCGGACTTGTCGTCGATCGGGCGGGCGTTCGCGAGGAGGTCCTCGGAGATCGCCTTGACCGCGGCGTCGATGCCCTTCTTCAGGGCGGCCGGGGAAGCGCCGGCGGCGACGTTGCGCAGACCCTCGCGGACCAGGGCCTGGGCCAGCACGGTGGCGGTGGTGGTGCCGTCACCCGCGATGTCGTTGGTCTTGGTCGCCACCTCCTTCACCAGCTGGGCGCCCAGGTTCTCGTACGGGTCGTCGAGCTCGACCTCACGCGCGATCGTGACACCGTCGTTGGTGATGGTGGGAGCGCCGAACTTCTTGTCGATGACGACGTTGCGGCCCTTGGGGCCGATCGTCACCTTCACCGTGTCGGCAAGCTTGTTGACGCCGCGCTCGAGGGCGCGACGGGCGTCCTCGTCGAACTTCAGAATCTTCGCCATGGAGCTTTACTGTCCTCTCAAACGAAATGCGCCCCGGGCCGCCCGGCAATCGCTGGGGGCCAGGGGCGCAGATCAAAAGCAATCTTCGGGCGAATTACTTCTCGATGATCGCGAGCACGTCGCGAGCCGAGAGGACGAGGTACTCCTCGCCGCTGTACTTCACCTCGGTGCCGCCGTACTTGCTGTACAGCACGACATCGCCGACGGATACGTCGAGCGGCAGGCGCTCGCCGTTCTCGAAGCGGCCCGGGCCCACGGCCAGGACGACGCCCTCCTGGGGCTTCTCCTTGGCGGTGTCCGGAATGACCAGGCCAGAGGCCGTGGTCTGCTCGGCGTCGAGCGGCTGGACCACAATGCGGTCCTCGAGCGGCTTGATGGCAACCTTGGAGCTGGTGGTCGTCACGGTCCGGTCTCCCCCTTCGGAGATCTCACGGGGTTAACTGATGTGGGGTGGCGACCAGGTGGATCCGTCGTCGCGGGTGCCGGACCTGCCCGTCGCTACTGTTGGCACTCCCCAGTGGAGAGTGCCAACGCCGAGACTATGACGCGGTTAGCACTCGGTCAAGCGGAGTGCCAATTCAGCGCGGCCGTACGTGTTGACGAG
>NZ_VBVX01000380.1 GCF_005981925.1 Streptomyces albidochromogenes
CCCCGCGGGTCCCCGTCCGGGCAACAACCCGTTCACCTCTGGCGGCTCCACCGGCATGGCGCGTCCGCAGACGCCCCGTCCCGGCGGCGCCCCGCGCCCCGGCGGTGCCGGTGCCCCCGGTGGCGCCCCGCGTCCGCAGGGTGCTCCCGGCGGCGCTCCGCGTCCGCAGGGCCAGGGTGGCGCACGTCCCACCCCCGGTGGCATGCCCCGCCCGCAGGGCGGCGCCCCGCGCCCCGGTGGTGCTCCGGGCGGTAACCGTCCGAACCCCGGCATGATGCCGCAGCGTCCCGCTGCCGGTACTCCCCGTCCTGGTGGCGGTCCCGGCGGCGGTGGCCGCGGTCCTGGCGGCCCCGGTGGCCGTCCGGGCGGTGGCGGTCGTCCCGGCGGCGGCGGCTTCGCCGGCCGCCCGGCCGGTCCCGGCGGTGGCGGCGGCGGCTTCGCCGGCCGTCCCGGTGGTCCCGGTGGCGGTGGCGGCGCGGGTCGTCCCGGTGGCGGCGGCGGCTTCGGCGGTCGTCCCGGCTTCGGTGGCCGTCCCGGTGGCCCCGGTGCCCGTGGTGGCACGCAGGGCGCGTTCGGCCGTCCCGGCGGTCCGGCGCGTCGTGGCCGCAAGTCGAAGAGGCAGAGGCGCCAGGAGTACGAGGCCATGCAGGCCCCGTCCGTGGGCGGCGTGATGCTGCCTCGCGGCAACGGACAGACCGTCCGCCTGTCGCGCGGTGCCTCGCTCACCGACTTCGCCGAGAAGATCAACGCCAACCCGGCGTCGCTCGTCGGCGTGATGATGAACCTCGGCGAGATGGTCACTGCCACGCAGTCCGTCTCCGACGAGACGCTCAAGCTCCTCGCTGAAGAGATGAACTTCATCCTGGAGATCGTCAGCCCGGAGGAGGAGGACCGCGAGCTTCTCGAGTCGTTCTCCATCGAGTTCGGTGAGGACGAGGGCGGCGAGGACATGCTCGTCTCCCGTCCGCCGGTCGTGACCGTCATGGGTCACGTCGACCACGGTAAGACGCGCCTCCTCGACGCGATCCGCAAGACGAACGTCGTCGCGGGCGAGGCCGGTGGCATCACGCAGCACATCGGTGCGTACCAGGTCGCCACCGAGGTCAACGGTGAAGAGCGCGCCATCACCTTCATCGACACCCCCGGTCACGAGGCGTTCACCGCCATGCGTGCCCGTGGTGCGAAGTCCACCGACATCGCGATCCTCGTGGTCGCGGCGAACGACGGTGTGATGCCGCAGACGATCGAGGCGCTGAACCACGCCAAGGCGGCCGGTGTGCCGATCGTGGTCGCGGTCAACAAGATCGACGTCGAGGGTGCCGACCCGACCAAGGTGCGCGGTCAGCTCACCGAGTTCGGTCTGGTGGCCGAGGAGTACGGCGGCGACACGATGTTCGTCGACATCTCCGCGCGCCAGGGCCTCCACATCGAGGAACTCCTCGAAGCGGTCGTCCTCACCGCCGACGCGTCGCTCGACCTCCGGGCGAACGCGGAGATGGACGCGCAGGGCATCGCGATCGAGGCCCACCTCGACAAGGGCCGCGGCGCCGTCGCCACCGTGCTCGTCCAGCGCGGAACGCTCCGCGTCGGTGACACGATGGTCGCCGGTGACGCGTACGGCCGAGTCCGCGCCATGCTCGACGACAACGGCAACAACGTCGAGGAAGCGGGTCCGTCGACCCCCGTCCTGGTCCTGGGTCTCACCAACGTCCCCGGCGCCGGCGACAACTTCCTGGTCGTCGACGAGGACCGCACGGCCCGCCAGATCGCCGAGAAGCGTGCTGCGCGTGAGCGCAACGCCGCCTTCGCCAAGCGCACCCGCCGGGTGTCCCTCGAGGACCTCGACAAGGTGCTCAAGGCCGGTCTGGTCCAGGACCTCAACATCATCATCAAGGGCGACGCGTCCGGTTCGGTCGAGGCTCTCGAGTCCTCGCTGCTCCAGCTCGACGTCGGTGAAGAGGTTGAGATCCGGGTCCTGCACCGCGGTGTGGGTGCGGTCACCGAGTCCGACATCGACCTGGCGATGGGCTCCGACGCCATCGTCATCGGCTTCAACGTCCGAGCTGCCGGCCGCGCCGCGCAGATGGCGGACCGCGAGGGCGTCGACGTCCGGTACTACTCGGTCATCTACCAGGCGATCGAAGAGATCGAAGCGGCCCTCAAGGGCATGCTCAAGCCGGAGTACGAAGAGGTCGAGCTCGGCACGGCGGAGATCCGCGAGATCTTCCGCTCGTCCAAGCTGGGCAACATCGCCGGTGTTCTCGTCCGCTCCGGAGAGGTCAAGCGCAACACCAAGGCTCGCCTCATCCGCGACGGCAAGGTCATCGCCGAGGACCTCAACATCCAGGGTCTGCGCCGCTTCAAGGACGACGTCACCGAGATCCGCGAAGGCTTCGAGGGCGGTATCAACCTCGGAAACTTCAACGACATCAAGATCGACGACGTCATCGCGACGTACGAGATGCGCGAGAAGCCGCGCGGCTGAGCCGTGTAGCCACGCAGTGCACTCGGGGCCGCTCGGCGGAGATTATTTCCGTCGAGCGGCCCCGGCCGTTGCGTGTACGGTGCTGGTGTCCCTGCCAAGCGGTTGGCGGGGCACGACCCCGAACCGGCGGGACATCCGGACACACATGTATGTGGGGACACTGTCCTTCGACCTGCTCCTCGGCGACGTACGGTCGCTGAAGGAGAAACGCTCCGTGGTACGCCCGATCGTCGCCGAACTCCACCGCAAGTTCGCGGTGAGCGTCGCGGAGGTCGGCGACCAGGATGTCCATCGCAGGGTCGAGATCGGCCTCGCGGTGGTATCAGGGGACACGGGGCACCTGACGGACGTACTCGACCGGTGCGAGCGCATGGTCGCCGCCCGGCCCGAAGTGGAGCTGCTGTCGGTACGACGGCGACTCCACGGTGATGAAGACTGACGTACCTGAAGTACCTGAAGTTCAGCAGCAGCAGAAAGAGGAGACGGACCGGTGACCGACAAAGCGCGGGCCCGCAAGCTGGCCGATCGCATCCAGGTCGTGGTCGCGGAGACCCTGGACCGGCGAATCAAGGATCCGCGACTGGGGTTCGTGACCATCACGGACGCCCGGGTCACCGGTGACCTGCGGGAGGCCACGGTCTTCTACACGGTCTACGGCGACGACGAAGCGCGCGCCGCTTCGGCCGCCGCGCTGGAGAGCGCCAAGGGTGTCCTGCGTTCCGAGGTCGGGCGGCAGACCGGCGTACGCCACACGCCGTCGCTGGCCTTCGTCGCGGACGCGCTGCCGGACAACGCGCGCACCATCGAGGACCTGCTCGACAAGGCGCGCGCCAAGGACGCCGAGGTGCGCCAGGTGTCGACGGGCAAGACGTACGCCGGCGAGGCCGACCCGTACCGCAAGCCCGAGGACGAAGACGAAGCCGAAGCCGAGGACGAGGGCGAAACCGCGGAATGAAGCAGCGCGCCACCACGACGCCGGACGGCCTTGTCATCGTCGACAAGCCGTCCGGCTTCACTTCGCACGACGTCGTGGCCAAGATGCGCGGGATCGCCAAGACCCGCCGTGTCGGGCACGCGGGCACCCTCGACCCCATGGCGACGGGCGTCCTCGTCCTCGGCGTGGAGAAGGCCACCAAGCTCCTGGGCCACCTCGCCCTGACCGAGAAGGAGTACCTCGGTACGATCCGGCTCGGCCAGACCACGGTCACCGACGACGCGGAGGGTGAGATCACCGCGTCCGCCGACGCCTCGGGGGTGACCCGGGAAGGCATCGACGCGGGTGTCGCCGAGCTGACCGGCGCCATCATGCAGGTGCCGTCCAAGGTCAGCGCCATCAAGATCGACGGCAAGCGGTCGTACTCGCGGGTGCGCGAGGGCGAGGACTTCGAGATCCCGGCCCGGCCGGTGACCGTCTCGTCCTTCCAGGTGTACGACGTGCGCGAGGCGGTGGCCGAGGACGGGACGCCCGTCGTCGACCTCGTCGTCTCGGTGGTCTGCTCCTCCGGTACGTACATCCGCGCACTCGCGCGCGACCTCGGCGCCGGGCTCGGCGTCGGCGGTCACCTGACCGCGCTGCGGCGCACCCGGGTCGGCCCGTACGGGCTGGACGCCGCGAAGACGCTGGAGCAGCTCCAGGAGGAGCTCACGGTCATGCCGATCGCCGACGCGGCGGCCGCCGCGTTCGCGCGGTGGGACGTGGACGAGCGGCGCGCGGGCCTGGTGACCAACGGCGTACGGCTCGACATGCCGGCGTACGACACCGCCCCGGTCGCGGTCTTCGGGCCCGAGGGGCGGTTCCTGGCGCTGGTGGAGGAGAGCCGGGGCAAGGCGAAGAGCCTGGCCGTCTTCGGCTGAGGACGCGCCGGCGCCGTGCGGACCCATCGTGGAGCGGCCGGCCCTCGGGCCGCCCGCTCCACGATCCCCCTCAGTAGGGGTCTGTCCAGCCTGCCCCGCCGATTCACCCCTTTGGGCGGGCGCTCGGAGTGAACGGCCGGTGCCCAGGGGGCGCTTTCGCGATGCGTCCTTCTCCCGCTGATCACCGCCGACCTAACGTCGGGTGCACGGGGCACGGCGGGAGGTTCGACGATGGCGGTAGAGGAGACGCCGCTGCCCGCGCCCGCGCCGCCGGTCACGCTGGTGCGGATCTGCGATCCGGCCGGTCGCCCGCGCGGGACCGGGTTCGTCGCGGACGGCCTGGGCACCGTCGTCACCAGCCACGAAGCCGTCGACGGTCTGAGCCGGGTCGTCCTGCACGCGCCCGGCGAGCGGATCTGCCTGGCCGAGACCGAGGCGATCGTCCCGCTGCCGGAGGCGGGCCTCGCGCTCGTACGGACCGAAGGGCTCGGCGTACGCCCGGTGCCCGTCGCGGTGCGGGAGGAGATCGAGACCGGCCTGTACGTGCGGCTGGCGGCCGGGGGCTGGCGCGAGGCGCGGGTCCTCAGGCAGGTCCCGGTCACCTACACGGCGACCGGCCGTTTCCATCGCATCGACGGCGCGGTCGAGTTGGCGATGGGCACGGCCGGCAGCGACGCGCTGCGGCTCGGCGGCCCGGCGGCGGGCGGGCCGGTCCTGGACGCCGGGACGGGAGCGGTACTGGCCGTCCTCGGCACCGCCCTGTGCGCGGAGCGGGGGGCGGCGGGTTTCGCCGTACCCCTGTGGGCGGCGGCGGCCCGGCCGGACGGCCCCCTGGCGGAGCTGCTGCGGCGCAACGCGGCGACGGTGCCGGCGTACGGTCCCGACCTCAATCTCGCCGGAGCCATGCGGCTGACGGCCGCCGCGCCGGGCGGGCCGGCTCCGGTGCGCGGGCCGGACCCGGTGGAACGCCCGCACCTGCGAAGGGAGTTCGCCGCCTTCTCCGCGTCCGCCGACGCCCTGGTGCTCGCCCTGGCCGGGGACCCGGGGACCGGTCGTACGACGGAGCTCGCCGCGCTGGCCGAGCGACGCGCCCGGGGCCCCGAACCCGCACCGACGCTCCGGCTGCCCGGCGCCGGCCTGCGGGCCGGTGACGCCTCGGTCGCGGACGCGGTGGGGCGGGCGCTGCGGGAGGCGGAGCGTCGGTGCGGGTTCGGGG
>NZ_VBVX01000381.1 GCF_005981925.1 Streptomyces albidochromogenes
TCGCCCGCGCCGAGTCGGTCGTCGCCGGCGTACTGGAGGAGAAGCAGTCGGGGCGCTACGACCCGATCGACGCCCTGCGTCGCGTCGAGGAGGCCGACGCGGTACTGGACGAGGCCCTCGCGGGGGCGCGCGAGCGCGAGACGACGGCGCGCCGGGCCCGCGCGCTGCTCGACCAGGCCACGCTCGCCGCCCGCTCCACGATCGGCGCGGCCGCCGACTACATCACGACGAACCGGGGCGCGGTGGGCAGCGGGGCCCGCACCCGCCTCGCGGAGGCGCGCCGGCACCTCGAACGTTCGGCGGCGCTCGCGCAGTCCGACGCACCGGGCGCGCTCGCCGAGGTCCAGCGGGCGGACGCGCTGGCCCGCCAGGCACAGAGCCTGGCCGAAGGGGACGTACGGGGCTACGCCGACGAACTGGGCGGCGGCTTCGCGGACTTCGGCGGCGGAATCGCGGGCGGGCGCCCTGCCGGCGGGGGCCTGGACGGAGCGGTGCTCGGCGGCATCCTGCTCGGCGGCCTGCTGGGCGGCGGCCGGTTCTGACGTACCCGCCGGCCTCCCCGGCCGCGAGGCGGCCGGAGCGGTCCAGCGGCACCCACAGGCACCCGACGACATCCAGGGACGTCAAGGAGACGCGCATGACGAAGCAGACCATCCTCGGCCGTGTGACCCAGCTGGCGCGGGCCAACATCCACGGCCTCCTCGACCAGGCCGAGGACCCGCAGAAGATGCTGGACCAGCTGATCCGCGACTACACGGCCAACATCGCCGAGGCGGAGGAGGCCGTCGCGACCACCATCGGCAACCTGCGGCTGCTGGAACTGGACCACGCGGAGGACGTCGACGCGGCCCGGGAGTGGGGCGTCAAGGCACTCGCCGCGAGCAGGAAGGCCGACGAACTGCGCGGTGCGGGACCGGCGGCGGAGGCGGACCGGTTCGACAACCTGGCGAAGGTCGCGCTCCAGCGCCAGCTCCAGTCGGAGAAGGAGGCGAAGGCGGCCGAGCCGGTCATCACGATGCAGACCGAGGTCGTGGACAAGCTCAAGGCCGGTCTGGTCCGGATGAAGACGAAGCTCACGGAGCTGACCTCCAAGCGCGACGAACTGGTGGCCCGGGCGAAGTCCGCGCAGGCGCAGAACCGCATGGCGGACGCCGTGAAGAGCGTCGACGTCCTGGACCCGACGAGCGAGCTGGGCCGCTTCGAGGAGAAGGTGCGCCGCGAGGAGGCGCGGGCCATGGGCAAGCAGGAGCTGGCCGCGTCGTCCCTGGACGGCCAGTTCGAACAGCTGGACAGCCTGGGCGACGACGCCGAGATCGAGGCCAGGCTGGCCGCCATGAAAGCCCGCTGACCGGCGTCCTCAGCAGGGGCCGGCGGCCGGCCCGGGCCCGGCGGCCGCCGTCAGAAGAGGCTCAGCAGCTGGTCGACACTGAGTTCGGCCTTCTCCGCCTCCCCCGTCGGCAGCGCGAGTTCGAACCAGACCGTCTTGCCGCGCGGGGTGCGTCGCGAGCCCCACGCGGCGCTGAGCAGCCCCACCAGCTGGAGCCCGCGCCCGCCCTCGTCGGTGTCGCGGGCCCGGCGCCGGCGCGGCTGCACGAGCCCGGCGTCCCAGACCTCGCAGACGAGCGTACGGTCGAGGAGCAGCCGGAGCCTGATGTCGCCCTCGCCGTACCGCAGCGCGTTGGTGACGAGCTCGCTGACCAGCAACTCCGTGGTGTCCACCAGGTCTTCGAGGCCCCAGGTGACGAGTTGCGCCCGCGCCAGCTCCCGGGCCCGGCCGACCGAGCGCGGCTCGCGCGGCAGCGACCAGTCGCCCACCGACTCGGCCGGCATCCCCTGGATGCGGGCCATCAGCAGGGCGATGTCGTCCTCGCCGTGCCGGGTGTCGAGGGTGTTCAGCACGTGGTCGCACACGTCTTCCAGGGGGTGCGCCGGATCGGTGAGGGCGGCGCGGAACGCCATCAGTCCCTCGTCCAGCGGGTGGTCCCGCGACTCGACGAGCCCGTCGGTGTAGAGCGCGAGCAGCGCGCCTTCCGGCACCTCGACCTCGACCTCCTCGAACGGCTCGCCGCCGACCCCGAGCGGCATCCCCGGCGGCACGTCGAGCAGCAGCGCCTCCTCGCCCGGTTCGACGAGCACGGGCGGCAGGTGACCGGCGTTGGCGAACGTGCAGCGCCGGGTGACCGGGTCGTAGACGGCGTACACGCACGTCGCCAGGTAGACCTCGGAGAGGTCGGCCTCCCGCGCCTTGTGCGAGGCGCGCGAGGCGTGCTGCGCGCCGCTGGGCGTGCCGAGGCCCCGGGCGATCTCGTCGAGGGCGGAGAGCACTTCGGCGGGTTCGAGGTCCAGCAGCGCCAGGGTCCGTACCGCCGTGCGCAGTTCGCCCATCGCGACGGCCGCCCGCAGGCCGCGCCCCATGACGTCGCCGACGACCAGGGCGGTGCGGTGGCCGGGCAGTTCGATGACGTCGAACCAGTCGCCGCCCACCTCGGTGGCCGTGTTGCCGGGCAGGTAGCGGCAGGCGATGTCGAGGCCGGCCGCCTCGGGGTCGCCGGGCGGCAGCAGGCTGCGCTGGAGGATCAGCGCGCGCTCGTGCTCGCGCCGGTAGAGGCGGGCGTTGTCGATGCAGACGGCGGCGCGGGCGGCGAGCTCGGTGGCGAGGGCCAGGTCGCGTTCGCCGAAGGGCTCGCTGCCCTTCGTACGGGAGAACTGGGCGAGGCCGACGACGGTGTCGTGGGCGACCATCGGCACGGCGAGCGTCGTGTGGACGAGACTGCCGTCCTCGCCCGGCACGGTCTGGACGCGGGCGGTGCGCAGGGCGCTCGCGCAGGGCGAGCTGAACGGGTACCGGTGTACGTCGCCGACCTCGGTGGGCCCGGGCCGGTCGCCGTCCGCGACACAGCCGGGGGCGGCCAGCGGGCCTTCGGAGACGGCGCTGGCGAAGGCGACGCGGCGCAGCTCGGCGCTGCCGTCGGCCCGCCCCGGCGGGGTTTCGTCGCCGGCCAGGAGACCTTGGTAGAGGTCGACGGACGCGAGGTCGCAGAAGCCGGGTACGGCCACGTCGAGGAGTTCGCGGGCGGTGGTCTCCAGGTCGAGGGAGTTTCCTATGCGGGCGCCGGCCTCGTTCAGCAGGGCGAGGTTGCGGCGGGCGTCGGCGGCCTCGCGAGCGGCCACGTGACGACGGGTCACGTCGGTGGCGAGCCCGGCCACCCCCACGGGCCGCCCGGCTCCGCTGTGCACCCGGTAGAGGTTGACCGACCAGTGCCGGCGCTCGGTCTCGCCCGGGGCGGTGCCGACGAGCTGCATGTCGGTGACGGCCTCGCCGGTCTCCAGGACCCGCTCCAGGGCGGCGGTCATGCGGTCGGCCTCGGCGGGGGCGAGGTAGTCGTGGACGGTGCGGCCGCGGTGGTCCTCGACGGCGCCGCCGAAGACGGTGGCGAAACGCTTGTTGGCGCGCTGCACGGTGAAGTCCGTACCGAACAGCAGGAAGCCGAAGGGAGATTGGCCGAATATGGCCTGCGAAGCGGCGAGATCGGTCTCGATCCGGCGTACGGCACGTACGTCGACGACGAGACAGAGCGCGGCCTGCTCGCCGTCGGCTGTGGCGCTGGGCATCACGTAGATCTCCGCCATGCCGTGCGCTCGGGCCCCGGCGCCCTCCCCGTCCGGCATCCGGAACGGGACGAAGCCCGTCCACTCCTTGCCGTCGAGGATCTCGGCGATCCGGTGGCGGCCCCGTGTCCGCAGCTCGGGGGGCATGAAGGCCTCGACCGGGTCTTTGCCGACGACATCGGACGCGGGCAGGCCGAACAGCTCCTCGGCCCGCTTGCTCCACTGCTCGACCAGCCCTCGCGGGCCGATCGAGAAGGACGCGACTCTTATGTAGTCATAGATGGAGCCGGGCGGGCTGTTCTGCCACATCACTTCGCCCGCTGCCGCTGATATCTCGTTCACGCGACCGTCCCCTCCAGCTCAACGCACCGGACCGGTCCTTCCCGCAGTATTCAGCACTACGGTCACAACCCGCACGGCGTTCACGATCACAGCACGGTCTCGTTCCTTTTCAGCCGGGGAAGAGAGGCGCCGAATGATCGTTGTCCCTTCACTCTTCTAACCAGGGAGAGCCAGCTCGAACCACACCGTCTTGCCCGTTCTGCCACGTCTGGTGCCCCACCGCTGCGCGGAGCAGGCCACCAGCTGCAGACCGCGTCCTCCCTCGTCATCGGCGTTCGCGACCCGTTCCAGGGGCAGATCCGGAAGGGGGTCCGAGACCTCGACCACCAGTACGGGGCGTACGCCCGGCGCACGGCTGTCGGCGTCGGGCCGCAGGAGGCGGACGCCGATCGGGCCGGAGGTGTACCGCAAGGAATTGGTCACCAGCTCACTGACCAGCAGGACGGTGATGTCGCCCACGGTGTCGGGCAGGCCCCACGCGCGCAGCGCGTCGCGGACGGCATGGCGGGCGTGGCGGGCGGCGTCGGGCTCAGCAGGGAACGTCCAGTCGGCGCAGTCGCCGTCGGTGTCGATCACGCCGACCACATCCCAGATCCGCCGCGGGCCCGCGTCCCATTTCGGGGGGTTAATCAGCACATACCCGATATACGGTCGCGGCTATCCCCGACCTGGACGCACTGTGGCACGAACGGCGTACGGAGGTTCGCCGCACGCCCTGCGCGGCGGGTGGCGGCGACGCGGCGTCAGGACTGCGCGGCGGACCCCGGCAGCACGCTCAGACGGCGTACCGCCTCGGCGACGGCGGGGCGGTCCTGGGGGAGCCAGTCCACGCTGTCCGCCTCGTGCGGACCGAGCCAGCGCAGGTCGTCGTGGTCCTGGAGGGGGCGGGGCGTGCCGGACAGCAGCCGGGCGGTCCACACGTGCAGGACATAGCCGGGCTTGAGCGGCCACTCGCCGGGGATGCGCTCCACGGCGTCCGCCTCGACGCCCAGCTCTTCGCGCAGTTCCCGTACGAGCGCCTGCGGCGGGGTCTCGCCGGCCTCCACCTTGCCGCCGGGCAGCTCCCAGCGGCCGGCCAGCTCGGGCGGGGCGCTGCGGCGCGCGGCCAGCAGCCGGCCCCCGGCGAACAGGGCGGCGCCCACCACCACGACACGATCAGTCATGGGCGGAGCCTACGGCGTCCGCGGCGCCCACGCCGTGGCGGTCCTACTGGACGCTCTGCCCTATCCGCTCGACCCAGTAGAGCTGCTTGTGACCGCGGGCGTCGAGACTGTCGGCCATCTTCTGCGCCTCGGCCCTCGTCGCGTACCGGCCGACGCGGTAACGGTTGCCGTTGTCGTCCTGCCGTATGACCAGCCAGGGGAGCACAGCGCCGCTGTCGTTCACTTCGCGCTCCTGTCCGCCGGTGCACTCGCCTCTAAGGATCTCCAGGAAACCGCAATCCGCATATGCCCGAGCGTACGCCTGACCTTTACTCAGCGGATACGCATTTACACAAAGAGGTACGCATCCAGCCATGCCGAAGGGGCGCACGCCGCAGAGTGCGCCCCTCCCCCCACGCCTGGGGCGCGACCCCGGAC
>NZ_VBVX01000382.1 GCF_005981925.1 Streptomyces albidochromogenes
CAGCACAGCGCGGCGGGGTCGTACAGGCGGGGGAGCCTGTGCGGCCCCGCCGCGCTGTGCTGTGCGGGGGCGGCGTAAGGGCCCGCCGCCGCCCGGGCCGCCCCGCGTCAGCGAGCCGCGGGGGTGCGGTGACGGCCGGCCGCCGCGGCGGCGAGCCGGCCCAGCGCCTCGTCCTTCGCGCAGGGGTACGCCCCGAGGGCGGCCTGGCGGCCCACGATCGCCCGCTCCGCCCGCATCAGCCGCCATCCCCTGCGCAGCAGGAACGGCACCGACTTGCGCCCCTCGCGCAGATCCCGCATCAGCCGGCGGCGGAACGTGGTCGACGGTCGCCCGCGCAGGCAGAGCGCGTCGGCGAGCACGCCCAGCTCCTCGCAGCGCGCCACGATGTCCGCCGCGAAGATCCCCTCTGCCACGAACAAGGGCGTGCGGTCGATGTCGAGCGTCTCCCGGTCCACGACGGAGCTGGTGGCGATGGAGTACACGGGGACCGCCGTACGACCCGTACGGCACAGCTCCTCGATCGCCGCGACGGCGGCGTCCGCGTCCCACGACAGCGGGGAGTCCCAGTCGATGTCCGTACTCCCCACCACCTGCGGGAGCGTGGGGTCGTCACCCTCTTTGTAGAAGTCGTCGAGGCGCAGCACGGGCAGGCCCGTGCGGGCGGCGAGCGACGACTTTCCGGAGCCGGAGGGCCCCGTCAGCAGGACGACGCGGGTCGGTATGGGGGATGAACTCACGGGGAACCATTGTGCGGCATTGACCCGGTCGGGGGACCCCACCGGGAAGACGTTGGTATCGAGCATCACATCTCAACTACGCTGCGTAGGCTCGTGATTACTCACTCAGGCGGGAATCCCATGGCACGTCACGCAGGTCCCAGGTCCCAGCGGAGCGCTCTCCTGCGCGCAGGTCTGGCCGTCACCGCCGCCGGTGCGGCCCTCGCCGCGGGCGGTGGTGCGGCCCAGGCCGCGCCGGTGCCCAAGGAGGCCGGGATCGACGTTCCGCTGGAAAACTTCGACCCGGCCGCGACCGGCCGGGCCCTGACCGGCGGCCTCACGGCCGCCACCGCCGGCGGCGTCGGCCCGGTCAAGGACTTCCACCTGAACCCGCTGGCGGGCACGGGCGTGGACCCGCTGGACAACGGCCTCGGCACGCAGGTGGCCGACTTCCAGCCGCTGAGCACGTCGGCGGTCACCGCCCCCCTCACCCAGGGCGACGCGCTGCGGGAACTGCCGCTGGTCGGCCCGGCGACCGGCCTGCTGCCGGGCTGACCGGCGCGGCTCCGAACGAAAGCTGCGGAACGCGCGGGGGCCCCGTACCGGCGAGCGGTACGGGGCCCCCGCGTGTGCGGCGTCGTCGGTCAGTACGCCGAACCGGACGCGCCCAGCGTGCCCGTCGGGTGCCAGACCGTCTTCATCTCCAGGAAGGCCGTCAGGCGGTGCGTACCCGGGTCGGCCGACCAGTCCCCGTCCACAGGCTGTGGACGAAGGACCCGCTTGAGGTTGTCCGCGGCGGCGATCTCCAGTTCACGTGCCAGGTCGGCGTCCGCGCCCGAGAGGTCGATCGCGTTGACGTCCTGGTGCGAGGCGAGCGGGAGCGCGATCTCGCGGGTGCGCCCGGACAGGATGTTCACCACGCCGCCCGGCACGTCGGAGGTGGCCAGGACCTCGCCGAGTGAGAGCGCGGGCAGCGGCGACTTCTCCGAAGCGACGACGACGGCCGTGTTGCCCGTCGCGATCACCGGGGCGATCACCGAGACGAGGCCCAGGAAGGACGACTCCTGGGGCGCGACGACGGTGACGACACCCGTGGGCTCCGGAGTGGAGAGGTTGAAGAACGGGCCCGCCACCGGGTTCGCGCCGCCCACGATCTGGGCGATCTTGTCGGTCCAGCCGGCGTACCAGACCCAGCGGTCGATCGCCGCTTCGACGGCCTCCGCCGCCTTGGACTTGGACAGGCCCTCCGCCTGCGCCACCTCACGGACGAACTGGCTCCTGCGGCCCTCCAGCATCTCGGCCACGCGGTAGAGGACCTGGCCGCGGTTGTACGCCGTCGCGCCCGACCAGCCGCCGAACGCCTTGCGCGCCGCGACGACCGCGTCCCGGGCGTCCTTGCGGGACGAGAGGGGGGCGTTGGCCAGCCACTTGCCCTTCTCCGCCGCGTCAGCGGCTGATGCTGCTGTCGTCACTTCGTACACCCGGCCGCTCTCGGAGCGGGGGAACTTGCCCCCGACGTACAGCTTGTAGGTCTTGAGGACATTCAAGCGGTCAGACATCGAGGTACGCCTCCAGGCCGTGACGGCCGCCTTCGCGGCCGAAGCCCGACTCCTTGTAGCCGCCGAAGGGCGAGGTCGGGTCGAACTTGTTGAACGTGTTGGCCCAGACGACG
This sequence comes from Streptomyces albidochromogenes, assembly GCF_005981925.1. Lineage (GTDB taxonomy): Bacteria > Actinomycetota > Actinomycetes > Streptomycetales > Streptomycetaceae > Streptomyces > Streptomyces albidochromogenes. Next base: position 2,389 of record NZ_VBVX01000382.1, read on the forward strand.
CCCGCGCGCAGCTTGTTCGCGACCGCGAGGATGCGCGAGCCCTTCTCCGTCCAGATGCCGGCGGACAGGCCGTACTGCGTGTTGTTCGCCTTCGCGACCGCCTCGTCGGGGGTGCGGAAGGAGAGCACGGAGAGGACCGGGCCGAAGATCTCGTCGCGGGCGACGGTGTGCGCCTGCGTGACGCCGGTGAAGAGCGTCGGCGCGAACCAGTACCCGGAGGAGGGCAGGTCGCACGGCGCGGACCAGCGCTCGGCGCCCTCCGCCTCGCCGGTCTCGGCGAGCGCGGTGATACGGGCCAGCTGCTCGGCGGAGTTGATCGCGCCGATGTCGGTGTTCTTGTCCAGCGGGTCACCCAGGCGCAGCGTGGACAGCCGGCGCTTGAGGGAGTCGAGCAGCTCGTCCTGGATCGACTCCTGGACCAGCAGGCGCGAGCCCGCGCAGCAGACCTGGCCCTGGTTGAAGAAGATGCCGGTGACGATGCCCTCGACGGCCTGGTCGATGGGGGCGTCGTCGAAGACGATGTTGGCGCCCTTGCCGCCCAGTTCGAGGGTGACCTTCTTGTCGGTGCCCGCGACCTGGCGGGCGATGGCCTTGCCGACGGCCGTGGAGCCGGTGAAGGCGACCTTGTTCACGTCCGGGTGCTCGACGAGCGCGGCGCCGGCGTCCCCGTAACCGGGAAGAATGTTGACGACGCCCTTGGGCAGGCCGGCCTGGCGGCAGATGTCCGCGAAGAACAGCGCGGACAGCGGTGTCGTCTCGGCCGGCTTCAGCACGACGGTGTTGCCCGTCGCGAGCGCCGGGGCGATCTTCCACGCCAGCATGAGGAGCGGGAAGTTCCACGGGATGACCTGGCCGGCCACGCCGAGGGGGCGCGGGTTGGCGCCGTACCCGGCGTGGTCGAGCTTGTCGGCCCAGCCCGCGTAGTAGAAGAAGTGCGCGGCGACCAGGGGGAGGTCCGCGTCGCGGGTCTCCTTGATCGGCTTGCCGTTGTCGAGCGTCTCCAAGACGGCCAGCTCGCGCGAGCGCTCCTGGATGATCCGCGCGATGCGGAAGAGGTACTTCGCGCGCTCGGCGCCCGGCAGCGCGGACCACTTCTCGAACGCCTTGCGGGCCGCCTTCACGGCGCGGTCGACGTCCTCGGCGCCCGCGCGGGCGACCTCGGAGAGCACCTCCTCGGTGGACGGCGAGACGCTCTTGAAGACCTTGCCGTCGGCCGCGTCGGTGAATTCGCCGTCGATGAACAGGCCGTACGACGGGGCGATGTCGACCACCGAGCGGGACTCGGGGGCGGGTGCGTATTCGAATGCGGATGCCATGGTGATCAGTCCACCGTCACGTAGTCGGGACCGGAGTAACGGCCGGTGCTCAGCTTCTGCCGCTGCATCAGCAGGTCGTTCAGCAGCGAGGAGGCGCCGAAGCGGAACCATTCGTTCGTGAGCCAGTCCTCGCCGACCGTCTCGTTGACCAGCACCAGGAACTTGATCGCGTCCTTGGTGGTGCGGATGCCGCCGGCCGGCTTCACGCCGATCTGGATTCCAGTCTGCGCCTTGAAGTCGCGTACGGCCTCGAGCATGAGCAGGGTGTTCGGCGGGGTGGCGTTCACGCCGACCTTGCCGGTGGACGTCTTGATGAAGTCCGCGCCCGCCAGCATCCCCAGCCAGGACGCGCGGCGGATGTTGTCGTACGTCGACAGCTCGCCGGTCTCGAAGATGACCTTGAGGCGGGCCTCGTCGCCGCACTCGGCCTTCACGGCCACGATCTCCTCGTAGACCTTCAGGTAGTGACCGGAGAGGAAGGCCCCCCGGTCGATCACCATGTCGATCTCGTCGGCTCCGGCGGCCACGGCGTCGCGCACGTCCGCGAGCTTCACCGGGAGCGCGGCGCGGCCGGCCGGGAAGGCGGTGGCGACCGAGGCGACCTTGATGCCCGTTCCGGCCAGGGCCTCCTTCGCGGTCTCCGCCATGTCCGGATAGACGCAGATCGCGGCGACGCGCGGCGTCGTGCGGTCGGTCGGGTCGGGGTTGGCGCCCTTGGCGCAGAGCGCCCGGACCTTGCCCGGGGTGTCCGCGCCTTCGAGCGTGGTGAGGTCGATCATCGAGATGGCCAGGTCGATGGCGTACGCCTTCGACGTGGTCTTGACCGAACGGGTGCCGAGGGACGCGGCGCGCGCTTCGAGGCCGACGGTGTCTACGCCGGGCAGCCCGTGCAGGAAGCGGCGCAGCGCGCCGTCGGACGCGGTCACGTCGGCGAATGCGGGTGCAGTGGTGGGCATGGTCACCAGATGAGCATATCTACGCGCGTAGCTGCCTGTACACCCCCGGACCCCGCCGAGCCGGTGTGACGTGAGGCAGAATCGGCCGTATGACTAGCAGCCCCGGCGGATCGAACAACCCGCCCGCCGAGCCGACGTACGCCGACCGGGTCTTCCGGTCGCCCTCCGCCCTGGCCGGCGGGGTCCTGGTGCTCGCGCTGGCCGCGTGGGTCGGCGGTGACGCGCTGGTGCGCGGAGAGGGGCGTACGCCGTGGGCCGCGGTGGCCGGGCTGCTCTTCGTCGTGCCGCTGGTGGTGGCCTTCACGCTGCGGCCCGCCGTCTTCGCCAACGACGACCGGCTGCGGATCCGCAACCCCTTCCGTACGATCACGCTGCCCTGGGCGGCGGTCGACGGGGTGCGGGCCGGTTACTCCAGCGAGGTGCTCGCGGGCGGCCGGAAGTACCAGCTGTGGGCGATCCCCGTGTCGCTGCGGCAGCGCAAGCGGGTCGCGCGGCAGCAGGCCAAGCGGGCGACGGACGATCCGTACGGCAGGACGTCCGCGACCGCCGACGTCACCGACGCGCGGGCCCGCCGGGCGCCGGCCGACCAGACCGTCGACGACCTGCGCGAGCAGGCGGAGCGGTGCGCGTCGCGGCCGGGCGCGCAGGGCGGCCCGTCGGTGCGGTGGGCGTACGAGATCATCGCGCCGTGCGTGGCGGGGGCGATCGCGCTGGCGGTGCTCTTCGCCACGGGGTGATGCGGCGGGTCTGAGCGGGGGCTGCGGGGGCGGTGCCGTGCCGGGGCGTCTCCTCGGGTGTCGAACGTTCGGCTCCGGCCGTGGTTGTGCGGGTCTGGTTGCGTTCGACGCCCTGCGG
>NZ_VBVX01000383.1 GCF_005981925.1 Streptomyces albidochromogenes
CGGGCAATACCCGATGTTGGCTCTGACCAGGCGAAGCAGGGTTTTCCCCGGTTTCCCCTGGGCACGTCCGCTCCGGAACCGAGGGAGGAGGCGCGGGAGTTTCCTCCCGAGGAACTGATGGCTGCGCAGGACTTCCTGCAGCGGATGCAGCTGTGGCAGGCCGGTCTGTCGACGGCACGCAGGTGCGCCCCGCGTCTGCTGAGGGCGATGCGAACCCAGGGCTGGCCGTCGCTGGTGTCGATGGACGACACCCAGCGCCGGGCGCTGGAGGCGGAGATCTTCAAGAACACGGGTGGTGCCGCCTCTTGGGTGAAGTGCCTGCCGGGCTGGGTCGATGACCTGCGCCTCTACCGCAAGCCCGTCCCGGCCCCTACGGCCCTGGCCTCCGGCGCCGTACGCGATGACCTGGTCGCCCTGCGGGCCCTCTGCCCTGCCTGCGACCAGTCCGGCTGGGTCGACGACGACGGGCCGATGCGCCGCTGCACCCACCCAGGGATCACGGCCGACACCACCAAGGAGCACCAGTGAGCGTCTCCGACCAGGCCCTGAGCCTGCCCGAGCAGCTCGACGAGTCTCCCGAAGCGGTGAGTGTCAGCGCAGAGGCCGCGATCCTCGGCGCGTGCATGATGGCCACCCGTGACTACGACCCCATCCCCGACGCCTCCCGGGTGCTGAGCGACGAGGGCGATGACTGGTACCGCCCGCAGCACGAGACGCTCTGGCGGGCGATCCTGGCCCTGCACGCCCGGAGCAAGCCCACCGGCGTGCCGATGGTCGAGGCGGAGCTGCGCCGCAGCGGCGACCTCGCACGAGTCGGCGGCTTCGTCCAGCTGTCGCAGATAGCCAGCCAGGCGTGCACCTCCGTCGAAGTGGAGTCCTACGCGGAGATCGTGCACGGCTACGCCCGCCTGCGCCGCTACCAGCAGACCCTGACGCGCGGGATGCAGACAGCCCGTCAGAGCGACCCGACGGGCGTCACCGACGCCATCGCCGCGCACCAGGCCGAGCTGGAGCACCTCGCCGCCGATCATAGCGGCGAGGATGGGCTGTTCGGCCGCTTCGCCGACGGCCTCCAGGACCACCTGAAGGGCCTGGAGACCACAGTCGAGGCAGCCGCGCTCACCGGGCTGACCGACCTGGACCAGGTGCTCAAGATGCGGCCGGGCAACGTGATCGTCGTGGCGGGCCGGCCGGCCATGGGCAAGTCCGCGATGACGCTCGGCGTCGCGCTCGCCAACGCCGCCTCTGGGCGGGCCACTCTCGTGCACTCGATCGAGATGGGTCAGAGCGAGGTCACCAACCGGGTGCTGTCCAGCAGGTCCCGGGTCGCCCTGCACCACCTCATGGAGGGCGGACCCGCCGTCACCGACGACGACTGGTCCCGCATCGCCCGCCGCCTGCCCGACCTCGCGGCCCTGCCGCTGTGGATGGACTACACCCCCCGCGTCACCCCGGGCCTGGTCCGCACCCGCATCAAGTCCCTGATCCGCCAGACCGGCCAGCCCCCGCTGGTAGTCATCGACTACGTCCAGCTCATGTACACCGACCAACGCAACAGCAGGCAGACCCCGTACGAACGCGTCAGCGAGGTCAGCCGCGAACTAAAGATCATCGCAGAGGAAACCGGCGCGGTCCTCATCTGCTGCGCGCAACTCAACCGCGGCTCCGAGCACAGGGAAGGCAAGCGCCCGCAGACCTCCGACCTGCGCGACTCCGGGCAGCTCGAACAGGACGCGAGCGGCATCATCCTGCTGCACCGCGAAGACGCCTACACCCCCGACAGCCCTCGGGCCGGCGAAAGCGACCTCATCCTCAGCAAGAACCGCAACGGCCCCACCTGCACAATCACCGTCGCTCACCAGTTCCACTACTCACGCCTGCGCGACATGAGCACCGAGAACAACCTGAACGCGTAGAACAACCGAAGCCAGGCGTCGATGGCGAGACCTCACAGCCCTTCCGTGGCCCCTGATCGCCCCGCTCTGCCGACCTTCGCCTCCGGAATCACAACTCCTCCGAGGCGAAGGTCGCGCTCAGCACCGCGAGCAGGCCCGCCGGAAATTCCAGCCAACCCGAACGGCACAGCAGTATCGAAAGCCGCCAGCGCTGCCCGCGAAGCGGCATCGGCGAAAGCGCCCTCGCTAAGAGGGAGACGGTCCTCACCTCTGCCGCGCCCGAACTCGCCGAACACGTCCAGGCCGTGACGTTCGACGTGGACACGGGGCCGCTTGGACGCAGGTCCCGACGCACCGGCGTAGGGCCTAAAACTCCGCTGGAGCGCGCCGCAGCTGATGGCGGCGGCCAACGAACAATCAGGCGCCATCCCCGCATGCGCGGGGAGCAGGTCTGCGCAGCGCCATCCAGGCCCTCAACGACGCGACCATCAACGCACGTGCGGGGATGGTCCCGCTCCGGAGGAGCGGTCATGCTGCCTCAGCCGGTACCACTGCGGACGACGACTTGATCCTTGCTGGTAGGCGAGGTCCCGCACAGTCAGGGCGACGAGGGGGTAGCCGCCATTTCCAATGGAAACGGCGGCTCCTGCGCGGCAGCAGCTCTGACACGGAGTCGGGCTGACGCTGGTCGCCGGAACCCGGCACGGCTTGTGTCAGGCGAAGGCCAGGCGGTTCAGCTCGGTGATGGTCTGGAGGCGGCGGTCGCTGTGGGTGCGGCCCCACTTGAGGTTGGAGTAGTACACGAACTGACCGGTGGTGGGTTCGAGGAAGTCGATGGTGCAGCCCATTCGGTGAGTGTGGTCGCTCAGGCAGGTGCAGCTCTTGTGATCGATCTTCCAGTCCAACCCGGTGGGGCCGTCGCCGAGGAGCCTGGTGAGTTCGGGGCACGGCGGGCCGTCGGTGGTCTCAAGCCGGAAGGAGCCGCCGACCGAGTTCCAGGCGTCGGTGCCGTTGAACGGGCCGGGGCCGGCGGTCGCCCGGATGCGTCGCAGCAGAGGGGAGAGGAGCGACGGCGGTTCGAAGGGGGAGCGCAGCGTCGCGGTGTACGCGGCCCGTTCCGTTGGTGTCCAGTGGCGCTCGCTCTGGAGCAGGCCGTAGTCGGTGTTGAGCCGCTCTGCGATCCGCTCCCACCAGCGTGGGTTGAAGCCGGTCAGCAGAATCCGGGCTGGCATGCCGGGGCGGTGGAGACTGATGCCGCCGCTCTCGCGGCGGTAGCGCAGGCCGGCCACCCCAGCAACGCAGTCCTGGGGGCGGTCACTGTCCTCGCCGGTCAGCCAGGGGAGGAGGAACTCGGCCCAGTGGTGGACGACGTACGGCTCGTCGAGGAGCCGGAGGGTGAGCTGCTCGTCCTGCGGATGTACCTGGACGATGCCCAGGGGGTGTTCGGAGAGTCCGCCGATCTTGCAGCAGGCGAGGAAGACTGCGGCCTCCAGCTGCGCCTGTTCCGGGTGGCGTGCTGCGGGGATGGTGAGCACTTGGTCGTCGTCGCTGAGAAGCGTGTACAGGGCTTGGTGGGACTCACCGGTGCTGCGGCGGCGGTCTTCGGTGAGGGCCAGGGCGGCCTGAGGCATCGTGGTCGCTGTTCCGCGCCAAACCGGCCCCCGGCGGCTAGCGCTTTGTGAGGTGGGTCGCAGGTGTCGTACAGGAGTGACGCTTCTGGCCGGTCCTCGGCGAAAGAGTGCGGGGGCGTCTTCCATCGCGCAGCCGGGCGTTCACGAGCCCAAACCCATCGAAGCCCGCAGCGAGGCGGCGGTGCAAGGCGCCACAGCAGCCGTAATCCCAACGGGCGAGGAGGCGACCACCCGGGCTCGGTACTTAACGAGGCGGCTTGAGGAGTGCCAGGCGCTGCGGTCGTGTTGCTTGATCTCGTAACTTGCCCGGCTTAGGCAAGTGCACGTTTCAAATTGCCCGGATCAAAGACTCTATTGGCTCGGTTAAGTCTCCCACCTGAGCGAGTTTGCTTGCGAAGCGAAGTCTGCCGAGGCGGTCCGGTGAGGTGCCCGGCTCGGTACGCTTTACCGGCATAGGGACATGGGGCTGGCCGTCTTGCGGGGGGGATGACATGTTGGATCAGGCGTTGGTTGTTCTGGCTTCGGCGTTCGGGGCGGCGGTGGCTTCGGCGGCCGGCACCGAGGTGTGGTCGGGATTCCGGGACCGGGCGGCCCTGATCTTCGGCCGCCGGGACGCGCAGGAAACTCAGGTGGTCCTGGAACGATTGGACCGGTCGGCCCTCGAACTGGACCGCGCCGACCCGGGTGACGCCGACGAGGTCCGTACCCGGCTGGAAGCATCCTGGCAGGCCCGGTGCGAGGACCTATTGGAGAGTCTGGGCGAGGCGGGCCGCGAGGAAGCCGCCGGGCAACTGCGCGAACTGGTTGCCCGGCAGGCCGCCGGGGGAGTGACGTCCGGGGACGACGGCATCGCCATCGGCGGCAACGCCGACATCAAGGCCGACCGCGGGTCGGCGGCCGCCCTGCGCATGGGCGACGTGACCCTCGGAAACCCTCCGATGCCGGGTCCGGAGCAGCGCTGACCGCACCCGGCGCCAGCCAGGCCCCGCACATCTTTGCGCAGACATCGCTCTACGCGCAGTCCGGCGCCCTGGTGGTCGGCCGCGCCGGTTCGGTGACGCACCATGCCGCGCCGCGGGCGCCGCTCTCCTGGCCGCGGCTGGCCGGCGTGGTCCCGCGGCAGGCGGACTGTTTCCAGCACCGCGATGCCGTCGAGGCCTTGGAGCGAGCGGTGGCCGGGGGTGGGACGGCTGTGCTGTGCCAGGTGCTGTCCGGGACCGGTGGGGTCGGCAAGACTCAGCTCGCCGCCCACCACGCCCGCACCGCGTGGCAGGCCGGGGCGGTGGATCTGCTGGTGTGGGTCACCGCGACCAGCCGGAACGCGGTCCTGAGCGCCTATGCCGAGGCCGCTGTCACGGTGACCGACCCCGACGACCCTCAACGGGCCGGTCTCGACGACCCTGAGCGGGCCGCCGTGCGCTTTCTGGCCTGGGCCCAGTCCACCGACCGGCGATGGCTGATCGTGCTCGACGACGTGAGTGACCCCGCGCACCTGAACGGTACGGACGGACGAAGTGACCTCTGGCCGCCGGCACGCCCCAATGGTCGCACTGTGGTCACCACCCGCCGCCGCGACGCCGCCCTGCCCGGCCACCTCATCGATGTCGGCCTGTTCACCAAGGGCGAGGCCGTCGGCTACCTGAGGGCCAAACTCGCCGCCCAAGGCCGCCACGACGACCCCGGGCAGGTCCAGGAACTCGCCCGCGACCTGGGCCATCTGCCACTGGCCCTGGCCCAGGCGGTCACCTATCTCCTCGACCTCCACCTGGACTGCGCCACCTACCGCAAGCGGCTCGCCGACCGCGCCCGCACCCTGCCCGACCTGGTCCCCCCGACGTACCGCCCGAGAAACGGCCGTCCGTGACGAGCGCGCAGGTCTTGCCGAGGCCGCGGCCCTTGAGGAACGACGTCGGGTAGAGCATCTCCTGCATGCCGGGGCCGCCGCGCGGGCCCTCGT
>NZ_VBVX01000384.1 GCF_005981925.1 Streptomyces albidochromogenes
ATATGGACACCGACCGCTCGGGCCCCCTCACCACCATCCCCGGCCGCCAGCCCGCGCCCGCCGACGTCGGCGACGGCTGCGCCTTCGCCGACCGGTGTGCCTTCGCCACCGCCCGCTGCGCCATCCGCCCCAAGCTGCTCGCCCGTACGGAGACCCATTCCGTGGCCTGCTGGGAGGTCCTGTGAACATCAGTGAACTCACCGTCCGCTTCGGCTCCTTCACCGCCGTCGACAGCGTGAGCTTGGAGGTTCCCGCCGGCTCTGTCACCGGGCTTGTGGGGGAGTCCGGCTCCGGGAAGTCCACCCTCGCCCGCGCCGTTGCCGGCCTGACGCCGTACCGGGGCACGGTCACCGGGGTCGCGCCCGGCGGCGTCCAGATGGTGTTCCAGGACCCGTACTCCTCGCTCAACCCGCGCATGAGCATCGGCGACGCCATCGCCGAGGGCACCCGCGTCCCGCGCACCCAGCGGCAGGCGGAGGTCGGCCGGCTCCTCGAACTGGTCTCCCTCCCGGCCGCGTACGCCAGCAAGTACCCCCGCGAACTCTCCGGTGGCCAGCGCCAGCGCGTCGCCATCGCCCGCGCCCTCGCGGCCGAGCCGGAACTCCTCATCGCCGACGAGATCACCTCCGCCCTGGACGTGTCCGTCCAGGGAGCCGTCCTCAACCTGCTGCGCGAACTGCGCGGCGAACTCGGCCTGACCATGCTCTTCATCTCGCACAACCTCGCCGTCGTGCGGTACGTCAGCGACGCCGTCGCCGTCATGCACCGCGGCCGGCTCGTGGAGACCGGCCCCGTCGAGGACGTGATCGGAGCGCCCCGGCACGCGTACACCCGCACCCTGCTCGACTCCGTCCCACGCCTCGCCCACGCCTGAGCCTTCCGCCCCTCGCCATCGCGTCCGGCGGCCCGACACCCCGTACGGATACGGGCCGCCGGACGCCCTTCCACCGCCCGAAAGGACCGTCGTGTCCCACGACCTCCACCACCGTGCCGTCGTCGCCGACGCCCACAACGACCTCCTCTTGGCTGTCGCCGCACGCCCCCCGAAGCGCTGGGGCCCCTTCTTCCGCGAACGCTGGCTGCCCCAGCTGCGCGAGGGCGGCATCGACATCCAGGTCCTGCCCGTCTTCATCGACGACCAGTACCGCCCCGAGGGGGCGCTCCGGCAGACCCTCCGCATGATCGAGTGCGCCCACGTCCTCGCCGAGGCCAACGCCGACCAGGTCGCCCTCTGCCTCGACGGCGCCGGCATCGACGCGGCCCTCGCCGAGAACAAGATCGCGCTGGTCCTGGCCCTGGAGAGCGCCCCCGGCATCGACGCCTCCGTCGAGCTCTTCCCCACCCTCTTCCGACTGGGTGTACGGATCGCCTCCATCGCCCACTGGGGGCGCACCCCGCTCGCGGACGGCAGTCGCGAGGACGCCACCGGCAGCCGGCTGACCGTGCCCGGCGTCGAGGCGGTGCGCGAGATGGAGCGCCTCGGGATGCTCTTCGACATCTCCCACCTGGGGGCGAGTGGCGTCGCGCACGTCCTGGAACTGGCCACCCGGCCGCTCATCGCCACCCATTCGTGCGCCCGCGCCCTGCGCGATCACCACCGCAACCTCACCGACGAGCAGATCCGCGGCGTCGCCGCCACCGGCGGCGTGGTGTGCGTGAACTTCGTGCCGGACTTCCTTACCGACGACCAGGCCAAGGTGAGCACCGACCGGATCGTCGACCACATCGAGCACATCGTCTCCGTCGCCGGGATCGACCACGTCGGGCTCGGCTCGGACTTCGTACGCGAGGTCATGGCGGACGTCATGCCGCCCTGCTGCGAGAACCTCGACGACGAGGACCCGATGTTCGACTTCCCCGGCCTCGAAGGCCCGGCGGGCATGCCCCTGGTCACCGAGGCGCTCGTGCGCAGGGGGCATCCGGAGGAGGACATCCTGAAGATCCTCGGCGGGAACATGCGGCAGCTCATGGCCAAGCATATGGGCTGACCTGCGCCGACTTGTCCCTGCACGGTGCCCGGCGGTCGTACGACCACCGGGCACCGGCTTATCCGGCGGGCTTTGGGGCCGCGGTACGAACCGGACGTCCAGGTTGTCACCACGGCACCAACTGGGCCGTGTCCGCCCTGCCTAGCGTGGCAACATCCCGACCTGGAGGACCCACCGTGCCGGTTGACCAAGAACCCAGCCCCCCGCGAGCGGACCATGCGTTCGACCTTGACGCCATGCTCGCCGACCTCGAAGAACTCGCGACCTGCGAGTCGTACTCCGCCGACCACGCAGCTGTCGCACGCAGCGCACAGGTGGTCGCCGACCAGGGCAGCCGGCTGCTCGGGTCCCGCCCGCAGACGCTGGTCGTCGACGGCGTCACGCACGTCCAGTGGACCTTCGGCACCCCGCGCATCCTGCTTCTCGGTCACCACGACACCGTCTGGCCGATCGGCTCGCTCACGACCCACCCCTGGTCGGTGGAGCAGGGCATCGCCCGAGGCCCGGGCGTCTTCGACATGAAGGCCGGCCTGGTCCAGATGTTCCACGCACTCGCCGCCCTGCCCTCCCTCGACGGGATCTGCGTCCTGGTCACGGGCGACGAGGAAGTCGGCTCGGACACCTCCCGCCACCTCATCGAGGACCTGGCACGTCAGTGCGCGGCCACCTTCGTCCTGGAGCCCTCCGCACCCGGAGGGGCACTCAAGACCGGTCGCAAGGGCGTCTCCCTTTACGACATCACGGTCCACGGCCGCGCCGCCCACTCCGGGCTCGAACCCGAGAAGGGCGTCAACGCGGCGACCGAACTCGCCCACCAGATCTTGGCCCTGAGCCGGATCGCCGACACGGTCAACGCCCAGACCGGACCCGGGACGACGGTCACTCCCACCGTGATGTCGGCCGGCACCGCGAACAACACCGTCCCGGCCCGGGCCGACCTCAGCGTGGACGTACGCGTCCCCAGCGCCGCCGCCCAGGACACGGTCGACCAGCTGATCAGGACCCTGCGACCCGAACACCCCGACGCGCGCCTGGACATCACCGGCGGCCCCAACCGCCCGCCCCTGGACCCCGACGCCTCACGCGGGCTCTTCGCCCTGGCCGGCGACGTCACCGCGCGACTCGGCCTCGACCCTCTTCGGCAGGCGGCCGTCGGCGGCGCCTCCGACGGCAACTACACCGCCGGAGTCGGCTGCCCCACGCTCGACGGCCTCGGCGCCGTCGGCGACGGGGCCCACGCCGACCACGAACACGTCGTCACCGCCACGATGCCGGACCGCGCCCGGCTCTTGGCCCACCTCGTCGGAGCGCTGCAGTGACCGCACTCGACGTCAGGGAACTCCACACCATGGAGGACCTCGACACCGTCAGCCGCCTCTACGCCGGCATATGGGGCACGGCCGCCGACAGTCCGCCCGTGTCCGCCGAGGTGATGCGTGCCCTGTCCCACGCGGGCAACTACGTGGCCGGCGCCTACGAGCAGGGCCGCCTGGTCGGCGCCTCCGTCGGCTTCTACGGCGACCCCGTAGGCACCACCCTGCACTCCCACATCACCGGCGCCTCCCAGGGACGCGGCATCGGTCTCGCCCTCAAGCTGCACCAGCGCCGATGGGCCCTCGACCGCGGACTGAAGCGCATCACGTGGACCTACGATCCGCTGATCCGCCGCAACGCCTACTTCAACCTCGTCAAGCTCGGCGCCCGCCCAGAGGAGTACCTGCAGTCCTTCTACGGCGCCATGGACGACGCCATCAACGGCGGCGACGAGTCCGACCGCGTCCTCACCGCCTGGGACCTGACCGCGCCCGCAGGGCCGTACACCTTCGACCTGCCCGCCGACACCGCTCACGGTGTCCGTGACCACGGCGGCCGCCCCGCGGTCGTCCCGACCGACGCCGGCACCGTCCTCATCGACCTCCCCGACGACATCGAGTCCCTGCGCCGTACGGACCCGGACGCCGCCCGGGAATGGCGGCTCGCCGTACGACACGTCCTCGGTGGCCTACTCGCTGAGGGAGCTCGCGTCGCCGGCTTCCACGACCGCCGCAGCTATGTCGTCCACCGCACCGCCTGAACAACCGACCAGGAGCCACCCGCACATGAAGACAACGATCTCCGGCGTCGAACTGCGCCGCATCGCGATGCCGCTCGTCGCCCCCTTCCGCACTTCCTTCGGCGTCGAGACCAGCCGCGACGTTCTGCTCGTCCGTGTCGTCACCTCCGACGGAATCGAAGGCTGGGCGGAGTGCGCGGCCATGTCCGAGCCCCGCTACTGCTCCGAGTACGTCGACGGAGCCCAGGACGTCCTGCGCCGCTTCCTCGTCCCGGCCCTCCCGAAGGAGGGCGTGGACGCGGCCACCGTGGGCCGCGCCCTGGAACCCTTCACCGGCCACCACATGGCCAAGTCGGTCCTGGAGACCGCCGTCCTCGACGCCCAACTCCGCTCGACCGGCGAGTCCTTCGGCTCATACCTCGGCGCAGCCCGCGACCGCGTCCCCTGCGGCGTCTCCGTCGGGATCATGGACTCGATACCCGAGCTCCTCGACGCGGTCGAGGGGTACGTCTCCGAGGGCTACGTCCGGATCAAGCTGAAGATCGAACCCGGCTGGGACGTCGCCCCCGTCCGCGCCGTCCGCGAGCGCTTCGGCGACGACCTCCTCCTCCAGGTCGACGCCAACGCCGCGTACACCCTCGTCGACGCCCAGCAGCTCGCCAAGCTCGATGACTTCGGCCTGCTCCTTGTCGAACAGCCCCTCGCCAACGACGACATGGTCCAGCACGCCCAGCTCGCGAAGCTGCTGCGCACCCCGATCTGCCTGGACGAGTCCATCGAGTCCGCCGCCGACGCCGCCGCGGCCATCTCGCTGGGCGCCTGCTCGATCATCAACATCAAGCCGGCCCGCGTCGGCGGCTACCTCGAAGCCCGCCGTATCCACGACATCGCCCGCGCCCACGGAATCCCCGTCTGGTGCGGCGGCATGCTGGAGACCGGCATCGGCCGCGCCGCCAACGTCGCCCTCGCGGCCCTCCCCGGCTTCACTCTCCCCGGCGACACCTCTGGCTCGCACCGCTATTTCGCCACGGACATCACGAAGCCCTTCGTCCTCGCCGACGGTCACCTCGACGTCCCGACGGGCCCGGGCCTCGGCATCGAGCCGCTCCCGGACGTCCTGAAGGAGGTCACCACCTCCACCGAGTGGATCGCGCTCTAGTCCTCCCCAGAGGACAACCGACTCTCCCGAAGGCTCCCTGGCCGCAATCGCGCCCAGGGAGCCTGTCGCCTTCGCTGTGCCTCGTCTCGTGCGACGGAATGGCCCGACTGGATTCAGCCCAGGACACGAACGAAAGGGTCCACCGCTTCGGCACAGTGGAACCACCGCACCGCGTGACGGCAGGAGCGCTTCCACCCGCCGAGCATCCACGACGCCACGCAGCCCGCCCGCCC
>NZ_VBVX01000385.1 GCF_005981925.1 Streptomyces albidochromogenes
CACTCAGTGCGGCGCCCCCCGCCACCCCGAGACGGGAAGGGCGAACTTGGCCACGAGCCGGTCGGTGAACGACGCGTGGTGCAGCCGCGCCAGCCGTACGGGCACCGCGCCCCGGCGCACCACCACCCGCGCGCCGGAGGGCAGTTCCACGGTCCTGCGGCCGTCGCACCACAGCACGCCGTGCGGCGTGTGCGGCTGCACCTCGACCGCGAGCACCGAGTTCGGCGACGTCACCAGCGGCTTCGCGAACAGCGCGTGCGCGCTGATCGGCACCATCAGGAGCGCCTCCACCTCCGGCCAGACCACCGGCCCGCCGGCCGAGAAGGCGTACGCCGTGGAACCGGTCGGGGTGGCGCAGACGATGCCGTCGCAGCCGAAGCCGGTCACCGGCCGCCCGTCGATCTCCAGGACGACTTCGAGCATCCGCTCGGGCGAGACCTTCTGTACGGCGGCCTCGTTGAGCGCCCAGTCCTCGTGGACGATGTCGCCGTTGTTGTGCACGAGGACGTCGAGGGTCATGCGCTCCTCGACCTCGTACGCCCGCGTGACGACCCGGTCGACCACCTTGTCGAGGTCGTCGCGCTCCGCCTCCGCGAGGAAGCCGACACGGCCCAGGTTGACGCCGAGCATCGGCACCCCTGAGGCACGCGCGAACTCGGCGCCGCGCAGCAGCGTCCCGTCGCCCCCGAGGACGATCAGCAGTTCGCAGCCGTCGAGCACGGCGGGCGAGGCTTCCGCCACCGTCTCGACGGACGGTGGCAGCGGCAGGTCGGCCGCCTCCGCCGCCAGCACGCGTACGCCGATCCCGCTGCGCAGCAGGCCCTGTACGACCAGTTCGGCACTGCGGATCGCCGCGGGGCGTCCGGTGTGCGCGAGCAGGAAGACAGTGCGCTCCGCTCCAGGGGTCTCGGCAGATCTGTCGGTCGTCGCTGTCGTCGTTGTCAACTCGGCCCCTCCGCCACTGCACGGTCAACATCCGCCGGGTCGAGCTCGGGAGCACCGGCCCGGAGCCACAGAAAGTACTCGACGTTCCCCGAAGGCCCGGGCAGCGGACTGGCGGTGACGCCCCGTACGCCCAGACCGAGCCCCCACGCCTGCCGCGCCACCGCGCGCACCGTCTCCGCCCGGAGCTCGGGGCTGCGTACGACGCCGCCGCTGCCGAGGCGGTCCTTGCCCACCTCGAACTGCGGCTTCACCATCATGACAAGATCGGCGTCCGGCGCGGCGCACCGCACCAGCGCCGGGAGCACCAGCCCCAGGGGGATGAAGGACAGGTCACCGACGATCAGGTCGACCGCCTCCCCGTCAATCGTGTCGAGTGTCATTTCCCGCACGTTGGTACGGTCCTTGACGCTCACCCGTTCATCGGACTGCAGGGACCAGGCGAGCTGGCCGTACCCGACATCGACGGCGACGACCTGCCGGGCCCCCGCGCGCAGCAGCACATCGGTGAACCCGCCCGTCGAGGCCCCGGCGTCGAGCGCCCGCCGCCCCTCGACCTTCAGCCCCAGCGGTACGAACGCCTCCAGCGCGCCGGCCAGCTTGTGGCCGCCCCGTGAGACGTAGTCCGGATCGCTGTCGTCCTTGAGCACCACGACGGCGGCGCTCGTCTCGACCTGCGTGGCCGCCTTGGTCGCGACGGCGCCGCCCACCTTCACCCGCCCTGCGGCGATCAGCTGGCTCGCGTGCTCCCGTGAGCGGGCGAGTTTCCGGCGGACCAGCTCGGCGTCGAGGCGTCGGCGCGCGACTCCTGCCACGATCGGTTCAGCTCCTGTTGTCGTACGAGGAAGGGGGCGCCGGAGGTCCCGGTCGTGCGTCCAGCGCGGTCAGCGCCTCACGCAGTCCCCGGTGTACATCCTCGTACACCTCGATGTGCCCGTCCGCCGGGAGGTGGTCGGCGTCGCCCAGCCGCTCCAGGAGCGCGTCGACGTCCTCGTGCCCGGTGGGTGTGCGCTCCATGCCGAGGGGCGCCGGGGCGGCCGGGCCGGAGGGGGCGGCCACCGCCGCCGCGTCGTCGTCGCCGTACCGGGCGTGAGCGGTGTGCGGGCCACTCGCGCCGCTCTCGGGGCGGGGGGCGTCGTCGACCTCGTGGTTCATGCCCCGACGCTACCCCGAAGCCCTGGGGTACCGTCGATCCGATGGCAACGACGGAGGAGTGCCGCGGCGCACTCGACACACTTTCGGACAACCTGGCCCGGGCCGACGACGACGGCGTACGCAGCGCCGCCGCGCTCGACCGCTCCCTGAGCTGTCACATCACGGATCTGGACGTCACGTTCACCGGCCGCCTCGCGGACGGCCGGATCGACGTACGGGACACCCACGACGGGCCGCCGCGCGAGCGCGCCGAGATCCGCCTGGCCATGACCGGCGACGACCTGGTGGCCATGGTCGACGGCGAGCTGAACTTCGCCAGGGCCTGGGCCTCGGGCCGGGTCCGGCTGGAGGCCGGGCTGCGCGACCTGATCCGGCTCAGGAAGCTGCTGTAGCCGGCGCGGCCACCGCCCGCCCGCGCGCCTGCCGCGCCGCCGGCACCACCAGCGGCGTCCCGGTCTCCGGATCGTCGATGACCTGGCAGCGCAGCCGGAAGACCCGCTCCACCAGCTCCGCGGTGACCACCTCGGCCGGCGGGCCCTGCGCCACGATCTCGCCGTCCCGCATGGCGATCAGGTGCGTGGCGTACCGCGCGGCGTGGTTCAGGTCGTGCAGTACGGCGACCAGGGTGCGGCCCCGCGTCTCGTGCAGTTCCGCGCACAGGTCGAGCACGTCGATCTGGTGCTGGATGTCGAGGAAGGTCGTCGGCTCGTCGAGCAGCAGCAGCGGCGTCTGCTGGGCGAGGGCCATCGCGATCCACACGCGCTGGCGCTGCCCGCCGGACAGCTCGTCGACGTAGCGGTCGGCCAGCTCGCCGACGCCCGTGGACCGCATCGACTCCTCGACGATCCGCTCGTCCTGCGGCGACCACTGCCGCAGCAGCCCCTGGTGCGGGTAGCGGCCGCGCGCCACCAGGTCGGCGACGGTGATCCCGTCGGGCGCGACGGACGACTGGGGCAGCAGCCCCAGGGTCTTGGCGACCTTCTTCGCCGGCATGGAGCCGATGGCGTGCCCGTCCAGGAGCACCCGCCCCTGCGAGGGCTTGAGCATGCGTGAGAGGGCGCGCAGCAGCGTCGACTTGCCGCAGGCGTTCGGTCCGACGATGACCGTGAACGAGTGGTCGGGTATCTCGACGGAGAGGTCTTCGGCGATGACCCGGTCGTCGTACGCGAGGGTGACGGATTCCGCGCTGAGGCGCTGACACTGCACTGGCATGCTCCTGGGGTTCTTCTCGGTCGTCATATACGTCCCGCCTTGCGCTCGGCGACCAGCAGCCACAGCAGGTAGCAGCCGCCGAGCACGCCGGTCACCACACCCACCGGCATCTGGGTGCCGCCGAGGCCCTGCTGGGCGATCCAGTCGGCGACCACGAGGAGGGCGGCGCCCATGCACACCGAGGCCCCGAGGTTGGCCCCCGGCGACCGCGTCAGCCTGCGGGCGAGCTGCGGCGCGCTCAGCGCCACGAAGGCGATGGGCCCGGCGGCGGCCGTGGCCACGGCGATGAGCAGGACGGCGGACAGCATCAGCACGAGCCGGACGCGTTCGACGCCCACCCCCAGGGCGTACGCCGCGTCGTCGCCCATCTCCATCATGCGCAGCGACCGCCCGTGCCCGAGCATCAGCGGGATCAGCACGGCGCACACGCCGAGCAGCGGCCACGCTTGCTCCCAGCCGCGCCCGTCGAGCGAGCCCGTCATCCACACCGTCGCGCGGGTGGCGTCGACGATGCTGGCCTTGGTGATCAGGTAGTGGTTGACCGCCGTCAGCATGGCGGCCGCGCCGATGCCGACGAGGACCAGCCGGAAGCCGTGCACGCCCCGCTTCCACGCGAGGAAGTAGACGGCGGCCCCCGTCAGCAGACAGCCGACGAGCGCGCCGCCCGTCACCGCGAGCGCGTCGCCCTTGAACAGCACGATCACGGTCAGCGCGCCGGCCGTGGCGCCTTGCCCGAAACCGATCACGTCCGGACTTCCCAGCGGGTTGCGGGAGATGGACTGGAAGACGGCGCCGGAGGCCCCGAGGGCCGCACCGACGAGCAGCGCGACGACGGCTCGCGGCATCCGCAGCTCGGTCACGATGAACTCCTGCGAGGCGGTGCCGTTGCCGAGGAGCGTGCGTACGACATCCCCCGGCGACATCGGGAAGTCGCCGCTGCCGATGAGCACGACCCCCATGCCCAACGCCACGACGGCGAGCAGCAGCGTGGCGAGGAGCGCCCTCGGCTCGATCCGGAGGGAGAGCCCGCCGCCGGTGCGGATCGCGCGCGAGGTCCGGGTCCGGGACGGGTCGCGGGGCTGCGGAGGTGCGGTAGCGGTCACAGTTGAGCCATCTTCCGGCGGCGTACGAGATGGATGAAGACGGGGCCGCCGACGAGCGCGGTCACGATGCCGACCTGCAGTTCGGACGGCCGGGCCACGACCCGCCCGATGACGTCGGAGCCCAGCAGCAGCACCGGCGCCAGCACGGCGGCGTACGGGAGGATCCAGCGCATGTCGGGTCCCGTGAGGGTCCGCACCAGGTGCGGGACCATCAGCCCGATGAACACGATCGGCCCGCAGGCGGCGGTCGCGGCGCCGCACAGCAGCGTCACGGCGACCATGGCGAGCACGCGCGTACGGGTCAGGTGAACGCCCAGCGCCCGCGCCGTGTCCTCGCCCATCTCCATGGCGTTGAGCGGCCGGGCGATCAGCAGCGCGAGCACCACACCGACGGCGACGAACGGCCAGACCTTACCGATGATCACCATGTCGGCGGAGGCCAGCGACCCGACGGTCCAGAACCGGATCTGCTCCAGCGCCGCCGAGTCCATCAACTGTACGGCGTTGACGTAGCCGTAGAGCGCGGCGGTCGCGGCGGTGCCGGCGAGCGCCAGCCGTACGGGGGTCGCGCCCCGGCTGCCGCCGAGGAGATAGACGAGGACCGAGACGACTCCCGCGCCGGCGAACGAGAACCAGACGTACCCGCTCAGCGAGGTGATGCCGAGGAAGCTGATGGCGGACACGACGGCGGCCGCCGCCCCGGCGTTCACACCCAGGATGCCCGGTTCGGCGAGCGGGTTGCGGGTGAGCCCCTGCATGACGGCGCCGGAGAGCCCGAGGGCCGCGCCGACGAGTACGCCCAGGATGGTGCGGGGCACCCGGACATCCTGCACGATCACGTCGTTGCCCGTCCCCGAGGCGTGGAACAAGCCGTGCCACACGTCGCCCGGCGCGAGCGGCTTGGCGCCGATGGCGATGCTCGCGACGACGACCAGCAACAGGACGCCGACGGAGACGAACAGCCCCACGGCGCGCACGGCGTTGCGCTGGGGGGGCGCGGGGGCCGGAGGGGCCTGCAC
>NZ_VBVX01000386.1 GCF_005981925.1 Streptomyces albidochromogenes
CCCCTTCAGCCACCCAGCCCCCACACCCGCAGCGCCTCGTACCTCGGCTGTGCGCCCGGCACTCCGGGGGTCGGCGGGTTGCTGCGTACGAGAGCAAGCTCACGCACCGTCCAGGCCGTGCTCTCGAAGCCGGCGAGGGCGTCGGCGTACGGCCGCAGGTCGGTGTGGAAGCCGGTGCGGCTCCGGGCGATCGTCAGGTGGGCCTTGTACGCCCGGTGCTCCTCCATCGGCACGCCCGCCCGCCGGGCCGCCGCGTGCGCGCGGTCGGCGAGCATCCGCATCGCGTCGAGTCCGCCGGCCGCCCCGGCCCACAGGGCGCGGTTGCCGAAGTGGCCGCCGCCGTGAACGCGCAGCGGGAAGGGGTCCTGGCGGGCGGCGGCGCGGCCGAAGCGCTCCTCGACGGCGGGCAGGAGGCCGTCGTCCACCTCGCCGAGGAAGGCGAGCGTGTAGTGCCAGCCGCTGTGCCCGGTCCAGCGCAGGCTGTCATGGCCGGGAACGGCGTGCAGGCGCTGCACGGCGACGGCGAGTTCGTCGACGGCCTCAGGGGGTGGCAGTACGGCGGCGAAGAGTCTCATGCGACCAGTTTCCGGCACGCGGCGGTCCAAAATGATCGACTGCGGTCGCCCCCCACCCGAAGGTGCACCTCCACTTTCACCTGCGCAGACACTGTGCCAGCATGGCGGCATGGCGACCAGGATGCTCAGCGTGCGCATAGACAGCGACTCCCTCGAAGCGATCAAGGAGCGTGCCGCGGCCCGCGACATGACGGTTCAGGAATACGTCGTCACGACGCTCCAGCGGGACGAGTTCGCGGAGCGGTTCAAGGCTGCGTTCCGCGAAACGATGGAGCTGTACGGCGACGTACTCGCGGAGATCGACGCGGCCGACAGGGTGGAGGAGGCGGCGGCAGATGCGACTCAGGACGACGCCGACTACGACGCCCCTCCCCGTACGGAGTCCGCTGCCGCATGACAAACCATCTGGACCTCAGTGACCTCCTCTGGGCGGCCGAGGAGCTCCGCGGCGATCCCCAGCCGGACGACCTCGGCGCGCTGATCGCCGCCTGCGCCCGCACCAGGGCCGAGGCCTTCGGCTACGAGGTCTACCAGTCCGTGCACCTCAAAGCGGCGGCTCTGATGCAGACGATCGCTCTGCTCAAGCCGTTTGAACATGACAACAAAACTCTGGCGTTCGGCGCGGCACGTTCCTTCATGGGGGCGAACGGCTTCCGGCTGCACCCCAAGCCGGAGCAGCTGCGGGAGGCCCTGACCCGGGTCCAGCCGGGCGCCCAAGGCGTGCGCGTACTCGCCAAGCACCTGGACCGCTGGGCCCAGCAGTGACCTGCACAGACGGTGGCCCCGGACACGTGCCGTGTCCGGGGCCACCGTCGTGAGGCGATCGCGCCGGCGCCTCACGCCACTGTCGTGAGTTCCTTCGCGCGTACGCCGTCTTCCTGTCGCCGGAGCGGCGCCTTGGGTACGAACGCCACGTGCTGGTGCCCCCGGCGCAGGTCCAGCTTGAGGCGCAGGCCCCCGAGGCGCGCCAGTACGAGCGCCACTCCCACGCCCGCCAGCAGCGAGATCGTGCCGCCCGTCGCGAAGCCGACGCGGGCGCCGTAGGTGTCGGTCACCCAGCCGAGGAGGGGCGCGCCCAGCGGCGTACCGCCGGCGAAGACCATCATGTAGAGGCTCATCACGCGGCCCCGCATCACGGGGTCGGTGGCCATCTGCACGCTCGTGTTGGCGGTGACGTTGACCGTCAGGCCCAGCATGCCGATCGGCACCAGCAGGATCGCGAACAGCCACAGGGACGGCGAGAACGACGCCGTGATCTGCAGCAGGCCGAAGGCCATCGCCGCAAGGACCAGCATCCGCAGCCGCGAGGAGCGGCGACGGGCGGAGAGCAGCGCGCCGGCCAGTGAACCAGCGGCCATCAGGATGTTGAAGAGGGAGTACAGCCCGGCGCCGCCGTCGAAGACGCCGTCGGCGAAGGCGCTCAGCCAGATCGGGAAGTTGAAGCCGAACGTGCCGACGAAGCCGACCAGGACGATCGGCCAGATCAGCTCGGGTCGGCCCGACACGTACCGCAGGCCCTCCCGGAGCTGGCCCTTGCCGCGCGGCACTCTCTCCACCTTGTGCATCTCGCTCTGGCGCATGAGCAGCAGGCCGGCGAGCGGGGCGAGGAAGGACAGGCCGTTGAGCATGAAGGCCCATCCGCTGCCGACGGTCGTGATCAGCACACCCGCGACGGCGGGGCCGATCAGGCGGGCGGACTGGAAGTTCGCCGAGTTGAGGCTGACGGCGTTGCGCAGCTGGCCGGGGCCGACCATCTCGGACACGAACGACTGCCGTGCCGGGTTGTCGACGACCGTGACCATGCCGAGCAGGAACGCGATCAGGTACACGTGCCAGACCTGTACGTGACCGGAGAGCGTCAGGGCGGCGAGCGCCACGCCGCACAGCCCCAGGGCGGCCTGGCTGAAGAGCAGGAGCGTGCGCTTCGGGTACCGGTCGGCGATGACGCCGCCGTACAGGCCGAAGAGCAGCATCGGCAGGAACTGGAGGGCCGTCGTGATGCCGACGGCCGCGGCCGACCCGGTCAGGTCGAGCACCAGCCAGTCCTGGGTGATGCGGGACATCCAGGTGCCGGTGTTGGACACGACGGCGCCGGTGGCGAAGAGCCGGTAGTTCCGGATCTTCAGGGACGAGAACATGCCCGTCGTCCCCGGGTGTTCCTTGGCGTGAATCTCGTGGTGGGTGTTCGGTGCGGGGGCGGAGTCTGCTCCGGATCCCGTACTCAAAGTGGGTTCGCCTCCTTGGCGGCGCGCGGGGTCAGAGGTGTGCGAGCTTCTCCAGGACGGGGGCGGCAGCGCGCAGCTTCGCCCATTCGTCCTCGTCCAGACCGCTCGCGAGGTCGGCCAGCCAGGCGTTCCGCTTGCGGCGGCTCTCTTCGAGCATCGCCTCGGCGGTCTCGGTCTGGCTGACCACCTTCTGCCGGCGGTCGTCGGGATGCGGCTCCAGCCTGACCAGTCCCTTGGCTTCCAGCAGCGCCACGATGCGGGTCATCGAGGGCGGCTGCACGTGCTCCTTGCGGGCCAGCTCACCGGGGGTGGCCGAGCCGCAGCGGGCGAGGGTGCCGAGCACCGACATCTCGGTGGGGCTCAGCGATTCGTCGACGCGCTGATGCTTCAGGCGCCGGCCCAGCCGCATGACGGCCGAGCGCAGGGAGTTCACAGCGGCAGCGTTGCCGTCGTGCGACAGGTCAGGCATGTATTTAGCCTAACTCATTACCCATACTAAAGACCAACCGTATCGCAAGCTCACCCGTACGAGTGAGTCGGCTCCGGAAAGTGACGCGCCGCCCGGGACGGGAACGTCACCCTGTCCCCCATGGGATCGACAGTGCTCAGCCTGCGGATAGACGGCGAACTGCACGACCGCCTCCGGGACCACGCCGCCAAACGCGGAATGAGCGTCCAGGACTATGTGGTCCGGACGCTCATTCGCGACGACTTCGACGAACGCTTCAAGACGGCGGTCGACGAGACGGAGAAGTTCTACGGCCTCGCGTGAGACCGCCCGCACCCCCGCGGGCGCGCACTACGTGAGCTGGAGCGCCGGCATCAGGTAGTAGAAGGCGAAGACCGCCGAGACCGCGTACATCGCCACCGGCACCTCGCGCCCGCGCCCCGCCGCCAGTCGCAGCACGCAGAAGGCGACGAAGCCGATGCCGATGCCGTTCGTGATGGAGTACGTGAACGGCATCATCACCATGGTCAGGAACGCCGGGATCGCGAGCGTGTGGTCGCTCCAGTCGATGTCCTTGACCGAGCCCGACAGGATCAGGAAGCCGACCGCGACCAGGGCCGGCGTGGCGGCCTGCGACGGCACCATCGTGACCAGGGGCGTCAGGAACAGACCCACGGCGAACAGGCCGCCCGTGACGACGTTCGCCAGGCCCGTGCGCGCGCCCTCGCCGACTCCGGCGGTGGACTCCACGAAGCAGGTGGTGGCGGAGCTGGAGCTGGCGCCGCCGGCGGCGACGGCGATGCCGTCGATGAGCAGCACCTTGTTGACGCCCGGCAGGTTGCCCTTCTCGTCCAGCAGTTTGGCCTCGTCGCTGACCCCGAGGATGGTGCCCATCGCGTCGAAGAAGCAGGACAGCAGCACGGTGAAGACGAAGAGGACACCGGTCAGCAGGCCGACCTTCTCGAAGCCGCCGAACAGGCTGACCTGGCCGACCAGGCCGAAGTCGGGCGAGGCCACCGGGTTGCCGGGCCACTCGGGCGTGGTCAGCCCCCAGCCGCCGGCCGGGATGTCCGCGACGGCGTTGACCACGAGGGCGACCACGGTCA
Organism: Streptomyces albidochromogenes; assembly: GCF_005981925.1. Classification (GTDB taxonomy): domain Bacteria; phylum Actinomycetota; class Actinomycetes; order Streptomycetales; family Streptomycetaceae; genus Streptomyces; species Streptomyces albidochromogenes. Next base: position 4,355 of record NZ_VBVX01000386.1, read on the forward strand.
TCACGACGATGGAGATGAGGATCGCGCCCGGCACCTTGCGGACGATCAGCGCGAGCGTCAGCAGTACGCCGAGGACGAAGACCAGCACCGGCCAGCCGTTGAGGTGGCCGTCGGCGCCGAGCTGGAGCGGCACGGTGGTGTGCGCGGCGTCCGGGATGCGGGAGACGAAACCGGAGTCGACCAGGCCGATCAGCATGATGAACAGACCGATGCCGATGGCGATGCCCTTGCGCAGGCTGAGCGGCACCGCGCTCATCACGCGCTCCCGCAGCCCGGTCGCGACGAGCAGCATCACGACGAAGCCGGCCAGGACGACCATGCCCATCGCGTCGGCCCAGCTCATGCGGGGCGCGAGCTGGAGCGCGACGACGGTGTTGACGCCGAGGCCGGCCGCGAGGGCGATCGGCACGTTGCCGATGACGCCCATGAGCAGCGTGGAGAACGCGGCCGTCAGCACGGTGGCGGTGACCAGCTGGCCGCCGTCGAGCTGGTGCCCGTACATGTCCTTCGCGCTGCCGAGGATGATCGGGTTCAGCACGATGATGTAGGCCATTGCGAAGAAGGTGGCGAGGCCGCCCCGGATCTCGCGCGCGACGGTGGAGCCCCGCTCGGAGATCTTGAAGAAGCGGTCGAGACCGTTCTGCGGCTCCGCGGGGTGCGGCGGCTGCTTGTCGTCGACCGGAGCCGTGACCGAGGGAGACATGCGTGTCCTCATGCGGAAGAAGGGAAGCCAAGGGAGTGAACGAGAAGCGGTCGACCTTGGATGTTCGGACGAACAAAACCAATCAGACCAAAGCCGTTTCAGTATGAATACATAAGAGAAAGATCGCTATCTCCGCGCGTAGACCCCTGTCCGCGCAAGGCCCGCCAGGGCTCCGCCGGGCCGGGCGAGCGCCCGGGACGGCCCGCCTACACTGTCACCATGGCGAAGTGGACCCCCCAGCACGAGGCACCCGAGCCCCTTGAGGGGCCCGTCGTCGCCACCATCGTCGGCGGCACGATTCTCTGGTTCGCCCTCTTCCTCGTGCAGCTCCCCTTCTACGGCTGGTTCGACGACCGGG
>NZ_VBVX01000387.1 GCF_005981925.1 Streptomyces albidochromogenes
GGGGGGGGGTGCGTGCGCAGGGTGAGCTGGGGATCAGCCGGGCGCAGGTGTTCCGGCTGATCGAGATGGTGCACAGCGCTTGGTGGCCGGGCGCTTTTCGGCCGATGACGCCGCCGCACGAGTGGTTTGGTCGGTCTGCTGCCGTGCCGTCGCCGGCCTGGCCTTGCGGTACGGCTGCGCTGGCCCGGCCGGGCCAGTGCAGCGCTCCTGGGTCGGCTGGGGCAGCTCAGTCGGCGGCGAGGCCGACTTTGGTGTAGTAGCGCTCGAGGTGTGCACGGTTGTGGGTGGCCAGGCCGATGTGGCCGTCGGGGCGGATCAGGAACAGGCCCATGCCGAGGGCTTGCGCCAGGGCGCCGCCGGTCACCTGCAGGGTGCGGACGGTCGGTGGTACGGGGGGTGGTGTGCTGTCCACTGCGAGCAGGGTGAAGTGGGGGCCTGTGAGCAGTTCGAAGAGCTGCCGCGGCGTGTCGTGGGCGGCTGCGTCTGCGTCTGCGGGGGTGTATGCGAGGTCGGGGGCGCGGTCACCGGCTTGGAGGATGGTGGGCGTGAGCTGTTCGCGGGCCTCGGTGCTCAGAGGACTGTCACGGTAGTGGACTGACAGGAGGGTGAGGCGGTTTCGGTGGCGAGCGCGCTCGCGGCTTCCTTCGGGTTTGCGGCCGAGGCGGTAGAGCTGGGCGCTGAGGTCGAGGACGTCGTGGGCGGCAGGGCGGCGTTCGGCGTCATAGCTGTCCAGCAGCGTGTCGGGCGCGTTGCTGTGAAGGACTTGGCCTAGTTTCCAGCCCAGGTTGTAGGCGTCGTGTACGCCGATGTTCAGGCCTTGGCCGCCGCCGGGCGGGTGGACGTGCGCGGCGTCGCCCGCGAGGAAGACCCGTTTGTCGCGGAAGCGTTCGGCCAGTGCTGTGCGGGGTTTGTAGTACGAGGTCCACTGGACGTCGGTGACGGCCGTTGGCGGCAGGTGGGTGCGGGTGGCGATCAGTTCCCGGATTCGTTGCGGGCAGGGGTCGCTGTCCTCGTCGCCGACCGGGGCGGTGAGCTGGAACTGGTCGGTTCCGGGCAGCGGGCAGAGCAACAGTTCGCCGCCCGGCCCGTCCGGCCACATGTGCCAGTGCTCGCGGTCCAGGCCGTCGAGACGCACGTCCGCGACCACCGCCGCGTGCAGTGGGCCGCCCTCGGTCTTCATCGTGATGCCCAGCGCCTCGCGGACCGTACTGCGTCCGCCGTCGGCGCCGACCAGATAGGCGGCGGTCAGGGTGCGGCGGCTGCCGTCGGTCTGTGTCACCTCGGCATGCACCTGCTGGTCGCTCTGACGCAGGGCCGTGAGCCGAGTGCCGTACTCCACCGCCCCGCCCAATGCCAGGAGCCGGTCCTGCAGGATTTGCTGCGTCCGCCATTGCGGCATCAGCCACTGCACCGGATACCGCGACACGGGCGCCTGGGGGTCGCGTTCCACCAACCGCCATTCGCCCGCTCTGCAGCCGTTGCGCCAGGTCTGCATGGGCAGCAAGGGACTGCCGGCCTCCCGCAGCGCGTCCATGACGCCGAGATCGTCGAAGGCCTCTTGGGTGCGCGGCTGCAGGCTCAGACCGCGTGATCCGGTGAACGGCCGGTCGGCCGCCTCGACGATGAGACTGCGTACGCCGCGCCGGGCAAGGTCGACCGCCAAGGTGAGGCCGGTCGGGCCTGCGCCAACGATAAGAACGTCAACAGCGTCCCTCGACTCGGCTTGGGGAGAGGGGTCGGCGGGCATAACTCACCGCTTTCTGCCGTCGGCCACGGCCTAGAAGGAGTGCGACTCTGCGGGATGTGTCACGCAATGCGTTAGAGGTCGGACATTCCCATTGACAGTGTGGGTTCGTCGTCCGGCCACCCGCGTGCACCCGCATGGCCGGACAACCGGGCCGGTACCCTGACGATTCCCCGAGGCGCTGCCCCTCGCGCCCTCTGCCCAGCCGCCTCCGCCCGGCGCACCATGGAGACATGGCGTCGGTGAGTGAGCCGGAGCAGGGCGGGTCGCTGGAGCCGGCCGGTCGAGATGATGCGGTGCGGCTGACCGAGCAGCTGCGTGCGGCGATCGGAGGCGCGGCGGGCCGCGACCTTCCTGGCCCAGCGGGTGCGGGACGCGCACCGGGCGCGGGTGTGGGGTGTGCTGGGGTAATCGGGGTGGGGTGCGTATGCGCAGGGTCAGCTGGGGATCGGCCGGGCGCAGGCGTACCGGCTGATCGACATCGCCGAGTCGGCCGGTGCGTTGAACCGGGCGATCGGCGCTGCCGGTGTTCTGGCCGATGTGTCACCCGCGGGAGACACGGACGCGGGCGGGCTGGTGGACATGAGGTTGTCGCAGCGGGCGCTGGACGACGTCCACGGCCGACTCGATGAACTCACCGCCGTCGTCACCGAGTGGCTCACTGCCGCTGCCCAGGCCGGGCAGCTCGAGTGGACGGTGGTCCGGGCTATCGTGGCCCAGGTCGTGGACGAAGTCCGCCGCACTCCGCTCCCCGCCCCCGGTGGCACCGCCGAAGACGACGGCCAGGGGCTGGAGCGGGCGCTCGCTAACACGGAGCGGCATCCCACTGACACGACGGCGGTACGGCGCCTGGCCGACGAGATGGCCTCGACCGGCGGACGCCTGGGGCAGACTGCACTCGAACTCGCCCCGGCCTTTCTGTCCGACCAGGACGCTGCCGACAGGTCCTCGCCCCGTACGCGGACGACATCGGGATCGATGGGGAAACGGCGCTGGCCGTACGCCGCTACGCGCTCACCGGCGACCGCCACGCACTGGCAGGCACCTGGCTCTGACCACCAGCAGCCTGCTGTGGCAACAGCACTCGGGGCCGGCCGCTGCAGCCCGCTGCGGCCGGCCCCTGGAGGGGGTGCACCATGTCCTAACCACTCACTCATCATCAGTCGAGTGCCCACCCGAGACAGCCCTTAACAACCCCAGGCGAAGTCAGTCCCGTGACCCGAGTGCCGCCGACGCTGTTGCGCCAGGCGACACGCGCATGACCCCATCCCCTGGCATGCGCGCGGCCGCACGGAGGCCCTGGTAACCGGGGCAAGGTCCAGGGCCCCCGCCCCAGCCGGCTCCCGCCCGTGCGCGCGGGCTTCACCCGGCCGGGCCCGTGACCAAGGCCCGTCGGCACAGTTGGCCCGAGGGCGCGTGCGTGAATCCAAACCTCCACGGATGTACGCTCCCGCCGTGGGGTCCGTGCTGCTGGAGGTGGGGTGAGGGTGGTGGGCGATGACGGGGACGGTGTCGTCGTAGACGCGGTAGCCGTCCTTCCCGTACATGCTGGCGTTGTTCCACTGGCCCTTCCAGCACTCCGCGGAGAGGTCGCGGACGGCCTTCATGCGGTTCATCATCGCCTCGGGGCCGACCTGGGCGGTGAACACGAACGCCACCGGCGGGTAACCCGCACGGTCGTGGCCCCTGCTGTGGTCGCTGTAGAGCGTTTGCCCCATCGGGATGTCTTGGTTGTTGGTGTCCTTGGCCGTGCGGCGGAAGGACCTGCGGTACTTGTAAATCTTGCCCGCGATCTCCCGGGGTTCGGTGCCGTTCTCGACCTCCACGAACAGCACCGGCAAGCCCGCCTCCGGAGCCGTCGGAACGGCGTCCGCGCGGGGACTGCCCTTGCTCGGGTTCGCCAGCGTTCCGCTCACCGGAAACACGACCTCCGTCTCCCACCCCGGCCAATGTACCCAGCCCCGCCGGCCGGGCCGGCTTCGCAGTGGTCGTCTGAGCCGGGACAGTCCAGGGGGCGGGCGGGCTCTGAGCTGCCGACCGGCACAGCGCGATGTGGAGATCCGGGGGGAGGCCGCCCCGCACCACGCTGGTCTGTCGCGGAGGCCACAGGCATCTGCCCGGAGCATTGTCCCTGTGTGCCATCCCTGCGGGTACAACGCGCCTCTGCGCCGCCCACGCGCGACCATTCGGCAGCCACAGGAAGGGAAAACCTAGGCCGCAGGCGGTGCGGCTGTCGCCTCACGCCCCGGCGCTCTCGCAGAGCGGCACGCGCCTGCCGGGTGTCCAGCAGAAGCAAGAACTCCTCGAACTCGCCGCCCTGTCGGACATCACCCCAGTGGCGAACGTCATCGACTACGCCGTGGAGTACGTGCCACTTCGATTCGTCTGCACCTCTTCGAACACCAGGTGGTTTCCGGTGCGGCGGCGGACGACGGTCTGCCGCTGCGGACCAAGCCCGTAGGCATCCCGCCGGGACGAGGACGCGCCCCGCTCACCCCCGAGGAGATCGACGGAGTTGATCATGGGGCCCGAGGCAGCGGGGTTCCAATGTGCAGGTAGTGGCGATGTAACAGTCAGTGCCCTGCTACGTTACGGAAATGTCGTCCGGCGGCTGTACGCATGAACGTGGGCACATCGTCGATTCGCGGTTCTTCGGAGCTGGGTACGGCACAGAAGCCAGCAGACGAATCTTCTGTGATGTCTGCCGGTTCCAACGCTGGTTGGACGTGGAGGCCGCGCTCGCACTCAGCCAAGCCGAACTCGGAATGATCCCCAAAGGCGCAGCGGCCGTGATCGCGAGCGCCGCCCAGGTATGCGCTCTCGACATGGAGTGGGTGCGCGCTGAGATAGCCCGTACGGGCCATTCACTGGTTGGGTTGTTGAGCGCGTTGGAGCACGCGTGCCCTGGAGATGCGGGCCAGTACGTGCACCTGGGCGCGACGACGCAGGACATCGAGGACACCGGCCAGTGCCTTGAGATGCGCGATGTGCTCGATGAGGTCGACGTGCTCCTGCGGGTGCTGGTAGCGGACCTGGTTGACCTGGCGGAGACGCACGTGACCGACATGGCGCTGGGCCGGACACATGCCCAGCCGGCGCTCCCGATGGGATTTGGTCTGAAAGTGGCTGGCTGGGTCGATGAGTTGCTGCGGGACGTCGAACGGCTCGACCAGGTGCGGCCCCGGTCGCTGGCCGTCCAGCTGTTCGGCGGTGTTGGCACCATGGCGGGCTTCGGCGGGCAGGGCCGCCGCCTGATCCACGTATTCGCCCGGCGCCTGGGTCTGGCGGTCCCTGCGGCCGGCTGGCACACGGCGCGGGACCGGGTCGCCGAGTACGTGTGCGCACTGGCTCTGACGACGGGAACCCTGGGCAGGATCGCCGACGAGATACGGACCCTGTCCCGCCCGGAGTTCGGCGAGGTCCAATCTCCTTGGCGGCCCGGCACAGTTGGCAGCAGCACCATGCCCCACAAACGTAACCCCGAAGCGTGCGAGCAGGTCGTCGCCCTGGCCCGCTTAGAGGCCCTAACAGAAGTTGTTGATCAAGTGACTTTCGACTTGGGTGGTCGTTGGTCCGGTCGTGGGGAAACGTCAGTCGCGGCCGTGGATCGTGTCGGACGAACTGTGGTCGCTCATCGAGCCG
>NZ_VBVX01000388.1 GCF_005981925.1 Streptomyces albidochromogenes
GGAACCCCCCGCCGCGCGCGGTGGCCAGGACCGAACCGTCCGCCCCCACCACCGCCACGTCCGTCTTGCTGTTGCCCGCGTCGATGGCGAGGACCGCCGCGCTCACGCCCACGCCAGGTGCTCCCGGTTGTGCGCGATCAGCCGGTCGGTGAGCCCTTCGGCGTACTCGAACTGGCCGACCAGGGGGTGCGCGAGGAGCGCCTTGAAGACGCGGTCGCGGCCGCCGCGCAGCGCCGCCTCCAGCGCCAGGTCCTCGTACGCCGTCACGTTCGCGACGAGCCCCGCGTACAGCGGGTCCAGCTCCGGCACGGCCATCGGCGTCGCGCCCGTGCGGTCCACCCGCGCCTGGACCTCGATCACCGCGTCGTCGGCGAGGAACGGCAGCGTGCCGTTGTTGTACGTGTTGACCACCTGCACCGGGCTGCCGCCGTCGCCCAGCAGCGACGCCGCCAGGTCCACCGCCGCCTCCGAGTAGAACGCGCCGCCGCGCCGGGCGAGCAGGGCCGGCTTCTCGTCCAGCGCCGGATCGCCGTACAGGGAGAGGAGCTCCGCCTCCATCTTCGCCACCTCCGCCGCCCGCGACGGCTTCGTGCCGAGCTCCCGTACGACCTCGTCGTGCGCGTAGAAGTAGCGCAGGTAGTACGAGGGGACGACCCCGAGGCGGTCCAGCACCGCGCGCGGCAGGCGCAGGTCGTCGGCGATGGCGCCGCCGTGCTCGGCGAGCAGCTTCGGCAGCACGTCCTCGCCGTCCGGGCCGCCGAGGCGCACCCCCAGCTCCCAGCTGAGGTGGTTGAGGCCCACGTGGTTCAGGTGGACGTCGGCGGGCGCCACCTCCAGCAGCTTCGCGAACTTCCGCTGGAGGCCGATCGCGACGTTGCACAGCCCGACGGCCCGGTGCCCGGCCTGGAGCAGCGCCCGGGTCACGATGCCCACGGGGTTGGTGAAGTCGATGATCCACGCGTCGGGGCTGGCACGCCGTACCCGCTCCGCGATGTCCAGGACGACCGGGACCGTACGCAGCGCCTTCGCGAGACCGCCCGCGCCCGTCGTCTCCTGTCCGACACACCCGCACTCCAGCGGCCACGTCTCGTCCCGGTCGCGCGCGGCCTGCCCGCCGACCCGGAGCTGGAGCAGCACCGCGTCGGCGTCCGCGACGCCCGCGTCCAGGTCGGAGGTGGTCGTGATGCGGCCGGGGTGCCCCTGCCTGGCGAAGATGCGGCGGGCGAGGCCGCCCACCAGGCCGAGGCGGTCGGCCGCCGGGTCGACGAGGACGAGCTCGTCGATCGGCAGGGTGTCGCGCAGACGGGCGAAGCCGTCGATCAGTTCCGGGGTGTACGTGGAGCCGCCACCCACTACAGCGAGCTTCATGCCGGTCATCAGCCCTTTACTCCGGTCAGTGTGACGCCTTCGACGAACGCCTTCTGGGCGAAGAAGAAGACGACGATCACAGGGGCCATGACCAGGACGGTCGCGGCCATGGTCAGGTTCCAGTCGGTGTGGTGCGCGCCCTTGAAGGATTCGAGTCCGTACGACAGCGTCCAGGCGGCCGGGTTCTCGGAGGCGTAGATCTGTGGTCCGAAGTAGTCGTTCCAGGCGTAGAAGAACTGGAACAGGGCGACGGCCGCGATGCCCGGCCTGGCCATCGGCAGCACGACCCGGACCAGCGTCCGCAGTTCGCCGCACCCGTCGACCCGCGCCGCGTCGAGGTACTCGTCGGGGATGGTCAGCAGGAACTGCCGCAGCAGGAAGATCGAGAAGGCGTCGCCGAACGCCATCGGGATGATCAGCGGCCACAGCGTGCCGGACAGGTCGAGCTGCTTCGCCCAGAACAGGTACATCGGGATGACGACGACCTGCGGCGGGAGCATCATCATCGAGATCACGAGCATCAGCGACAGTCGGCGGCCCCGGAAGCGGAACGTGGCGAGCGCGTACGCCACCGGCACGGAGGACACCACCGTCAGTACGGTGCCGAGCCCGGCGTACAGCAGCGTGTTGCGCCACCAGGTCAGGAAGCCCGGCGTCTCGAAGACCTTGACGTAGTTGCCCCACTCCCAGGTGTCGGGCGTCAGGTCGCGGGTCAGCGCCTGCTGGTCGTTCATCAGCGACGTCAGGACGACGAAGACGAACGGCAGCACGAAGAAGAGCGCCGCCGCGATCCCCAGCGCGTGCACGGCGATCCAGTGCAGCAGCGCCCTGCGGCGGGCCGTGCGCGCGGCGGGGGTCGCGCCCGCGCCGCTCGGCAGCGTCTTGACCGGCCGGTCGAGAAGGTGCGTCATGACGGTCACTCACCTTCCTGGAGGATGCCGCCGCGCCGCCGCATCAGAAGCGCGGTGAAGGCCATGGCCAGGGCGAACAGCACCAGTGCGACCACGCACGCCGCGCCGTAGTCGAAGCGCTGGAAGCCGAGGTTGTACACGAGCTGGGGAAGCGTCAGCGTCGACTTGTCGGGATACCCCGGCTCGAACTGCTGGCCCGAGCCGCCGATGACGCCGGAGGCGACCTTCCCCGCGACCAGCGGCTGCGTGTAGTACTGCATCGTCTGGATCACCCCGGTGACGACGGAGAACATCACGATCGGCGAGATGTTCGGCAGGGTGACGAAGCGGAAGCGCTGGAGCGCGGACGCCCCGTCCAGCTCCGCCGCCTCGTACTGCTCCTTCGGTACGTCGAGCAGCGCGGCCATGAAGATGACCATCAGGTCGCCGATGCCCCACACCGCGAGCATCGTGAGCGCCGGCTTCGACCACGACGGGTCGTTGAACCAGCCCGGGGCCGGCAGCCCCAGATCGCCCAGGACCGAGTTCACCGGCCCCGTGCCCGGGTTGAGGAGGAAGACGAAGGCGAGCGTCGCGGCGACGGGCGGTGCGAGGAACGGCAGGTAGAACAGGGTGCGGAAGACGCCCGTACCCGTTCTGATCCTGGTGATCAGCAGGCCGATGCCCAGCCCGAAGACGACCCGGCAGGTGACCATGACCAGGACCAGCCACAGGGTGTTTCCCAGCGACGGCCAGAACATCGGGTAGTCGCGGAACACCCACGTCCAGTTGTCGAGCCCGTTGAACCTGGGGGCGCCGAAGCCGTCGTACCGCGTGAAGGAGAAGTAGACGGTCGACAGCAGCGGGTAGGCGAAGAAGACGCCGAAGCCGACCAGCCACGGCGACATGAACGCCGCGGTCCGCAACGCCGATCTGCGGCGCTTCGAGCGCAGTGTGGGGGCGGTCGTGCTCATCGGCGGACTACTTCGCCTTCGCGATGTCGGCGTCGATCTGCGCGGCGGTCTTCTCCAGACCCGCCTGGAGGTCCTTCACCGCGCCCTTCTCGTACTGATAGCCGAAGTCCTGGATCGTCAGGAGGTACGTCGCCCCGTTCACCGCGCCGGCGGGGGTGCTGGACTTGGGGTGCCGCGCGATGTCCAGGAACGTCTTGAAGCGCGGGTCGAGTTCGAGGTCCGGCGACTTCAGGGCGTCGAAGGTGGACGGCACATTGCGGATGGCGTTGGCGAACTCCACCACGGCGTTCGTGTCCGTGGTCATGAACTCGACCAGTTCCCAGGCCGCGTTCTGCTTCCTGCTCGCCGGAGCGATGCCCATGATCGTGCCGGACAGGAAGCCCTTGCCGTAACTGTCCGCCTCGTCGTCGGCCACCGGCATCGGAGCGACGCCGATCTCGAACGGCACCTTGGCGTCCTCGGCCATCCCGAGCCGCCACTCACCGTCCAGCTGCATGGCGACCTGCCCGGTGTGGAACGGGTGCTTGGCGCCCCACTCGTCCCCGAAGGTGCCCCGGTACTTCTCCAGCTTCCGGAACCCGCCGAGCTCGTCGACCAGCTTCTTCTGCTGCCTGAACATGGCCGCGAAGGCCGGGTCCCTGGCTGTGTTCGACTTGCCGTCGGCGTCGAAGTAACGCTGGTCCCAGGAGCCCAGGTAGTGCTCGGTGGTCGTCTCGTAACCGTGGTAGTTCGGCATGAAGCCGAGCTGCTCGTAGCTGTCGCCCCTGGTCTTCGTCAGCTTCTTCGCGACCGAGGTCAGCTCGGACATCGTCCTGGGCGGCGCCTCGATGCCGGCCTCTTTGAAGGCGTCCTTGTTGTAGTAGAGGCCGTACGCGTCGGTGAGCAGCGGCATCGCGCACCGCTTGCCCTCGAACTGCGTGTATTCCAGCGTCACCTTCGGGAACGTCTTCTCCAGGTCGAGCTTCGACTTCTCGATGAAGGGCCCCAGGTCGGCGAAGGCGCCCGACGAGCAGAACTTCCCGACGTTCGAGGTCGTGAAGGACGACACGACGTCCGGGCCCTTCGAACCGCCCGCGCGCAGCGCCTGGTTGAGCTTGTCGTCGTTGATGTTGCCGACGACGTTCACCTTGATGTTCTTGTGCCGCGCCTCGAACCGGTCGACGTTCGCCCGGATCGCCTTCACCTCGCTCGGGGCGCTCCAGCCGTGCCAGAAGGTGATCGTGGTGTCCGCCTTCGGGTCGTCCGTCGCTCCCGCCCCGGACTGGCCCGTGCACGCGGTGGCGAGCACGGACAGCGCGGCGACGGCGACGGCTGGGCTGACGAGGCGGCGGCTGCCGCTCTTCTGGCGCATGGCGAAGCTCCCAGGGGCTGGAGGACGGGGGAGGGACAGCAGCGGAGGGGCGCTAGCGGGAGGTGGTGTCGAAGACCTCGTCACGGGTGGTGGCCAGGGCGCTCTCCAACGCCCCGCGCAGTACGGGCTCGTCGCGTACGGAACCGATCACGAGCCGGGGCCGGGGAGCGGCGAGCTCGGCGAGCTCCGCCTGGACCAGCGCGCGCAGCGGTTCGCCGCCGGCCACGAGCACGCCGCCGGACAGCACCACCAGCTCCGGGTCCAGCAGGGCGACCATGGCGGCGAGACCCGTCGCGAGGCCGGTCGCGAACGCCTGGAGGAGGTCCCGGTACGGCCCGTCGGCGGCCCGGGACGCCTCGCTCAGCAGCGCGATCGCCTCGTCGATGTACGTCTCGCCCGGCGGCACCGCGATGCCCAGCTCCCGGGCCAGCCGGGGCACCGCCTGCCCGCCCGCCAGCTCCTGGAAGCCGCCGGAGTTGGCCTTGGTCACCCGGCGCACGAGCGGAGTGCCCGGCACCGGCATGAACCCGACCTCACCGGCGCCACCGGTCCAGCCGCGGTGCAGCCGGCCGCCGATCACCAGCGCGGCGCCGAGGCCGCCGTGGTTCCACAGCAGGACGAAGTCCTGGTGGCCGCGCGCCGCGCCCAGCCGCTGTTCGGCGACGGCGGCGAGGTTCACGTCGTTCTCGTACTCGACGGGCATGGGCAGGGCGGCCGCGAGGTCGTCTGTCTCTTATTACACATCT
>NZ_VBVX01000038.1 GCF_005981925.1 Streptomyces albidochromogenes
GCACCACCGTGCCCCACCCCCGCTTGCCGCCGCCCCCGGGCGGCCGGATCTCTCACCTGACCACCGAGATTGGAGGCACGGGCCGAGCGAGCCCCGCGCCCGACCGGCCCATGACCACCGTGCAGACCACCGACACCAGCCTCACCTGGCTCCTGGACAACCTCGTGGAGCGCACCCCCGGCACCCGGCACGCCCTGGTGCTCTCCCGCGACGGGCTCAAGCTCTGCCGCAGCAGCCACCTCACCCTCGACCAGGCCGACCAGCTGGCCGCCATCTCCTCCGGAATGCAGTCCCTCGCCCACGGCGCCTCGGTGGAGTTCGGCGACGGCACCGGAGGCGTCAATCACCTGATGGCCGAGTTCCGGGGCGGACTGCTCCTCATCGTCGAGGCCGGCGAGGGCGCCCACCTCGCCGTCGTGGCCGCCGACAGCGCCGACCCCGGTGTGGTCGGCCACAACATGAGCGAGATGGTCGAGCAGATCGGCGAGCACCTGCGGGCCGAACCGCGCAACCGTGCGCAGGACAGTCCGACGTCATGACCCGCCGCCCCGTCGACACCGGGTCTCCGGACCGCCTCTACACGGTGACCGGTGGCCGCAGCCACACCGCGGACACCACGGTGTTCGATCTGGTGACCCTGGTGGTCAGCGAGTGCGACCCGACCCCGGGCATGCAGTCGGAGCACGTACGGATCCTCACCCTGTGCCGCCACCCCGCCGCGGTGGTGGAGATCGCCGCCGAACTGCGCATGCCCATCACCGTCGTACGGATCCTCCTGGAGGACCTGCTGGCCGCCGGGCGGATCACCGCCCGCCGCCCCCGGGCCGCCGCGGCCGCCGCCGACCTGCCCGAATCCGCCCTGCTGAAGGAGGTGCTGCATGGACTCCGCAATCTCTGAGGCGCCCGCACAGGCGCCGGAGCGCACGCCCCTCGCCGACGCCGCCGACACCGGACTGAAGATCGTCATCGTCGGCGGGTTCGGCGTGGGCAAGACCACGCTCGTCAGGTCGGTGAGCGAGATCCGCCCGCTGAACACCGAGGAGTACATGACGCAGGCCGGTGTCGGCGTCGACGAGACCACCGGCCTCGCGCACAAGACCACCACCACGGTGGCCTTCGACTTCGGCCGGATCAGTCTCAACGAGACCAAGGTGCTCTACCTGTTCGGCGCACCCGGGCAGGAACGTTTCTGGTTCCTGTGGGACCGGCTGTTCTCCGGCACCCTCGGCGCGGTCGTCCTGGTCGACACCCGGCGCATGAGCGACTCCTGGTACGCCATCGACCGTCTCGAACACCACAGGACGCCCTTCGTCGTCGCCGTCAACCGGTTCGACGACGACGCCGCGTACCACTCCCTGGACGAGATCCGCCAGGCACTGGCGCTCCCCGGCCACATCCCCCTGCTCGACTGCGACGCCCGGGTGCGCAGCGACGGCAAACGCGTCTTGATCACCCTCGTCGACCACCTCTACAAGCTGGCCCTGGCCCAGGAGACGACCACATGAGCGACCCCACCGCCCACGCCTCTGGGGCGACTCCTCCGCCGGGCTGCCCCGCGCACGCGGGCGCGGTCCGGCTCGGCGGCCTCCAGTACCAGCAGACGCCCGCCGAGCTCTACCGCGCGCTGCGCCGCGAACACGGCGCCGTGGCGCCGGTGCTGCTGGACGGCGACATCCCGGCGTGGCTGGTCCTCGGCTACTCCGAGGTCTCCTATGTCACCACCCACGACGAGCTGTTCGCCCGCGACTCCCGCCGCTGGAACCAGTGGGACGCGATCCCGGCCGACTGGCCGCTGCTGCCGTACGTCGGCTACCAGCCCTCGGTCCTGTTCACCGAGGGACTGGAACACCAGCGCCGCGCCGGGGTCATCAGCGAGGCCCTGGAGGCCGTCGACCAGTTCGAGTTCGGCTACAACTGCCGGCGGATCGCCGACGAGCTCATCGACGGGTTCGCGGGCAGCGGCCAGGCCGAGCTGATGGCGGCGTACGCCCACGCCCTGCCGATGCGCGCGGCGGTCCAGATGTGCGGCATGCCGGCCCACAGCACCGACACCGACGAGCTCGTCGAGGACCTGCGGATGTCCCTGGACGCGGCGGAGGGCGACGACCCGGTGGCCGCGTACGGACGGGTGGGGCAGCGCCTGGCGGCGCTCGTCAAGGAGAAGCGGGACGCCCCCGGCCCGGACGTCATCTCCCGGATGATCACCCACCCGGCGGGGCTGGCGGACGAGGAGATCGTCCAGGACCTCATCTCCATCATCGCCGCCGCCCAGCAGCCGACCGCGAACTGGATCGGGAACACCCTGCGGCGGCTGCTCACCGACGACCGGTTCGCGCTGAACGTCTCGGGCGGGCGGCTCAGCGTCGGGCAGGCCCTCAACGAGGTCCTCTGGCTGGAAACCCCCACCCAGAACTTCATCGGCCGCTGGGCCGACCGCGACGTCCAGCTCGGCGGCCGCCACATCAAGGCCGGCGACTGCCTGGTGCTCGGCTTCGCGGCGGCCAACACCGACCCGCAGATCTGGCCGGAGGGCCACGTCGGCGCGGAGGGCAACTCCTCGCACCTGTCCTTCAGCAACGGCGAGCACCGCTGCCCCTACCCCGCGCCGCAGCTCGCCGACGTCATGGCCCGTACCGCCGTCGAGGCCCTCCTGGAACGCCTCCCCGACGTGATGCTCGCGGTCGAGCCGCAGGAGCTCACCTGGCGGCCGTCCATCTGGATGCGCGGCCTGACCACCCTGCCGGTGTCCTTCACCCCGTCCTCCCACTGACCGGGCGCCCGCGCCGGTGACCCGCTCGGGCCGGGCTCCGGTCACCGGCGACGGGACGGGGGCCGCCCGAGCGGCCCCCGGCCGCTCAGCCGACGGGCGTGAAGGCCACCGGCACGGACCGCGGTCCCCGGGTGAACACCCCCTGCTCGGTGATCTCGGCGCCGTCCGCGAGCCGGATGTCGGGCATCGCGTCGAGCAGCTGGTTCACCCCGGTCCGCACCTCGGCCCGCGCCAGCAGCGCGCCGACGCAGAAGTGCCGCCCGAGGGCGAAGGCCAGGTGGTCGGCCGCGGCGGAGAAGGCGTTCGTCGCGGTGAGGTCCTCGCGGAAGATGTCGAACGTGTCCGGGTCGGCGTACCGGCTCTCGTCGCGGTTGGCGGAGCCGATCAGGCACGTGACGGTCGCGCCGGCCGGGACGGTGCCCCCGCTGAGCGTCACGTCCTTCGCCGTCTGACGCATGATCATGTGCACCGGCGGGGTGAACCGCAGCGTCTCGGCGAAGGCCCGGTCGATGAGCCCGCGGTCCTTCCGCACGGCCGCCAGCTGGTCCGGGTGCGCCAGGAGGTTGGCGAAGAGCGCCGCGATCGCCTTGTCGGTGGTCTCGCCGCCGGCCGCGAGCAGCAGGCTGCAGAACGCCTTGATGTCCTCGTCGCTCATCCGGACGCCGTCCACCTCGGCCTCGCACAGCGTGGACAGCAGGTCGTTGCCGGGCGCCTTCCGGCGCTCCTGGATGATCGGGATCATGTACTGCGCGAACTCGACGCGGGTGCGCTCGCCCGCCGCCGCCACCTCCGGGTCGCCGGCCAGGTTGCCGAGGAACGCGATCACCGTGGTGTACCAGTGGTGGAACTTCGCGTGGTCGCCCTTGTCGAGGCCGAGCATGTCCGCGATGACGTTCACCGGGAAGCGGGTCGCGAAGGCGTCGACGAGATCGACCGCACCCCGGTCCCGGAAGGTGTCGATCAGCTCGCGCGCGTTGCGCTCGATGACCGGCAGGAACATCTCCTGAAGGTCCTTGCCGCGGAACGCGGGGGCCACCAGCGCCCGGCGCACCGCGTGTTCTCGGCCGCTGAGCTGGAGGATCGTCTTCCCGTGCACGGGCTCGATCTGCCAGTCGTAGTTGTCGGTCGTGAACACCGACTCCTTGTCCTTGAACGCCCGTTCCACGTCCTCGTAGCGGGATATGACGTAACTCTGCATCGCCTCGTGCCAGAACAGCGGGGCGGACTCGCGCATCACCTTGTAGGCGGCGTACGGGTTCTCGGCGAACTCGGGCGAGAGAAGGTCGGGGACGTGCTGGGCCGTGGGCACGGTCGGGTGCTCCCTTGAACGGTAAACAGGCGGACACCCGAACGTTATTGATCAAACGTCACCACCGGTAGACCGGACCGCACGCGGCCTCGTGCCCCGGCCGGCGCGCGACGGCTTCGTACGGTGGGAGGTGGGGGCGGGGCGTAGGAGGATCGGCCCCCACCCCCCCGGTCCGGGGCCGCCGGCTCAGCGGGGGGACACCCGGAGTTCCTTGATGCCGTTCAGCCACGCCGAGCGCAGACGGCGCGGGTCGCCCGCGAGCCTGAGGCCGGGCAGGACGTCGGCGATCGCGTTGAAGATGAGGTTGATCTCCAGTACGGCGAGGGACTTGCCGAGGCAGAAGTGCGGCCCCCCGCCGCCGAACCCGAGGTGCGGGTTCGGGTCACGCGTGATGTCGAAGGTCCCGGGCGCGGTGAAGACCTCCGGATCGTTGTTGGCCGACGAGTAGAACAGGCCGACGCGGTCGCCCTTGCCGATCCGCTGCCCGCCCAGTTCGACCTCCTGCGTCGCCGTCCGCTGGAACGCCACCACCGGCGTCGCCCACCGCACGATCTCCTCCGCCGTCGTCACGGGGCGCTCCCGCTTGTAGAGCTCCCACTGCCCGGGGTGGGTCAGGAAGGCGTGCATGCCGTGGCTGATGGCGTTGCGCGTCGTCTCGTTGCCGGCCACCGCGAGCAGGATGACGAAGAAGCCGAACTCGTCCGACTGCAGGTTCCCCTCGCCCTCCGCCGCCACGAGCTGCGAGACGATGTCCTTGGCCGGGCACTCCTTGCGCGCGGCCGCCAGATTCATCGCGTACGAGACGATCTCCATCGCCGCCTCGGTGCCGACCTCCTCGGTGATGGCGTACTCGGGATCGTCGTACGCCGCCATCTTGTTCGACCAGTCGAAGATCTTGGTCCGGTCCTCCTGTGGTACGCCGATGAGCTCGGCGATCGCTTGCAGGGGGAGTTCGACGGCGATGCGGGTGACGAAGTCGAAGGTGTCGTCGTCGGCCGCCTCGGCGAGGGCCGTCTCGACGATCGAGCGGGCGCGGGCGCGCAGGGCGCCTTCCAGGGAGCGGATCGCGCGCGGGGTGAAGCCGCGCTGGACGATCTGGCGGACCCGGGTGTGTTCCGGCGGGTCCATGTTGAGCATGATCAGCTTCTGGACCTCGATCTGGTCGCGGCTGATCGTCTCGTTGAAGCGGATGACCGCGGTGTTGGTGTGCGAGGAGAAGAGCTCCGGGTGCGTGGAGACGTACTTGACGTCGGCGTGCCGGGTCACGGCCCAGTAGCCCTCGTCGTCGAAGCCCGAGATGCCGGGGGGCTGCGCGCACCACCAGACCGGCGCGGTCCGCCGCGCCTGCGCGAACTCCGGATGCGGTACGCGGGCTTGGAGCAGGTCGGGGTCGGTGAAGTCGAACCCGTCGGGCAGCGCGGGGCAGTGCATCGGCAGCTCCAATGTCTGACGACCCATCAGAAGTTGCCGGGAATGTAGTAACGAGTTCTATAAGTGGCAAGGCCCGCGGCGCCAACTGTTGCGTGCGGAGTACGTGCACAACGCGTGCAAGACCCTTGCGCTGTCGGGGCGGCACTCATAAGACTGCTCAGAGAACTAGAACGCGTACTAGTTGGCAGCCGCCGTGGGCGCCGGGGGAGGTCCTGCGGGTGAGGAGAGGACGGCTCATGGCCGCGGAACCCGTCATCGTCGAAGCCGTACGCACCCCCATCGGCAAGCGCGGAGGCGCGCTCGCCAATCTGCACCCCGCCTATCTGCTCGGCGAGACGTACCGCGAACTCCTCGGCCGTACGTCCATCCACGCCGACTGCGTCGAACAGATCGTCGGCGGTACGGTCACCCACGCCGGCGAGCAGTCCATGAACCCGGCCCGCACCGCGTGGCTGGCGGTGGGCCTGCCGTACGAGACGGCCGCCACGACCGTCGACTGCCAGTGCGGCTCGTCCCAGCAGGCGAGTCACATGGTCGCCAACATGATCGCCGCCGGGGTCATCGACGTCGGCATCAGCTGCGGCGTCGAAGCCATGTCGCGGGTGCCGCTCGGGTCCGGGTCCAAGCACGGGCCGGGGAAGCCGTGGCCGGACGAGTGGAACGTCGACCTGCCCAACCAGTTCGAGGCGGCCGAGCGGATCGCCCGCAAGCGCGGCCTGACGCGCGAACGTGTCGACTCGCTCGGCCTGCTGTCGCAGGAGCGGGCGGCGACCGCCTGGGCGGAGGAGCGCTTCAAGCGCGAGACGTTCGCCGTGCAGGTGCCGACGACCGAGGAGGAGCAGGCGGGCGGGCAGGGCATGTGGCGGCTCGTCGACCGCGACGAGGGGCTGCGGGACACCTCGATGGAGGCGCTGGCCCGGCTCAAACCGGTCATGCCGACCGCCGTGCACACGGCGGGCAACTCCTCGCAGATATCCGACGGCGCGAGCGCGATCATGTGGGCGTCCAAGCGGATGGCGCGGGCCCTCAAGCTCAAGCCGCGCGCCCGGATCGTCGCCCAGGCCCTCGTCGGTTCCGACCCGCACTTCCACCTCGACGGGCCGATCGACGCGACGCGCGCGGTGCTCGGTAAGGCGGGCATGTCGCTCAAGGACATCGACCTCGTGGAGATCAACGAGGCGTTCGCATCGGTGGTGCTGAGCTGGGCACAGGTCTTCGACCAGGACCTGGCGAAGGTGAACGTGAACGGCGGGGCGATCGCGCTCGGCCATCCCGTGGGCGCGACCGGCGCCCGTCTGATCGCCACGGCCCTGCACGAACTGGAGCGGCGCGACAAGGAGTTCGCGCTCGTCACGATGTGCGCGGGCGGCGCGCTGGCCACCGGGACGATCATCCAGCGGCTGTAGGCGGGCCCGGGGACCGTGGGGTCAGGGCCCGGGGGCCTCGAAGGCGACCTCGGCCTCGAAGGCGGCGCGGCGCGTGGCGCGGCGCAGTGCCTTGAGCAGGGTGGCGCCGATGGTCAGGGTCAGTACGACCGTGAGGGCGGCGCGGCCCAGGTCCCAGCCGAGGGAGGTGGTGACGCAGTACGCGAGGAAGCGCGCCAGGTTCTCGTGCACCGGATCGCCCGGGTGGAAGGAGACGCCGGACGCCATGCCGCCGATGTACGTCCAGCCCTGCAGGTTCATGACGGTGCCGTAGAGGAAGGCCGCCAGGAAGCCGTACGCCGCCAGCAGCGCCAGTTCCGCACGGCCGCGCAGGCGCCGCGCGCCCGGCAGCAGGCCGGCGCCCATCGTGAACCAGCCCATGGACAGCATCTGGAACGGCATCCACGGCCCGACCCCGCCCGTGAGCAGCGCGGAAGCGAACATGGTCACCGCTCCCAGCACGAACCCGAAGCCGGGGCCGAGGACACGGCCGCTCAGCACCATCAGGAAGAACATCGGCTCCAGACCGGCCGTCCCGGCCCCGAGCGGCCGCAGCGCCGCGCCGACGGCGGCCAGTACGCCCAGCATCGCGACGGCCTTCGCGTCGAGCCCCGCGTCGGAGATCGTCGCGACGACCACGGCGACGAGCAGCGGCAGGAGCACGGCGAGCAGCCAGGGGGCGTCCTGGGCGTGCGCGCCCGCGAGTCCCGAGCCGGGGGCGGCGAGCAGCGGCCAGCCGAAGGCGATCACCCCGATGACGCTGATGAGCAGGAGCGCGGCGACGGAGCGGGGGCCGAGGCGTACCGGCTTCGGGGTGCTCATGCCGTCGCCCCGGCGAGGGCGGCGCGTACCTGCGCGACGGTCAGCCAGTGCTGCGGGGCGAGGATCTTCGCCACCTGCGGCGCGAACGCGGGGGAGGAGACGACCACCTCGGCCGTCGGGCCGTCCGCGACCACCTCTCCGTCGGCCAGGATCACGACGCGGTGCGCCAGTTCGGCCGCGAGCTCCACGTCGTGCGTCGCCAGTACGATCGCGTGCCCCTGGCCGGCGAGGCGGCGCAGCAGGGCCACCAGGCGGGCCTTGGCGGCGTAGTCGAGGCCGCGCGTGGGCTCGTCGAGCAGCAGGAGCGGGGGGCGTGCGGTGAGTACGACGGCAAGGGCCAGGGCGAGGCGCTGGCCCTCCGACAGGTCGCGGGGGTGGGTGCCGTCCTGGATGCCCGGGAGCAGTTCGGCGACCAGGGCCCGGCAGGCGCCCGGCTCCGCACCGGCGTCCCGGTCGGCCGCCGCGCACTCGGCGGCGACGGTGTCGGCGTACAGCAGGTCGCGCGGCTCCTGCGGGACCAGGCCGACCTCGCGGACCATGTCGCGGGGCCGGGTGCGGTGCGGGGTGCGGCCGCCGACGGTGACGGAGCCCGAGGTGGGCTCGATCATGCCGACGAGGGCGGAGAGCAGGGTGGACTTGCCGGCGCCGTTGCGTCCCATGAGGGCGACGGTCTCGCCGGGGGAGACGCGCAGGTCCACGCGGCGCAGGGCCTCGACCCGGTCGCGGCGGACGCCGAGGCCGGTGACGGTGGCCACGGCCCTGGTGCCGCCGCGGGCCGCCCCCGCCGGCGCGGCGCTCGCCCGGCGGCCCAGCAGGCGCCCGAGCCTCCCCGCCGGCCGCCCCTCCCCGGCCGCACCCGGCGCGCGACCGCCGGGCCCCCGGTCCGCGCCGGACAGCGGGTCGCCCCCGGGGTGCGGGGCGGCCGCCCGGGCCGGCCCGGACCGCGCACCGGAGCCGGGGCCCTGACCGGCGCCCGTGCCGGGCGCGGCCCCCGACGGCGTTCCCGGGGCCGGGTGCGAGGCGGGTCCCCGGGCCGGGGTCCCGGCGGCCAGGCGCTCCCGCAGGGCCGCGGCACGGCGGCGGGCATCGCGTACGGACAGGGGCAGCGGGGTCCAGCCCGCCAGGCGGCCCAGGGCCACCACCGGCGGATGCACCGGCGAGTCCGCCATGATGTCGGCGGGCACGCCCATGCGCGGCGCCTCGCCCGGACCCGGCAGCAGGATCACCTGGTCCGCGTACTGCACCACCCGCTCCAGCCGGTGCTCGGCCAGCAGCACGGTCGTCCCCAGGTCGTGGACCAGGCGCTGCAGCACCGCGAGCACCTCCTCCGCGGCAGCCGGGTCCAGCGCCGACGTCGGCTCGTCCAGCACCAGGACCTTCGGGTGCGGGGTGAGGACCGAGCCGATCGCCACGCGCTGCCGCTGGCCGCCGGAGAGGGTGGCGATCGGGCGGTCGCGCAGCTCCGCGAGGCCGAGCAGGTCCAGCGTCTCCTCGACCCGGCGGCGCATCACGGCGGGCGCGAGCCCCAGCGACTCCATGCCGTACGCCAGCTCGTCCTCGACGGTGTCGGTGACGAAGTGGGCGAGCGGGTCCTGGCCCACCGTCCCGACCAGATCGGCCAGTTCGCGCGGCTTGTGGGTCCGGGTGTCCCGGCCGTCGACCGTCACCCGCCCGCGCAGGGTGCCGCCCGTGAAGTGCGGAACGAGACCGCAGACCGCGCCGAGCAGCGTCGACTTGCCGACTCCGGAGGGGCCGACGAGGAGCACCAGCTCGCCCTCCGGCACCGTGAGGTCCACGCCCCGGATCGCGGGCGACGCGGCGTCGTCGTAACGGACCGACACATTCTCGAACCGGATCACTTCGCAGTCGCTTTCATCACAGGGGACACGTGAGGCACCGGGGCCACGTCGGGCACCGGAGCCACGAACGCCGGCAGCAGGCCGATCAGCACGGACGCCGCCGGCCACACCGGGAGTTCCGGCGCGACCAGGGGCACCACCGACGGGTGCAGGGCCGCCGGGTCGTACGCGGCCGCCCACATCATCAGCGCCGCGACCGCCACCCCGGACCCGGCCACCAGCCACGCCCGTACGCCCCACTCGTCGGGGCGGTAGCGGGTCCGCACGCCGCGCCGGCCGCCGAGCCGCAGCCCCGCCAGCGCGGCGAGGAGCCCCGCGGCCAGCACCGGAAGCCCGTACGACGCGCCGCCGGCCGTCAGCAGGCCGTACAGACCGGCGCACACCCCCAGCAGCCCGCCCAGTGTCAGCGCGCCGGTCGTGTGCCGGACGGCGGGAGGGACCGGGGCGGTGCGGCCGTAGCCGCGCGCGTCCATCGACGCGGCCACCGCCACGGACCGCTCCAGCGCCCCCTCCAGCACCGGCAGCCCGATCTGCAGCACCGCGCGCACGCCCCCGGTCGGCCTGCCGCGCAGGCGGCGGGCGGTGCGCAGCCGCACCACGTCGGCCACCATGTTCGGCGCGAACGTCATCGCCACGACGACGGCGACCCCCGCCTCGTACAGCGCGCCCGGCAGCGATTTCAGCAGCCGGGCCGGGTTGGCGAGCGCGTTGGCCGCACCCACGCAGATCAGGAGCGTGGCGAGCTTCGCCCCGTCGTACGCCGCGAAGACCAGCTGCTCGGCCGTCACGCGCCCGCCGATGCGCACGCCCTGCGCCCAGCTCGGCAACGGGACTTCGGGGAGGTGGACCAGGGTGTGACTGCCCGGGATCGACGAGCCGAAGAACGTCGAGAAGACGAGACGGATGCCGATGACGAGCAGGCCGAGCTTCACGAAGGCGCCGTACGAACGCGCCCAGGGCGCGTCGGTGCGCCGGGCGGCCACCACGTACCCCGCCACCCCCACCAGCATCCCCAGCAGCAGCGGATTGGTGGTCCTCGACGCGGCGGCGGCCAGCCCGAGCGCCCACAGCCACCAGGCCCCGGCGTGCAGGGCGTTGCTGCGGCTCGCTCGCGGCGCGCGCAGGGTCATGGACGTCATCCGCGGCGGCGGCGCGCCTGCCACACGCCCGCGACGCCGAGCGCCAGCACGGCGGCGAGGCCCACGAGCAGTCCGGCGGAGGGCCCACCGTTCCCGTCGTCCGCGCCACTCCCGTCGGCGGCCGGCGACCCCGGCCGGTCCTCGCGGCCCGAGACCTGCTCCCCGCACCCGGTCTTCGGGTAGCCGGAGATCGCGCACAGCAGCGCCGTGCTGTCGTACCGCAGCGGCTTCGCCACCGAGGCGAGCGCGTCCGCGGCGGTGGCGTCCGCGGCGGTCCGCGCGCACGCGGTGCGGCGCGCGGGCGGCCGCTCGCCCGCCGGGGCGTCGGCCGCCGTACCGGGGTCGATGACGACGGCGACCCGCTTGGCGCCCTCCCGGGCGGGCGTCCCGGCGCAGATGCCGTCGAAGGAACCGGCGGCGTGGCGCGGCTTCGCGGAGCCCCCCGAGTCCTCGCTCACCGAGAACCGGAAGCCGATCACGTCGCCGTCCGAGGGCCTGGCGGTGGCGGGACCCAGGGTGGCGTACGTCCACGCGCCGCCGTCGCTCTCCCAGAACGACCAGTAGCGGTAGCCGGTGGCCGCCTGCGCGGGCCCGGCGCCGAGCACCGCCGCGAGCACCGCGAGGAGCGCGGCGACGGGCACGGGGAAGAGGGCGGACCGGCGGGTGCGTACCGCCGTCACGGCTGCTGGTTCTTCTTCTTGCGGCCGCTGAACAGGATGCCGACGCCGACGCTCGCGACGAACAGGATCGCGACGAGCCACCAGTCGCCGAAGCCGTTCCCGCTGTCCTTCTTGTCCTTCTTCTCGTCCTCGCCGGACTTCGTCGCCGCCGCCTCGGGGGCCGGGCCGGTCGCGTTGAGCGCCGTCACCAGGTTCGTGCCGCCGAAGCTCTTCGGGTCGGTCCCGGTCGCGTTCGCGGCGAAGACCAGCTGCGCGTACGCGGCGGGGCCGTTCTCCTTCGCCCAGTCGGCCGCGTTCTTCTCCAGCCACTCCAGCGGCCTGCTCGCCTGCTCGGCGCCGCCCTGCGCGGCGAGCGCGACGACGGCGTCGGCGGTGTTGCCGAAGTCGGGCTGCGCCTTGGTGTCCTCGGCGCCCGGCATGGGAGGCGTGTCGAGGTGGCCCGACTTCGCGAGTACGGCGTCGAGGTGGGCGGCGCCGTTCGCGGCGGCCCGCGCGGGCGTCAGGTCGCCCTTGACGCACGTGACGGGCTTCGAGGGCTTGTCCGCCGGCTTCTTCGCCCGGGCGTCCAGGCCCTGGCCGAGTCCGGCCAGTACACCCGCCGCCGTCGCGTCGGCGTTGGGCGCGAGCTTGCCCGACTTGTCCGGCTGGTACGCGAACGCGCCGCCGCCCGTCTTCGCGTCGCACGGCACCGAGAAGGTGACCAGGGCGTCGTACGGCGACTTGCCCTTCTTCGACTTCACCCCGGCCGGCTTCTCGCCCGCAGCGGCCAGCGCGCCGATCACGACCGACGTGGAGTTGGCGTCGCTCGGGCTGCCCGGGTTGTAGCCCCAGCCGCCGTCCTGGTTCTGCACGCCCTTCAGCCAGCCGACGCCCTTCTTCACGGCGGCGTCCTGGCCGCCGAGCGCGCTCAGCGCCTGCACGGCGGCGGCGGTGGCGTTGCTGTCCAGCATCGTCTTCGAGGTGCACGCCTCGGCCGCGTCGGCGCGGAAGGACGCGAAGCCACCGCTGTCGCACTGCTGCCCGACGAGCCAGTTCACGGCCTTCGCGGCGGGCTCGACGCCCACCGTGTCCTGGGCGAGGAGCGCCAGCGACTGCCGCCAGACACCGTCGTACGTCGGGTCCTTCTCGCCGTAGAGGCCCGAGGGGATCACGGGCGTGGGGGAGGGCGCGGCGACGGCGGCCGTGGCGGCGGACGCGCAGAGTACGGCGGAAGCGGCGAGCACGGCGGCTGCGCTGCGGCGAAGGGTCATGACGGGCGGGGGCCTCTCCTGCTGAGGAGCCGGGCCCGGGCGCGCGGGAACCACGCACCAGGCTCCGGCTCCGTATACCTCGACGGTGCCGAGCCAGTAGTCATGCCGGACCGGGCGTTCCGACTCTCCGCCCACCAGGTGGGGGGTTACGGCTGCGGGTCAGTGCCGGATTCGCACCGGCTTCTCCTAGAACGGCATGATGACGACTCGCACACTCTACCGGCCGCCCCGCGGCCGCCTCCGGGCCGCCTCTAGAGCGGTACGGCCTCGTCCGCCGCGAAGGCGGGGCCGTGACCGGGGACGATCACGTCCGCGACGGCGAGGACCCGCTCCCTGCTCGCCCGCAGCCGGGCCAGGTCCGGTGCGACCGGGTCCTCGACCGGGCCGTCCGGCCGCCACCACAGGTCGCCCACGAACGCGACCACCGCGTCCGGGGTGCCGACCAGCACGGTCACGTCCTGCGCGCTGTGCCCCGGCGTCCTGATCAGCCGGACCGACGGGGTCAGTTCGTGCCCCTCCGCGTCCCGGTCGGTCCACTGGTCCGCCTGGTAGACGGCCTTGTGGTCGTGCATCCGGGCCCGGCCGAACAGCCCGGCGTTGATGGTGTTGTCGGGGTGGTGGTGGCTGAGCACGACATCGGTGACGTCGTCGGCGCCCACACCCCGCGCGGCGAGCGGACCGAGGATGCGGTCCCGGCTCGCGACCATGCCGGGGTCGATGACGATGTGCAGGTCCCCGTCGGTCACGTAGGAGACGGTGGCGGCGACGCCGGGGCCCGTGGAGGTGGTGTAACCGGTGGTCAGGATCGTGTAGTCGGCCGTGCGGCCGCGCGGTGTGTCGCTCATGGGGATCAGTCTTCCGGGGCCGCGGGCCGCGCACGAGTGGCCTGTGTGCCACGCATCGCGGGATTCGTGCCACACGGGGCCCGCCGCACTGCGAGACTTCGGCCGTGCCTCCTTTCCGTACCGTCGCCGCCTACGCGCCCCCGGGGGTCGGCATGCTCAGCGTCGGCGTCGTCGGTGAGATGTTCGGCGGCCCGGACTTCGACTTCGCCCTGTGCGCGGACCGTCCGGGACCCGTGCGCACCGACCTCGGCCTCCCGCTCGCCGTCGAGCACGGCCTCGACCGGCTCGCCGGGGCCGACCTGGTCCTCGCCCTGCCCTGGACCGGCTTCCGCACCTCGCCCCCGGCCGCCGTCCTCGACGCGCTGCGGTCGGCCCACGGGCGCGGCGCCACAGTCGCCGCCCACTGCGTCGGTACGTTCGCCCTCGCCGCCGCAGGTCTGCTCGACGGCCGGCGCGCCACCACCCACTGGCGCTTCGCCGCCCTCCTCGCGACGCTCCACCCGGGCGTCGCGCTCGACACCGGCGCCCTCTACGTCGACGAGGGCCGCGTGGTCACCGGGGCGGGCGCCGCGGCGGGATTCGACCTCTGCCTGCACCTGCTGCGCCGCGAACACGGCGCAGCCGCGGCCAACTCCGTCGCCAGGGACCTCGTCCTGCCGGCGCACCGCGAGGGCGGCCAGGCCCAGTACCTCGCGGCCCCCGTCCCCGAGGACTGCTCCGACGACCGGCTGTCCGAGGTGTTGTCCTGGGCCCGCGCCCACCTCGGCGAGCCGCTGCCGGTCGAGACGCTGGCGCGGCGCGCCCTCATGAGCCGCCGCTCGTTCGCCCGCCGCTTCGCCGCCGCGACCGGCACCACCCCGCACAAGTGGCTGCTCGCGCAGCGCCTGAACGCCGCCGAGGAGCTCCTGGAGACCACGGACCTGCCGGTCGAGGAGGTGGCCCGCCGGGTCGGCTACGCCGGCGCCGCCGTCCTGCGGGAGCAGTTCGTGCGCCGGCGGGGGGTGCCGCCCCGCGCGTACCGCCGGGCGTTCACACAGCGACGTACGTGAGGGGCCCGTCGCCCGGGACCGCCTCCGCGTGGCCCAGTTTCACCAGGCGGCGCAGGTGGGCCTCCGCCTCCGAGACGGCGATGTTCCGCGACCCGTACGGGATCTCGGCCCACGGCCGGTTCCACTCCATCCGCTCGGCGACCTGCCACACGGTGAGCGGTGTGGCCAGCAGGGCGCGCAGGCCGGTGAGGCGTTCCTCGTGGTGGTCGAGGAGTTCGCGCACCCGGGCGGGCGCGTCGGTGAACGCGTGCTGGTGGGCGGGGAGGACCTCGGCGGGGGCGAGGCGGGCGACGCGTTCCAGGGAGTCGAGGTAGTCGCCCAGGGGGTCGGTGACCGTGGTGTCGTCCGGGTCCTCGTACAGGCCGATGTGCGGGGTGATGCCGGGGAGCAGGTGATCGCCGGAGAAGAGGCGGCCGTTGCCGGGGAGGCGGGCCGGGTGCTCCTCCTCCAGGTGCAGGCAGACGTGGCCGGGGGTGTGGCCCGGCGTCCAGATCGCGCGCAGCCGGCGCCCGGCGAGGGGCAGCAGGTCGCCGGGGACGATCTCCCGGTCGGGGAGGGCGGCCCGCAGCCCGGGCAGGGTGCGCGTACGGCCTGAGGCGCGGGCGGCGCGGAGCGGGGTGAGGTGCTCCTCGGGGGCGCCGGCGGCGGTGAGCTTGGCGGTGAGGTAGCCGAGCCAGACGCCGGGGCGCGAGGCCCGGGTCCGGCGTACCACCTCGGTGTCGGCCGCGTGCATGGCGATCCACGCGCCGGACGCCTCGCGCACCTTGCCGGACAGCCCGTGGTGGTCGGGGTGGTGGTGGGTGATGACGACGCCGTGGATGTCGGTGACGGACGTGCCGAGCGCCCGCAGGCCGTCGGCCAGCGTGTCCCAGGAGGCGGGGTCGTCCCAGCCGGTGTCGATCAGGACCGGGCCGGCGTCGGTGTCGAGCAGGTGGACGAGGGTGTGGCCGAGCGGGTTGTCCGGGATCGGCACCTTGAGGGACCACACGCCGCCGCCGTGCCCGGTCACCTGCGCCATGGGTCCCCGATTCCTCGTCCGGCTTCCTGGCCCGTACTGGAACTCGTTCCAATGGTCGCCCAAGTCGACTTCTTTGCAAAGGGGTGGGGAACGCCGTCCGTGGACTGTCGGGACGGGAACTGGTATCAGTTCTGATGCATCGTCAGAAAGCTCGGGCGAGCGTCGCCGGGGCTGTGCGAGCCGTGGGAGGCAGACCGTCATGACCGAGCTTGTGGAGCACCGGAAGCTGTACATCGGCGGCCAGTTGACCGACCCGCTGGGGAGCGAGGTCATCGAGGTCGTCTCGCCGCACACAGAGCAGGTCGTCGGCCGGGTGCCGCACGCCTCCCGGGCCGACGTCGACCGCGCGGTGGCGGTGGCGCGCGAGGCGTTCGACACCGGGCCGTGGCCCCGCGCGACGCTCGACGAACGGATCGCCGTCGTCACCCGGATCAAGGACGCGATCGCCGTACGGCACGAGGAGATCGCCCGCAGCATCACCTCGCAGAACGGGACGCCGTACACCGCGAGCGTCATGATGCAGGCGCTGGCCGCGATGATGGTCTGGGACGCCACCATCGCCGTCGCCCGGGACTTCCCGTACGAGGAGCGGCGGACCGGCGCGCTCGGCCCGATCCTCGTGCGCCGCGAGCCGGCCGGGGTGGTCGCGGCCGTCGTGCCGTGGAACGTCCCGCAGTTCACGGCGGCGGCCAAGCTCGCGCCCGCGCTGCTGGCGGGCTGCACGGCCGTGCTCAAGGTGTCGCCCGAGACGCCCCTCGACGCGTACATCCTCGCCGACATAGCCACCGAGGCCGGGCTGCCCGAGGGCGTCCTGTCCGTCATCCCGGCGGACCGGGAGGTCAGTGAGTACCTGGTCGGGCACCCCGGGATCGACAAGGTGTCGTTCACCGGCTCCGTCGCGGCGGGCCGGCGCGTCATGGAGGTCGCCTCGCGCAACCTCACCCGGGTGACACTGGAGCTCGGCGGCAAGTCGGCGGCCGTGATCCTGCCCGACGCCGACCTGCCGACGGCCGTCGCCGGCATCGTCCCCTTCGCCTGGATGCTCAACGGCCAGGCGTGCGTGGCCCAGACCCGCATCCTCACCCCGCGCTCGCGCTACGACGAGTTCGCCGAGGCGTTCGCGGCGGCGGCCGGCGCGCTCAAGGTCGGCGACCCGTTCGACCCGGCCACCGAGGTCGGCCCGCTCGTCGCCGAACGCCAGCAGCGGCGCTCCCTCGACTACATCAGGATCGGGCAGGAGGAGGGCGCGAAGATCCTGACGGGCGGCGGACGCCCCGCGGGCACGGAGCGCGGCTGGTACGTCGAGCCGACGCTCTTCGGCGGCGTCGACAACTCCATGCGCATCGCCCGCGAGGAGATCTTCGGGCCGGTCATCTGCCTGCTGCCGTACGACGACGAACGCGACGCGGTGCGGATCGCCAACGACTCGGAGTACGGGCTCAGCGGCAGTGTGTGGACCGCCGACACCGAGCACGGGATCGACATCGCCCGGCAGGTCAGGACCGGTACGTACTCCGTGAACACGTTCAGCGTCGACATGCTCGGGCCGTTCGGCGGCTACAAGAACTCAGGTCTCGGCCGGGAGTTCGGCCCCGAGGGGTACGGCGAGTACCTGGAGCACAAGATGATCCATCTGCCGGCGGGCCACGGGCAGGGGGAGGCATGACGGTGGACCGCTGGCACGTCGAGGTCGACCGGGGCGTGTGCATCGGCTCCGGCATGTGCGTGAACCACGCGCCCGGCTCCTTCGCCCTGGACTCCGCCCGCCAGTCGCACCCGGCCGACCCCGAGCTGGACGCGAACGAGAAGGTGCTCGCCGCCGCCGAGGGCTGCCCGGTCGAGGCGATCGCGATCACGCTGCCGGGCAGCGGGGAGGTGGTCTTCCCGCCCGAGGACTGAACCGTCGCACGCCCCGGGACCCCGGTGGCGTCGAACGCGTGCGAACGCTTCTTTACCTATGAGTACCGCACTGTCATGACGTGACAGGTGTGACTGTTCCTCCCCCGCGAACGCATGGAAATCTCGTTGTCACCGCACAGCCGAGGGGGGACGCATGGACAACCGGTACGAGGTCTTCTGCCTCGCCGACAGACAGTTCTACGAGACCCCGGACCGTCTCTCGGCGGGGCGGTCCGGCGGTACCGCGTCGACGCCTCTCTTCGAAGTGGCCCAGCGTGAACTCCCGCCCGGGTGGCGCAGATTCGTCTCCGGCGACTGGATGCACATCAACCCGGTCGACGCGCAGGGCGCCCCGCTGCCCGGCCGGCCGCTCCAGGGCTGGAAGATCCACGTGTCGGCCTGTCTGGACAACGCGGAGAAGACGGCCGCGAAGGTGTGGGACTACTGCGTCCCGCGTGCCCTGCCGTTCAAGTTCGTGCCCGGGCCGCAGCCGCTGCACCTGCGCAACTCCAAGTACGCCGGGCGCGGCTCCAGCGGCAAGTTCGTCACCATCTACCCCGCCGACGAGAACGAACTGCACCTCGTGCTCCGGGAGCTGGGCGAACTGCTCGACGGCGAGCCGGGACCGTACATCCTCACCGACCTGCGCTGGGGCGACGGCCCGCTGTACGTCCGCTACGGCGGCTTCGCGCACCGCTACTGCGTCGACGCCAAGGGCGCACTCGTCCCGGCGATCGAGAACGCCGAGGGCACACTCGTCCCGGACCTGCGCGAGCCGTCCTTCCACGTCCCGGACTGGGTGGAGCTCCCCGCGTTCCTCGCCCCGCACCTCGCGGCCCGCAACGCCACCACCACCAACGACCTGCCGTACCGCATCGACAGCGCCCTGCACTTCTCCAACGGCGGCGGGGTCTACCTCGGCGAGGACCTGCGCAGCGGCGAGAAGGTGGTCCTCAAGGAGGCGCGGCCGTACGCCGGGCTCGCCGCCGACCGGGCCGACGCCGTCACCCGCCTGGAGCGGGAACGCACCGCCCTGAAGCGCCTGTCGGGGCTCGGGGTCGCCCCCGAGGCCCGGGACTGGTTCCTGCTCGGCGACCACCGCTTCCTGGTGATGGACCACCTGCCCGGCCGCACCCTCAACTCCTTCTTCGCGCAGCGCCACCCGCTGCTCGAACCCGAGCCCGACCCGGCCGCCGTCGCCGACTACACCCGCTGGGCGCTGCGCATCCACCGCGCGGTCGAGGAAGCGGTCGCCGCCGTGCACAGCCGGGGCGTCGTCTTCAACGACCTGCACATGTTCAACATCATGGTCGGG
This sequence comes from Streptomyces albidochromogenes, assembly GCF_005981925.1. GTDB lineage: Bacteria > Actinomycetota > Actinomycetes > Streptomycetales > Streptomycetaceae > Streptomyces > Streptomyces albidochromogenes. The sequence goes on from NZ_VBVX01000038.1 coordinate 18,811, forward strand.
CCGGACGAGGAATCCGTACGCCTCCTGGACTTCGAGGCCGCCGCCGGCGCCGACGAGAACCACCGCCAGGCCATCGCGCACCCCGGCTTCATCGCGCCCCGCGAGCGCACCGGCTTCGACGTCGACCTCTACGCCCTCGCCTGCCTTCGCCTCGCGCTCTTCCTGCCGATGACCACGCTGCTGGTCGTCGACCGGGACAAGGCCGCGCATCTCGCGGAGGTCGCCGCGCGCCAGTTCCCCGACGTGCCTCGCGCGTTCTTCGACGAGGCGGTCGCCGTGATCCGCGGTACGGACCCGGGCGACGAGCGGCCGTACCTGCCCGTGGAGCCCGCCGACTGGCCGGGCGGCCGCGACTCGGTCGCCGCCGGCGTCCTGGCCTCCGCCACGCCCGGCCGCGACGACCGGCTCTTCCCCGGTGACATCGCCCAGTTCTCCGACGGCGGCGGCCTCGGCATCGCGCACGGCGCCGCCGGGGTCCTGCACGCCCTCGGCCAGGCCGGCGCGAGCCGGTACGAGGAGGGCGAGGAGTGGCTGCTCGCCCGGACCGCGCCGCCCCCGCTCGGCACACCGCTCGGCCTCTACGACGGGCTGACCGGCGTCGCCCTCGTCCTCGACGGGCTCGGCCACCGCGAACGGGCCCTCGAACTCGTCCAGCGGGTGCTCGACGAGAAGTGGCAGCGGCTCGTCCCCGGACTGCACGGAGGACTCGCGGGCGTCGGGCTCGTACTCGCCGAACTGTCCCGCACCACCGGGGAATCGTTCCTGCGTCAGCGGGCCCTCGAAGCCGCGCAGCTCCTCGCCGACCAGCAGCAGGCCGGCGCAGCCGCCACCGGCAAGCGCACCGGACTGCTGCACGGCGCCACCGGCCCGGCGCTGCTGTTCCTGCGCCTGTACGAGGACACGGGCGCCCCGCAGCTCCTCGACCTGGCGGCCGGCGCCCTGCGCGCCGACCTCGCGCGCTGCGTCCGCAACAGCGCCGGCACCCTCCTCGTCGACGAGGGGACGCGGACCATGCCGTACCTCGGAGCCGGGTCCGTCGGCATCGGCATGGTGCTGGACGACTTCCTCTCCCACCGCGAGGACGAGGAGTTCGAGGCGGCGCGGGCCGGCATCGTACGAGCCGCCCGGTCGCGCTACTACGCCCAGCCCGGGCTGTTCAACGGGCGGGCCGGCATGGCCCTCTACCTGGCCAGGACCACCGCCCCCGAGGCGCGGCCCGAGCACCTCGCCGCGCAACTGGACGGACTCGGCTGGTACGCGCTGCCGTACGAGGGCCACCTGGCCTTCCCCGGCGACCAGATGATGCGCCTGTCCATGGACCTGGGCACCGGCGGCGCCGGCGTACTCCTCGCACTGGCAGCGGCGCGCGGCACCGACGCGCACCTGCCCTTCCTCCCGCCGCTGCGGCGGCCCTAGAACCGGTGCGGCCCCGACCCGGAGCCGTACCGCCCCAAAGAAACCCCGTCCCCACGGGAACGGACAACCGAAGGGAACCACCATGGCACTTCTCGACCTTCAGAGCCTGGACACGCCCGAGACCGACGGCGGCGACCAGAGCAGCCTGAGCCTGCTGGCGTGCGACAAGCACAGCTCCAACAGCTTCCTGCTGTGTCTGTGACGTCACGCCGGTGACGTCGAGCCTGTGACGTCCTGTCGGTGACGCAGCGAGAGACTCCACGGCGCACCGACAGAGATGCGGCCCCGGTGGCACCACGCCCACCGGGGCCGCACATCTGCCCGCACGAGGAAGGCCGACGGTGACGCGCACGGACCCCGAACCCGACCAGGCCCGCGCGGCCGACCGGCTGCTGCGCGACTGCGTCCGCCACAGCGCGGCCCCCGGCACCGCGATCCTGGTCCTGAGCACCCTGGGAGCGGCGACCGGCCTGGCGCTGCCCGCCGTGCTCGGCCGCACCCTGGACCTGCTGCTCTCCGGGCGCCCCGCCACCGGCTGGCTGACCGCCTGCGCCGCGCTCACCTGCCTGCTCGTCGTCGTCGACGCGCTCGACGGCGTCCTGACCGGCACCACCAACGCCCGCTCCACCGCCTGGCTGCGCCGACGGCTCCTGCGCCACGTCGTGGCCGCCGGGCAGCGCACCACGGACCGCACACCGCCCGGCGACGTCGTCTCCCGCCTGGTCGGCAACGCGGCGCACGCCGGCGGCGCCCCGGCCGCGCTCGCCGGCACCCTGGCCGCCGTCGTCACCCCCGTCGGCGGGCTCGTCGCCCTCGCGCTCGTCGACCTGTGGACGGCCGGCGCGTTCCTCGTCGGCATGCCGGTGCTCGCCCTGCTCCTGAAGACCTTCGTCCGCGAATCGGGCGACAGCGTGGCGCGCTACCAGGAGAGCCAGGGCGAGATCGCCGCCCGCCTCGTCGAGGCCGTGGGCGGCGCCCGTACGATCGCCGCCGCCGGCACCGCCCGCCGCGAACAGGCCCGCGTCCTGGAGCCGCTCGCCGCCCTCAGCGCCCAGGGCTACCGCATGTGGCGGGTCCAGGGCCGCTCCACCGCGCAGGCCGCCGTGATCGTGCCGCTGCTCCAGATCGCCGTGCTCGCCGTGGCCGGCGCCCGCCTCGCCGCCGGGGAACTCTCAGTGGGCGGACTGCTCGCCGCCGCGCGGTACGCCGCGCTCGCCACCGGCATCGGCATGCTCGTCGGCCGGTTGAACGGCCTGGTGCGCAGCCGGGGCGCCGCCCGCCGCCTCGCCGGGCTGCTCGCCGTGCCGGCCACCGCGCACGGGGACGCGACGCTCCCGGCCGGCGACGGGACGCTGGAGCTGCGCGGCGTCACGGTGGCCCGGGGGGACCGCACGATCCTCGTCGGCGTCGACCTGACCGTGCCCGGCGGCACCTCCCTCGCCCTCGTCGGCCGCTCCGGCTCCGGCAAGTCCACCCTCGCCGAGGTCGCGGGCCGCCTCGCCGACCCCGACGCGGGCACGGTCACGCTCGACGGCGTACCGCTGCGGGACCTGCCCCACGACGTGCTGCGCCGGGCGGTCGGCCAGGCGTTCGAGCGGCCCGCGCTGCTCGGCGGCACGATCGGCGGCACCATCGCCTTCGGCGCAAGCGAACCGGACGCGCGGGCCGTGCGGGAAGCGGCCCGCACCGCCTGCGCCGACGACTTCGTACGCCGCCTCCCGCACGGCTACGACACCCCGTGCGACGAGGCGCCGCTCTCCGGCGGCGAGGCCCAACGCCTCGGGCTCGCCCGGGCCTTCGCGCACCCCGGGCGGCTGCTGATCCTCGACGACGCGACCTCCAGCCTCGACACGGTCACCGAACTGCGGGTGGGCGAGGCCCTGACCCGTCAGGCCGGTGTCCGTACCCGCCTGATCGTCGCGCACCGGGCCGCGACCGCGGCCCGCGCCGACCAGGTGGCCTGGCTGGACGAGGGCCGCGTCCGGGCGGTGGGGCCGCACGCCCGGCTCTGGCACGAACGAAGCGACTACCGGGCGGTCTTCGCGGACGCGGACGCGGCGCCCGACGACGGAACGGACCGGCCGGCCCATGACGACTGACGCACCCTCCCGCACCCCCCGCCTGCGCACCCGGGGCCTGCGCTTCCTGAACCGGCGGCGCCCCGTACTGGCCAGGCTGGCGGGCTGGTCGCTGCTCGAAGCCGGGCAGACCTTCCTCTTCGGGTACGCCCTCGCCCGCGCCCTCGACCACGGCTTCCTGGCCGGGGACACCGCCGTCGGGGTCGGCTGGCTGGCGGCCGCGGCGGTGGCCGTGGCGGCCGGGGCGTACGGCACCGGGCGGGTCTTCCTCGCCGTGTCCGCGCTGGTGGAACCCCTGCGCGACGGCCTGGTGCGCCGGGTCGTCGGCCGCGCCCTCGCGGAGGCCGACCACGGGGCGGTGTCCCGGCTCACCCATCAGGTGGAGATCGCCCGGGACACCTTCGCCGGCCTGGTGATGGTCTCCCGCTCGTTCGTCTTCACGGCGGCCGGAGCCCTGGCCGGGCTCGCGTCGCTCGCGCCCGCCCTGCTGCTGGTCGTGGTGCCGCCGCTGGTCCTGGGGCTGGCCCTGTTCCTCGTGACGCTGCGCCCGATGGCCCGCCGCCAGGAGACGTTCCTCGCCGCCGACGAGGCGGTCGCCCAAGTGCTGGACGCGACCGCCGCCGGGCTGCGGGACATCACCGCGGCGGGGGCGGAGGCACGGACGGCCGCCGGGGCGGACGCCCGGTTCGACGCCGAGTACCGCGCCGCCCGCACCCTCGCCCGCTGGGGAGTGGTGCGGGTGCTGGCGGTGGCGGTGGCCGGCCGGCTGCCGGTGGTCCTGCTGCTGCTGACCGCACCCTGGCTGCTGCGCCGGGGCGTGACGCCCGGCGACCTGGTGGGCGCGCTCACGTACCTCATGTACGCCCTGGTCCCGGCCCTCCAGAGCCTGATGCAGGCCCTCGGCACGGCCGGCTCCCGCCTGACGGTGGTCCTGCGCCGCCTGACCGACGGCGGGAACGGGCCCTCGGCGTCCCCGGCCGCCGGGCCGTCGGGGGCGGGCGCGCTCCCGGGCGCGCGGGCGGGCGCGGCACGGGGCGAGGCGGCGCTGTCGGGCTCCGCCGGGCGGGAGCGGCCGGCGGTGGAGCTGCGCGGGGTCACGTTCGCCTACGGGCCGCACGCCGAACCGGTGTTCCGGGGGCTGGATCTCGCCGTACCGGCCGGCGGGCGGCTCACCGTCGTCGGGCCGAGCGGCATCGGCAAGTCCACGCTGACCGCTCTCGTCGCCGGGCTGCTGGTGCCGGACGAGGGCGAGGTCCTGCTCCGCGGCGAGCCGGTGCGCGCCGCCGCGCACCTGCGGGCGCTCGTGCCCCAGGAGGCGTACGTCTTCTCGGGCGCCCTGCGCGACAACCTCACCTACCTGTGCCCGGACCCGCCGCCCGATTCCGCCGTGCTCGCCTCGGCCCGGGCGGTCGGGGCGTACGACCTGCTCCTGCGGCTCGGCGGCCTGGACGCCGTCGTGGCGCCGGGCCGTCTGTCGGCGGGCGAGCGGCAGTTGATCGCGCTCGCCCGCTCCCATCTGGCCCCGGTGGGCGTCGTCCTGCTCGACGAGGCGACCTGTCACCTCGACCCGGCCGCCGAGGCCCGCGCGGAGCGCGCCTTCGCCGAGCGCCCCGGCACCACGCTGATCGTCGTCGCCCACCGGATCAGCTCCGCCCGGCGCGCCGACCGGGTGCTCGTGATGGACGGTACGCACGCCCTGTGCGGCACCCACGACGAGCTGATCCGGCGCTCCGCGCTCTACCGCGACCTGGCCGGCGGCTGGTCAGAGCCAGCCGGCGCCCTGGGAGATGCGGATGGCGTCCACGCGGTTGCGGGCCCCGGTCTTGCGGGTGATGGCGGCCATGTAGTTGCGCACCGTGCCGTTGGTCAGGTGCAGGCTGTGGGCGATCTCGGTGACGCCCGCCCCCTCGGCGGCCAGTGACAGCACGCTCAGCTCGCGGGTGGTGAGCGGGCTGCGCGCGGCCTCCAGGAACTCGCACGCGAGCAGGTCGTCGACGAAGCGCTCCCCGGCGGCCACCCGCCGTATCCCGTGGAGCAGCCGCTCGGCGGGGGCGTTCTTGCTGACGTATCCCTGGGCGTCGGCCTCGTGGGCCCGCCGCAGCAGCCCGGGCTTTCCGGCCGGGGCCAGGACGAGCAGCGCGCAGTCCGGGTACGCGCCCTGAGGGCCCGACACCTCGGCCGCCGCGGCCAGGGCCGGCGACCCCGGTCCCTCCGTGTCCGCCACGCAGACGTGCGGCTGTAACGACCGGGCGATGCCCAGGGCGCCCGCCGACCCGCCGGCGGATATCTCGATGTCGGGCTCCTTTTCGAGCAGGGCGGCCAGGCCGGACCGCATCAGACTGATGTCGTGCACGAGAAGAACATGGATCACGCCGCTCACTGCCTGCACTGCCTGCTCCCCCTGGGGTACCGATGCGCAACGCTGCATGGACATGGCACGTCGCTCATTAGTACCCGGGACGGTCGATGTCACGGGTGCGGAATCAGGCCAATGGGGAGCGCAGGAGGGGCGCGGCGGGCGCACTTGCTCCCTTCGTGCGCCTGTTACCGGCGGTAACGAGGGTCTGGCTCAGCGTGGTTCGGGACCGGTCAGGTCAATCAGCCGGCACACCGTCTCGATGTCGATCTTCACCTGCGCGATCGAGGCCCGGCCGGAGAGCCAGGTGATCAGCGCCGAGTGCCAGGTGTGCTCGATGACCCTGACCGCCGACAGCTGCTCCGGGTCCGGCGGGCCCGGCAGGTCCATCGCGTCCAGGATGATCGCCGTCGTCTGGCGCGAGACCGTGTCCACCTCGGGGCTGACGCTGCGGTCCGCGAAGGTCAGTGCCCGCACCATCGCGTCCGCGAGCTGCGGTTCCCGCTGGAGGGCCCGGAAGGCGCGCATCAGCGTCTCGGCGACGCGCTCGGCCGCGCTCTCGCCCGCCGGGGGCCGCTTGCGCAGCGTGGTGTGCAGGTGCTGGAGCTGGTCCTGCATGGTGGCGACCAGCAGGTGCACCTTGGACGGGAAGTAGCGGTACAGGGTGCCCAGCGCGACGCCCGCGGCCTCGGCCACCTCGCGCATCTGCACGGCGTCGAAGCCGCCCCGGCTGGCCAGCTGGGCGCTGGCGTGCAGGATGCGGCGGCGGCGCGCCTCCTGGCGTTCCGTCAGTGGCGGCGACGAGGGCTTGACTTCCGCTGTCATGCGTCCCATTCCATGGCATTTGTCCGTACGCCGGGTGTGGAGGGCCGGGGCCCCCGGGTGGCACAGCATGGCAGGGCGCCGGTCGTGGCGCGAATCACCTGATCCGGCGCTCACGGCGGCTCTACCTGCCGGTAGATTCAGAGCTCGTCGGACGTTCGATACTGAAACTTGTTCTAGGTTAGCGCCAGCGGCTACGCTCCGGCCAAAGAGCAGTGAGAAGGGGGCCGGGAGTGACCGCTGAGGCCATAGAGGCGGGCCCCCACGCCGGGGGTCCTGTCCAGGACGACCGACCGCTGCGCATCGCGCTCCTGACGTACAAGGGCAACCCCTTCTGCGGGGGCCAGGGCGTCTACGTGCGCCACCTCTCCCGGGAGCTCGCGCGCCTCGGCCACAGCGTCGAAGTCCTCGGCGCCCAGCCCTACCCCGTACTGGACGAGGGCGTGCCGCTCACCGAGCTCGCCAGCCTCGACCTGTACCGCAGCCCCGACCCCTTCCGCACGCCGAAGCGCGACGAGTACCGCGACTGGATCGACGCCCTCGAAGTCGCGACGATGTGGACCGGCGGCTTCCCCGAGCCCCTCACCTTCTCGCTGCGTGCCAAGCGCCACCTGGCCGCCCGCCGGGGCGACTTCGACGTCGTCCACGACAACCAGACCCTCGGCTACGGCCTGCTCGGCGACCTGGGCGCCCCCCTGGTCACCACCATCCACCACCCCATCACCGTCGACCGGCAGCTCGACCTCGACGCCGCCGACAGCCGCCGCAAGCGCGCCTCGGTGCGCCGCTGGTACGGCTTCACGCGCATGCAGAAGCGCGTCGCCCGCAGGCTGCCGTCCGTGCTCACCGTCTCCGGTTCCTCGCAGCAGGAGATAGTCGAGCACCTCGGGGTACGCCGCGACCGCGTCCGCGTCGTGCACATCGGCGCGGACACCGGCCTCTGGTCGCCCGACCCGTCCGTCGCCGAGATCCCCGGGCGGATCGTGACCACGTCCAGCGCCGACGTCCCGCTCAAGGGCCTCGTCCACCTCGTGGAGGCGCTCGCCAAGCTCCGCACCGAGCGGCCCGACGCCCACCTCGTCGTCGTCGGCAAGCGAGCCGAGGACGGCCCGGTCGCCCAGGCCATCGAGCGGTACGGCCTCCAGGGCGCCGTCGAATTCGTCAAGGGCATCAGCGACCAGGAGCTCGTCGACCTCGTGCGCGGCGCCCAGGTCTCCTGCGTCCCCTCCCTGTACGAGGGCTTCTCGCTGCCCGCCGCCGAGGCCATGGCCACCGGCACCCCGCTCGTCGCCACCACCGGCGGCGCGATCCCCGAGGTCGCGGGAACGGACGGCGAGACGTGCCTGGCCGTGCCGCCCGGCGACGCCGGCGCGCTGGCCGCCGCGCTCGGCCGCCTGCTCGGCGACCCCGAGCTGCGCCGGCGCCTCGGCGCGGCGGGCCGCGCCCGGGTGCTGGAGCGGTTCACCTGGGCCAAGGCCGCCCAGGGCACCGCGGACCTCTACCGCGAGCGGATCGCCGCCCACGGCGACGCGGTGCGCGGGGGAGTCCGGTGAGACCCCGCTGAAGCGGACGCCGCCGACCGACGCGGACTTCGCCGACCCCCGCCATCCCAGCCACGCGCGCCCGGTGACCCGGCGCCGTAACCACCCCCATCCGGAAGGGCAGACCCCGTGCTGACCGTGGACTTCTCCCGCTTCCCGCTCGCCCCGGGCGATCGCGTGCTCGACCTGGGCTGCGGCGCGGGCCGGCATGCCTTCGAGTGCTACCGGCGCGGCGCCCAGGTGGTGGCCCTCGACCAGAACGGCGAGGAGATCCGCGAGGTCGCCAAGTGGTTCGCCGCGATGAAGGAGGCCGGTGAGGCCCCGGCGGGCGCCACCGCCACCGCCATGGAGGGCGACGCGCTCAACCTGCCCTTCCCCGACGCCTCGTTCGACGTGGTGATCATCTCCGAGGTCATGGAGCACATCCCCGACGACAAGGGCGTGCTGGCCGAGATGGTCCGCGTACTGAAGCCGGGCGGCCGCATCGCGGTCACCGTGCCGCGCTACGGGCCGGAGAAGATCTGCTGGGCGCTCAGCGACGCCTACCACGAGGTCGAGGGCGGCCACATCCGCATCTACAAGGCCGACGAGCTGCTCGCCAGGATGCGCGAAGCCGGCCTGCGGCCGTACGGCACGCACCACGCCCACGCGCTGCACTCGCCGTACTGGTGGCTCAAGTGCGCGTTCGGCGTCGACAACGACAAGGCGCTGCCGGTGCGGGCGTACCACAAGCTGCTGGTGTGGGACATCATGAAGAAGCCGCTCGCCACGCGCGTCGCCGAGCAGGCGCTGAACCCCGTCCTGGGCAAGAGCTTCGTGGCGTACGCGACCAAGCCCCACCTGCCGGCCACGACGGTCGCGGTGGACACCAAGTGACGATCCCGGAGCGCACGGAGCACCTCGTCCTGCCCGGTGTCCTCACCTCCGAGGAGGCCGCCGCGACCGTGGCGGGCATCCTCGCCGCACAGCGCGAGGACGGCGCCATCCCGTGGTTCCGCGGCCACCACCTCGACCCGTGGGACCACACCGAGGCCGCCATGGCGCTCGACGCGGCCGGCGAGCACGACGCCGCCGCGCGCGCCTACGCGTGGCTGGCCGCACACCAGAACGCGGACGGCTCCTGGTACGCGGCGTACGACGACGGGGACCCGGAGCGGGTCACCGACCGCGGCCGCGAGACCAACTTCTGCGCGTACATCGCCGTCGGCGTGTGGCACCACTACCTCGCCACCGGCGACGACGCGTTCATCGACCGCATGTGGCCGGCCGTCTACGCGGCGGTCGAGTTCGTCCTCGGACTCCAGCAGCCGGGCGGCCAGATCGGCTGGAAGCGCGAGGAGGACGGCACCGCCGTCAACGACGCGCTCCTGACCGGAAGTTCCTCCATCCACCAGGCGCTGCGCTGCGCGCTGGCCATCGCCGAGCAGCGCGAGGAGCCGCAGCCCGACTGGGAGCTGGCGGTCGGCGCGCTGCGGCACGCCATCCAGCGCCACCCGGAGCGGTTCCTCGACAAGAACCGCTACTCGATGGACTGGTACTACCCGATCCTCGCCGGCGCGGTCACCGGCCCCGAGGCCAAGGCCCGTATCGAGGCGGACTGGGACCGCTTCGTCGTACCGGGCCTGGGCGTGCGCTGCATCGTCCCGAACCCGTGGGTGACCGGCGGCGAGAGCTGCGAACTGGCCCTGGCCCTGTGGGTGATGGGGGAGTCGGACCGGGCCCTGGAGATCCTCCAGTCGATCCAGCACCTGCGGGCGCCGGACGGCATGTACTGGACGGGGTACGTCTTCGAGGGCGAGCGGGCGATATGGCCCGAGGAGCTCACCACCTGGACGGCGGGCTCCCTGCTGCTCGCGGTGGCCGCCCTCGGAGGCGACGAGGCGACCACCGCCGTTTTCGGCGGGGAACGGCTGCCGCTGGGCCTGGACCCGGACTGCTGCTGACGCGACGGACCACCGCCGACGCGCGCCGGACCACCACCGACGCGCCGGACCACCGCCGGCCCGGCGCCCCGGCGTCGGGTGTCAGTGGCGGCGGACGACGTTCGCCAGGGCGTGCCCGACGAAGAGGTAGACGACCGCCGCGAGCCCGTACCCGGCCACGACGCGCGCCCAGGCCTCGTCGAAGGTGAACAGGTCGTGGGACCAGCCGGCCAGCCAGCGGGCGGCGTCCTGGACGAAGTTCACCAGGTCGTTCGCGCGGTTGGCGTCCAGCAGGTACATCAGGATCCACAGGCCGAGGATGAAGGCCATGATGTCGGCGACGACGATGAGGACGGTCGCCGCCTGGTTGCTTCCACTGCGATGACGTGGGGACATGTCGAACGTGTTGCCGTTTTCCGCGCGGTGAAACGGGGCGGCTCCGCGCCCCCGTTCACTACAGTGCCCCTATGACCGACCTGGGCCACGCACGCTACTGCGACGAAATCGAGCGGCAGACCGACCTGTTGAGGGCCGTGCTGATCGACGCCGACCTGAGCGCCGAGGTGCCGACCTGCCCCGAGTGGACCCTCGGCCGCCTCGCCCGCCACGTCGGCGGGGCCCACCGCTGGGCCGAGGCGATCGTACGCACGAAGGCGTCCGAGGCCGTGCCCGAGGACCAGGTGCCCGGCATCACCGGCCCTGGCGACGCCGAACCGGCCGCCCTCGACACCTGGCTGGAGGAGGGCGCGCGCAAGCTCGCCGACACTCTGCGCGCGGCCGGGCCGCAGACCGGGGCGTGGTCCTGGGGCGCGGACCAGCGCGCCGCGTTCTGGGCCCGCCGCATGACCCACGAGACGGTGGTCCACCGCGCGGACGCGGCACTGACCGCCGGCATCGCCTTCGAGGTGGAGCCCGAGGTGGCGGCCGACACCGTCGACGAGTGGCTGGAGATCGTCGCCTGGTCGCAGTCCACCGGCGCCGACGAGCAGGCGAACGAGCTGCGCGGGGCGGGGCGCTCCCTGCACCTGCACGCGACGGACGTGCCCGACGCGGAGTGGCTGATCGAGTTCGGCGAGGACGGCTTCACCTGGCGCCACGCCCACGAGAAGGCCACCGTCGCCCTGCGCGGCCCGCTCGCCGACGTGCTCCGGGTCTTCTACCGCCGCCTGCCGGCCGACAGCGACCGGGTGGAGGTGCTGGGCGACGCGGAGCTGCTGGACTTCTGGCTGGAGCGTGCGTCGTTCGGCTGACAGCAGGCCCCGCGGCCGGTCAGGTGTTCAGCTCGGCCAGTACGCGCAAGGTGTGCGGGTCCGGGGCCGTGACCAGCAGGTCGGTCACCGGGCCCGCGCGCCACAGTTCCAGGCGCTCCGCGATCCTCTCGCGCGGGCCGACGAGCGAGATCTCGTCGGCGAACGCGTCGGGGACGGCCAGCACCGCCTCCTCCTTGCGTCCCGCGAGGAACAGCTCCTGGACGCGGCGGGCCTCCTCCTCGAAGCCCATGCGGGCCATCAGGTCCGCGTGGAAGTTGCGGGCCGCGTGGCCCATGCCGCCGATGTAGAAGCCCAGCGTCGCCTTGACCGGCAGCAGGCCCTCGGCCACGTCGTCGCAGACCTTCGCCCGCGCCATCGGCGCGATCATGAAGCCGGCGGGGAGGCCGGCCAGCGACGCCGCGTACACGTCGGTGCGCGTCGGGGACCAGTAGAGCGGCAGCCAGCCGTCGGCGACGCGGGTCGTCTGGGCGATGTTCTTCGGGCCCTCCGCGCCGAGCAGCACGGGGAGGGTGGACCGCAGCGGATGCGTGATGGGCTTGAGCGCCTTGCCGATGCCCACCGCGTCGGCGCCCCGGTACGGCAGCGGGTGGAACCGCCCGTCCACCTCGACCGGCGCCTCGCGCCGCAGCACCTGGCGGATCGTGTCGACGTACTCGCGCGTCGCGGTGAGCGGGCTCGCGGGGAAGGGCCGTCCGTACCAGCCCTCGACGACCTGCGGTCCCGAGAGCCCGAGCCCGAGCATCATCCGGCCGCCGGACAGGTGGTCCAGGGTCAGCGCGTGCATCGCCGTGGCGGTGGGCGTGCGGGCCGCCATCTGGGCCACCGCTGTGCCGAGCCGGACGCGGGAGGTGTGCGCGGCGATCCAGGTGAGCGGGGTGAACGCGTCGGAGCCCCACGCCTCGGCGGTCCACACCGAGTCGTAGCCGAGCCGCTCGGCCTCGCGGGCCAGGGCGAGATGGCCGGGGTCGGGGCCGCGGCCCCAGTAGCCGAGAGCGAGTCCGAGGCGCATCCCTGTGTCCCTCCGACGAGCGTTCCTGACGGTGCGTCAGGTCACTGACCCGGGCGACTGTACGACAACGGCCCCCCGCCCGGAAGGGCGAGGGGCCGGTGCGGTCGGCGTGCGGCGGTCAGCCGCGCTGGATGCCGGTGGTGTCCTGGAGGACGCCGCGGCGGCCGTCCTGCGTCTGGGCGACCAGACCGGGACCGCGCTGCTCCACCGCCAGGTACCAGGTGCCGGGGGCCAGTTCGGCGATCGGCGTCGGCGAACCGTCCTCCGCGTACAGCGGACGGGCGACCGGGACGGCGAACCAGAACGGGGCGAAGTCACCGGCGGCAGCGGCGGGCGCGCCGCCCTGCTGCGCGGCCGGGGCCTGCGCCTGCGGCTGCTGGCCCTGCTGCGGCTGGCCGCCGTACGGCTGCTGCTGACCGGGCTGACCACCGTACGGCGGCTGCTGCGCGCCGGGGTAGCCGTAGCCACCGGGGCCGGGGTGACCGGGCTGCCCGCCGTACGGCTGCGCGACCTGCGGCTTCGGAGCGCCCATGAGCGGGGCCTTGAGCGCGGGGACGAGCGGCGCGGCGACGGCACCGGCGGCCAGGACGAGCGTGGCCAGCAGGCCGAGGATCATTCCGGCGCCCGCGTCACCGGTCATGTCGATGATCGTCCAGAAGGCGGTCCACAGCGCGAAGACGGCGAACGCGACACCGAACTGACCGAGGTCGATGTTGGCCACCTTGCGGCCCGGCATGGCGCGGCTGACGACGATCAGCGCCGCGGCGATGACGCCGGCGAGGTACACGCTCATCAGCACGCCGAGCGAGTCCCACGCGTTGGGCGCCGAGGACTCGCGCGGGCAGAACTGGCCGCTGCAGTCGGGAAGGGACACCAGGCTGAGGAACGAGGCGATGAACAGCACCACCGCTGCTCCGATCACCACGCCGTCGCCTCGAGTGAGGGAGCGGATGTTCACTTTGAAGGTCCTTAGTGGGTCGACTCGTCGGGGCGGCACATGGCGAAGCTCGGGGGCAGCTCCCCATCGTACGGATGAATGTATCGTCCCCTCCGGGAGGTCGGCCCCCGGGTATCGCAGCTACCTCTCCAAGTAGCTCCCGATCCCGTCGGCGATCCCCTGTGCCGCCTTCTGGCGCCAGCCCTCGTTCGTCAGCAGAGCGGCGTCCTTCGGGTCACGCATATTGCCGCATTCGACGAACACCTTGGGCACAGTCGACAGATTGAGCCCGCCGAGATCCTTGCGCACGTCCAATCCCGTGCCGTCCCCCACGTAGTTGGAGGGCGCGCTGCCGGTCGCCTGGACGAACTTGCCCGCGATACGCGTCCCCAGCTCCCGCGACGGACCGACGATCTTCGTGGTGTCCGCCGTGCCGCCCTTCACCAGTGCGGGCAGGATCACGTGGAAGCCGCGGTTGCCGACCGCCGAGCCGTCGGCGTGCACGGAGACGACGGCGTCGGCCTTCGCCTCGTTGCCGATACGGGCCCGCTCGTCCACGCACGGTCCGAAGGGGCGGTCCTCGTTCTGTACGAGCTTGACCGTCGCGCCCTGCTTCTCCAGGAGCGCGCGCAGGCGGCGCGAGACGTCCAGGGTGAACGACGCCTCGGTGTAGCCACCGTTCGTGGACGTGCCGGTGGTGTCGCACTCCTTGCGGTGTGTGCCGACATCCACCAGTTTGTTGATTTCGCGGGTATGGCGGAAATTGCCCGGGTTGTGGCCGGGGTCGACCACCACGACCTTGCCGGCGAGGGGCCCGGTCGCGTTCGGCTTCTCGTCCTTCTCCGTCCCCGTGGGGGAGGGGGCGCCGGAAG
>NZ_VBVX01000389.1 GCF_005981925.1 Streptomyces albidochromogenes
CACCTGACCCCCTCTACCGCCCTGGAGCCCCGCCGTGCCGGAATGGCTGATCTACACCCTGGTCTCCGTCCTGGTGTGCGCACTGGTCATCGCCGTCACCGTGATGCGCCACCGCCGCCTCGCCGACGAGGACACGTCCCAGACACCGGACGTACTGGAGTACATGGTGATGATGGTCGGCGTCGTCTACGCCATCGTGCTGGGCCTCGCCATCGCCGGCGTGTGGGAGGCCCGCAACGCCGCCGAGGACACCGTCCAGCGCGAGGCCCAGGCCCTGTACGAGATCAACCAGCGCCTGGACGTCTACCCGGCGGCCTTCCGCACCGAGGTACGCGCCCACATCGACAGCTACGCCCGCCATGCCGTCACCGCCGAGTGGCCGGCCATGGAGGACGACGAACAGGCCGGAGCCGAAGGCGCCCGGTTGTTGAGCCGCATCCGCAGCGACATCGCCCACCGCACTCCCGCCGACGAATTGCAGGCCCAGGCGTACCAGCCGCTGCTGGACCAGGTCGCCGCCGCGGACGACGCCCGCCACCAGCGACTCGACAGCGCCGGCACCACCCTGCCCGGGGTGGTCTGGTTCGGTCTGATCGCCGGCGGAGCCGTCACCCTCGGCCTGCTCTACACCCTGCAGATCCGCCATTCACCACGCGAACTGCTCCTGGCCACCACCTTCAGCGCTCTGGTGGTGCTCCTGCTGTTCATGGTGTGGAGCTTCGACGCACCCTTCGGCCACTCGGGAACCGACTCGTCCCAGCCCCTGCAGGAGTTGTACACGGCGAGCACCTGACCCTCCGTCACCCACGGCAGCGTCGCCCCGTATCCGCAACCCGCCGGCCCGAACACGCGCGCGCCGCGTCACCACCGCCATCGGCGGTGCTAACGGGGCGGTGACGGTGGGGTTGCGGAACGGCTGCCGGGCGGTGCCGAAAGGCGCGGCGAAACGTTAAGCCGCGTATGGAAGCATTCGGCGACGACTCCGCCCCGGTGCATGGTGTCTCATGGCCGGGCGCGTACTGGCTGGACGTGCCGCCCCGCGCGGAAGGCGACTGCGTGTGGTGCGCCCAGTTGTGGCACGACGGCGGCCCGGATCCGCGAGGCGGCGGGGCGGACGAGCGTGCCGCCTCGGGAGACGGTCGGGCGGCTGACGCGGTCGTGCCGTCCATGGTGAGCGCGTTGGCCGTGCAGGTGCGTCTGGTGATGCTGTCGGTGGCCGCGTGCGCGGTCGTTTCAGCGATGCTCGCGGTAGTCCTGGCGTGAGCCGGGGCTGGTGACGCAGGGCTGGTCAGGCAGGGCTGGTCAGGCGGGGCTGGTCAGGCAGGGCGAAGGCCCCGGCCGATCACGGCCGGGGCCTTCGCGTCGATGGGCGCGCCTAGTTCGTGAAGGTGAAGTACTTCCAGGTCCCGTGCGCCGTGCTGTTGACGTTGTCGCCGGAGGAGTTGTTGATGTACGACGAGCGCATCCGGGCACGGATGCCGGCCTCGCCCGGCGCCTCCAGCCTCACGGCCGACTGGCCGTTCGTACCCAGGGCGAAGTACTCGGACCCGGAGGCGTGCCAGCTGCCCTGGTAGTAGACCTCGAGCTCGAACCGGTGCTTGCGGCCCGCGTAGTAGTTCATGGTCGTGGTGAACACCGGGTCGGTGTTCTTGCGGAAGTAGTGGTACGAGGTGGAGCCGATCTTGCCCGTCTTGTAGTGCTTGGAGACGCTGACCGACACCTTCGCCCTGGCGTACGCCGTCGACTTCACGGTTTTGGAGGCGTAGCGGGCGTCACCGGCGAAGACGGCGGTGACGTCGGTGTCCCGCGTCATGTCCACGGTCGCCGACAGGTTGCCCTGCGAGTTGACCTTGGCCTTCTTCAGCAGCTTGTTCGGCTTGTCGGCGCCGTAGGGGTTGGCGTAGATCTCGACGACGCGGTTCTTGTACGTCGTACCGAGGTGCGCCGTGAAGGACACGTCGGCGCCGTACGCGTACACGTTGCCGTTGCGGTTCAGTGTGAGCGAGGTGGCCTTGCGCGAGACCTGCACCGTGTCGGAACCGGAGGCGGGGGCGTGCGTGGCGTCGCCCGCGTACGCCACCTTGTAGGTGACCTTGCCGCCGGCGGGCGGTGTGTCGGTGAAGGAGAAGGTGCCGTCGGCCTTGGTCGTGGCGCCGGGCAGGGCCTTGCCGCTCGGGGACTCGACGTCCGTACGGGTCACCTTGAGGGCCGTGCCCGCCGGGAGCGTCGTCTTCGACGTCAGCTTCCCGGTGACGGTCAGCTTCTTGGCGCGCTCGGCGCCGGCGGGAGCCGACACCTTCAGCGAGGCGAGCTCCTTGGTGGGGTCGGTCAGAGCCCGCAGGGTGAAGGTGCCGTAGGTGTTCTCCGACACCGCGAACACCCGGCTGCGGTCGGGCGCCCAGGCCAGCGCGCCGGGGACCAGGACGTCACCGCCGCTGCTGTTGCCGGTGTTGGGGAACTCGTACTGCCGCGTCGGCTTCGGGTCGCCCGCCCGGTGGATGTGGACGTCGGGGGCGTACCAGGAGAAGGAGCCGCCCGCGACGGTGCCGTCGGGAGCGACGGCGATCGCGTTCGGGTACGCCTCGGTCGGGTAACTCGCCTTCTCCTGGAGGTCGGTGGTGGAGTAGACGGGGAAGCCGTAGCCGTTCCCGCTGCCGTCCCAGGAGGTGAGGACCTGCGCGCCGTCGGGCGTGAGGTCCAGTTGTTTCACACCGGTGTCCATGGAGCCCTGGACCCGCAGCGCCGCCCCCTCGGCGGAGACGTCGTACACAGCGAGCCGGCCGCCGGCCCCCGCCACCAGCACGCCGGGCACGGCCGGGTCGGCAGCCAGGAGCGGCGTGGCGCCGGAGAAGTCGGCGCCCGCGTTCTGGTCGAGCTTCACGACGGGCTCGGCGCCGGAGACGTCGAGCGATCCGATGCGCGAGCCGTAGCCGAACCACAGGCGACCGTCCACGATTTCCAGGTTGGCCGGGGCCACGGCGCCGGCCAGGTCGTAGTCGGCCGTCCGCGTGTGGGGCCCCGTCTCCACCGCGACGATCCGGCCGGTGTCCTTGACGGCCGCGTACACCTGGCCGGAGTCCGCGGACAGCGCGAGGCCGGTCACACCGGGCAGGCCGGTGAGGGTCGCCTTGACGGTGCCCGCGTAGTCGGTGACCACGATCTTGCCGCCGGTCGGGTCGGAGATGTAGACCCGCTGGCGGTCGCCGTCCACGACGATGTCGCCGACCGATTTCACCGACAGGACCTTCGCCGAGTCGGCCGCCGCCGGACCCGTTGTGCCCGCGACGAGTGCCACCGAGCTGAAGAGGACCGCGAGCGCCGTCGCGGTCGGAATGCTGCGCCTGCGCACAGTGATGTGAACCCCCACAGAAGGAACCCGGCGATCACCGGGTTGACAAAGAGAAGGCCGCGCTGTCCCCCCTCGCGCCGACGATGGGCGCGTGGAGCGCTGCCGAGAGGGCTCAGCGTATGACATGGCAGTGACAGTTGAGGTCTAAATTTTCTGCTGCTCGGTCCGACGGCGCATGGGAAGACGCCGGGCGGGGCACCGGGTGGTTCGGTGGCTGTGCCGGAGCGACGCGCGGGGCCTGGGAGAATGGCGGGCATGGACATCGAGCGCAGGAACAACGTCACCGTCACCGGCAACCCCCACGGGCCGGCAGTGGTGCTGGCCCACGGGTTCGGCTGCGATCAGAACATGTGGCGGCTGACGGTGCCCGCCCTGGTCGACGACTACCGCGTGGTGCTGTTCGACTACGTGGGTTCGGGCCGCTCGGATCTGTCCGCGTTCTCGGAGGACCGCTACGCCTCCCTGGACGGCTATGCCCAGGACGTGGTGGATGTGTGCGACGCGCTGGACCTGCGCGACGCGACGTTCGTGGGGCACTCGGTCAGCGCGATGATCGGAGTGCTGGCCGCCGGCATGGCGCCCGAGCGGATCGGCGCGCTGGTGATGGTCGCTCCCTCGCCGCGGTACATCGACGACGACGGCTACCGGGGCGGGTTCAGCGCGCAGGACATCGACGAGCTCCTGGTGTCACTGGAGTCCAACTACCTCGGCTGGTCGGCGGCGATGGCGCCGATGATCATGGGGAACGAGCACCGGCCCGAGCTCGGTGAGGAGCTGACGAACAGCTTCTGCGCCACCGATCCCGACATGGCCCGCGTGTTCGCCCGCACCACGTTCCTGTCCGACTCCAGGGACGATCTGAAGAGTGTGCGGGTGCCGACGCTGGTACTGGAGTGCACCCAGGACGTCATCGCCCCCCGGGAGGTCGGCGCCTTCGTCCACCGCGCGATCCCCGGCTCGACGCTGGTCACCCTCGACGCCACGGGCCACTGCCCGCACCTGTCCGCGCCCGAGGCCACCAACGAAGCCATCACCGGCTTCCTGGCGGGCCTGCGGTGATGTGCCGCACGGGTCAGGACTTCGACCCGCACGACGCCGGCGACGAGAAGACGTCGACCGCGGCGTTCGCCGCGCTGCTGGAGGACAGCGCCGAGGAACTCTACGAGAGCGCGCCGTGCGGGTATCTGTCCACGCTGATGGACGGCACCATCGCGAAGATCAACACCACGCTGCTCGGCTGGCTCGGCCTGGAGCGGGAGGCGGTGGTCGGCCGCATGCGGTTCACCGACCTGCTGACCGTGGGCGGCAAGCTGTACCACGAGACGCACTTCGCGCCGCTGCTGCGCATGCAGGGCGAGATCAGCGGCATAGCCCTGGAGATCAAGCAGGCGGGCGGTGACCGGCTGCCGGTGCTGATCTCCTCCGCGGTCAAGAACGGCAGCACCGGAGAGCCGCTGCTGATCCGCACCACCGTCTTCGACGCCCGCGACCGCCGCGCGTACGAGGAGGAGCTGCTGCGCAGCCGGAAGGCGGCCGAGGAGGCGCGCAAGGAGGCGGAGGCCGACCGGGCGCGGCTGCATGACGCCCTCACCGTACTGCAGCAGTCGCTGCTGCCCGCCACCCTGCCGCCGGTACCCGGAGTGGAGACAGCCGCCTACTACCACACCGCGTCCCCCGACCGGCTCGGCGGCGACTTCTACGACGTCTTCCCCGTCGACGGCAAACGTTTCGCCTTCTTCCTCGGCGACGTGTGCGGCAAGGGCCCCCAGGCCGCCGCGGTCACCTCGCTGACCCGCTACACCCTGCGCGCCGCCGCATTGCACGACCCGGACCCCGTCTCCGCCCTGACCACACTGAACAAGGTCCTCCAGGAGCGCTACACCGGCGGCGACCCCCGCTACTGCACCGCGGTCTTCGGCGTCCTGGAACCCGATCCCGCGACGGGGCGGGTCGCCGTCCGCCTCGCCGCCGGCGGCCACCCCCCGGCCCTCGTCCTGCGCGCCGACGGCGCGGCCGACTTCCTGC
>NZ_VBVX01000390.1 GCF_005981925.1 Streptomyces albidochromogenes
TCGACGGTCAGGCTCATCCGCCCGAACCCGCCGAGGCGATCAGGGCGGCGGCCGACGCGGCCCGCGGCGCCGACACGGCCGTCGTGTTCGTCGCCAGCGCGCGGGACGGCGAGTCGGAGGGGCAGGACCGCACCGGGCTCGGCCTGCCCGGCGCGCAGGACGCGCTGGTGCGCGCGGTCACCGAGGCCAACGCCCGCACGGTGGTCGTCGTCAACGCGGGCGGCCCGGTCGAGATGCCGTGGCGCGACGCGGCCGCGGCGGTGCTCCTGGCCTGGTTCCCCGGCCAGGAGGCGGGCGCCGGCATCGCGGACGTGCTGTTCGGCGCCGCCGAGCCGGGCGGGCGGCTGCCGACCACGTGGGGCGCGGCTCTCGACGACGTACCGGTCACCGGGACCCGCCCCGAGGGCGGCGTCCTCGACTACGCCGAGGGCATCCACATCGGTCACCGCGCCTGGCTGCGTGCGGGGCGCCGGCCCGCCTACTGGTTCGGGCACGGACTGGGCTGGACGACCTGGGCGTACGAGGCGGCGGCCGTCGACGGACCGGCGCCCGACGGCTCCTTCACGGTCCGCGCCCGGGTGCGCAACACGGGCCCGAGGCGCGGCAGGGAGGTCGTACAGGTGTACCTCGCGAAGCCGGACTCGGCCGTGGAGCGCCCCCACCGGTGGTTCGCCGGGTACGCCGCCGTCGAAACCGGACCCGGCGGGGCGGCGACCGCGCACATCACCGTGGCGGCGCGGGCGCTGCGGCACTGGTCCGTCGCCGACGGCGGCTGGTGCGTGGAGCCCGGCGCGTACCGGGTGCTCGTGGGACCGTCCGCCGGAGAACTCCCGCTGTCCGCGACGCTCGACGCCGGACGGCTTTCCGTCGTACGCCCCTGACCTGCCGTCCGGTCCGGGAGAGCGCTCCCGCGCCGCGCGGTGCGGCCGGTAGGGTGCGGGCATGACCAGAAAGGCGCCCACCCTCGAGGACGTGGCGCGGGAGGCGGGCGTCTCCCGGGCGACCGTCTCCCGCGTCGTCAACGGCATCCGCAACGTGGACCCCGCCATCCGGGAGACGGTACGGGAGGCCATCGCGCGCAGCGGTTACACCCCGAACCGCGCAGCCCGGTCACTGGTGACCCGGCGCGCCGGGACCATCGCCCTGGTCGTCTCCGGCGCGGGCGACGACACCGGCGGCGAGCGGAACGAGTTCGCCGCCCGGGCCCTCGCCGACCCGTTCTTCGGCCGCGTCGTCAGCGGCGTCGTCGGCTTCCTGCGCCCCCGCTCGACGCACCCGGTGCTGATGTTCGCCGAGTCCGAGGACGCCAGGCAGCAGGTGCTCGCGTACCTGCGGCAGGGCAGCGCCGACGGCGCGCTGGTCTTCTCCACGCACGCCGAGGACCCCCTGCCGGGCCTCCTCGCGGCCGAGAGCCTGCCCTGCGTCCTGTTCGCGCGCCCCGCGCGTCCGGCTCCCGTCACGTACGTCGACCTGGACCACCGCGAGGGCGGGCGGCTGGCCGCCGAGCACCTGCTGGCGCGCGGCTGCCGCCGCGGCGCCACGATCGCGGGCCCGCTGGACCTGCCGGCGGCCCAGGACCGCCTCTCCGGGTTCCAGGACACGATGGCGCGCCACGGCCACCCCTACGTCCCGATCGCCGAGGGCGGCTTCACCCTCGACAGCGGCGCCTCGGCCATGAAGCGGCTGCTGGCCGAACACCCCGACATCGACGGGGTGTTCGCCGCGAACGACCTGATGGCCCAGGGGGTGTGTCAGGCGCTGCGGGCGAGCGGCCGGCGCGTGCCGCGGGACGTGGCCGTCATCGGTTTCGACGACTCCAGCGCGGCGCTCGCCTGCTTCCCGCCGCTGACCACCGTCCGCCAGCCCATGGAGGAGATGGCGGCGACGATGGCGCGCCTCCTCCAGGAGCAGATCGAGGGAAAGCGGACCGAGCCGACGTCGGTGATCTTCGAACCGGAGCTCGTGCGCCGCGAGTCGGCGTAACGCGAGCGCCCGGCCCCTCCCGCCGGGGGGCGGGAGGAGCCGGGCAGGTGGTGCGGTGGGCGGGGACCGAGAGGTCAGGGCAGCCGGTACTGCGCGTTCAGTGCGGCTCCCGCCCCCGGATGGGCCTCGTCGTAACCGCGCGCGTCGCACTGGAGGCCGCCCACGATGCAGTGGGTCACCAGCTTGGCGAGCGTCGGCTCGTGCCAGGCGTTGAAGAAGTCGTAGTGGAACGAGTAGCCGCGTCCGCTCGCCAGCCGGACCTGCGCCATGTCCCCGTCCACCGGGAACGCCATCTTGAACTCGACCATCGGCAGCGCCACCGGATGACTGGTGGGGCAGACGTTGTTGTTCGTGCCCGACTTCACCACCGGGTAGGCCATGTGCGCCCTGTGGTCGGGGGTGTCGAGGTTCCGCCCGTCCCAGCAGCTCGGGGCCTGCATCCGGAGGTTGAGCTGGGTGCCCGCCGGGCAGTTCTGCGGGAAGTCGACGTTGCGGAAGCTGTCCCCGCACTCCCAGCCCTCGACCCAGCCCTTGTGGTCCCGGAACTCCTGGGCGCTCTGCGTCGGGCTGCCGACCACGTACCGCAGTCCCTTGGGGAAGGGGCGGACACTGCGGTAGTCGGTCACGCCGGCCTTGTAGTAGATGACCTGCGGCCCGGTCGGCAGGATCTTCCGGTCGCCCTTGTAGAGGGACGGCATCCAGTACGCCGACGCGTCGCCCGGCGCCTTGCAGGTCGTCGCCCCGCCGTACAGTGACGCGGTGACGCTCGTCGCCGAGGTCGTGGTGTTGCCCATGAACGTGTGGTCGTGGGACGCGCCGCGCTGTCCCGGGTAGACGATCGGGTCGTCGGGGGCGGTGTGGCCGGCCGAGCAGTTGGCCTGGAACTCGTGGAAGTAGCGGGCGGGCGGTTCGGCGTCGGAGGGCGTGACGCCGGTGACCGGCGGGACGGCCGGGATGTAGCCGTCGCCGTCGGGGTCGTCCCCGAACGGCACGGCGGCTGCCGCCACGTGGCCCGAGTGGGAGCCCCCGGGCGGCGGTCCGGCAGGGTCGGCGGCGGTGGCGATCGTGCCGATGCCCAGGGCCGAGGCCGCCAGGGCGGTGGTGAGCAGCAGGGCGGCGAGCGGTCTCGACGTGGTTCTCGACGTGCTCCGGTTCCTTCTCGTACGCATACCGGTCTCCTTCCAGCGGGGACGGATCAGCTGTAGACGCCGAACTCGTGCAGCGAGTAGCCCCAGCCCGTGCCGCGCGCGGTCAGCTGGAGCCGTACATGACGGGCGGTCTCGGTGAGGGCGACCGTGTCCACGTCGCCGTTGCCGGACGTGGTGGTGTGGACCGTCCGCCAGTTGGTCCCGTCGTCCGAGACGCGGACCTCGTACGCCTTGGCGTACGCCGGGTCCCAGACCAGCTGGAGCGTGCGGACGGGTGTCCGTGCGCCGAGGTCGACGGAGATCCACTGCGGGTCGCTCCAGTCGCTGGCCCAGCGGGTGTCGAGCCTGCCGTCGGTGGCGCGCTCCGGCGGGCAGGGGCAGTCGCCGTACGACGCCTGGGAGCTGGAGGCGGTGGTGGCCCGGCCCTGGGCCACGTTCGTCCCCGGCACCTGGGGGGCGACGACCTTCACGGACTTCGTCTCGATGCCCGCGTTGCCGCGCCCGTCCTCGGCCTGGAGGTAGACCTTCCAGACGCCGAGCTTCTCGGGCGCCGTCACCGTGAAGGTGCCGTCGCCGGTGGACCTCCACTGCGCCGGGACGAGGCGCTTGTCGCCGTTGGCGTAGTTGCCGCTGAGGAAGATCTTGTACGTGACGGGGTCGTTCTCCGGGTCCCGTACGTCGGCGCGGACCGTGAACTCCTTGCCGGCGGGGGCGGAGCCGGCCGGCGTGACCGCCATGCCGCTGACGACCGGCGGCAGGTTGTCACCGCTGTTGGAGCCGGTGAACGCCTTTTTCACCGCGTAGTACGACGGCCGCTTGAGCCCGTCGGGGATCAGGTTGAACCACACTCCGCCGAAGTCGTGCTCCAGGCCGTAGTGGAAGAGGGTCGCGCCCAGCGCCACGCCCCGGTGGCCGGTGGTGCACTCCCACGCCTTGGTGTAACCGTCGCGCTTCTGCACGTCGGTGGGCTCGTCCGGGACGCCGTTGGCGTCGTCGGGGACCTCCCACTCCCCGGCGGGCCCGGTCTCGGTGATGATGTAGGGCTTGGTGTAGCCGCCCTCCTCCCAGTCCTGCCGGACGCCGCAGATGTCGCCGTACGCGTTCATCGAGTACAGGTCGAGGTCGGGCGCGTTGCGCTGGTAGTAGGGCCAGGCGCCCGTCCACGCGTCGGTCGAGGTCACCGGGTGGTCGGCGTCGATCGTGTGGATCTTCTTGGCGACGTCGTTGACGAAGGTCGTGTACGCGTTCCGCTGCGCCTCCAGCCGGCTGCCGCTGTAGCAGTTCTGGAGGCCGAGGACGGATTCGTTGCCGACGTTCCACATGAGGGTCGCCGGGTGGCTCTTGTAGGTCTCGACCCACTTGGCGATCTCGGTGAGCATGGTCGTTTTGTACGCGGTGTCGCTGACGTAGTCGGCGCAGCCGCCGCTGCCGGGGCCGCCGCCGGGCTGGAGCCAGAAACCGTTCATGACGCGCAGGCCGTTGGCGGCGGCCGCGTCGAGCAGGGGCCTGGTGCCCGCGTCCGTGCCCCAGGTGCGGACGGTGTTGACGCCCATCGACTTCAGGTCGGGCATGTACTTCGGCGCGTCCGCGAGGGCCGGACCCCAGGTCAGGCCCTTGACGGTGTACGGCTGCCCGCCGACCGTGAGCTGCCACGCGCCCTGCGTGCCGGTCACCTTGACCGCGCCGCCGGGTGGGGGCTGCGTGGTGCCGTCCGAGCCGTACACCTGGAACTCCCAGAGGGAGTAGCCGTATCCGCCGGAGCGGGTGGTGCCGAGCATCCGGACGTAGCGTCCCGACCCGGTGAGCGCCAGGTCGTCGGTGCCGCCGTCGGAGTCGGTGACCTTCTTCAGGGTGGTCCAGTCGGTGCCGTTGTCCGAGGCCTGGATCTCGTACGCCTTGCCGTAGGCGCCTTCCCAGGTCAGGACCGCCCGGCTGAGGTCGGCGCGCCGGCCGAGGTCGACCTGGATCCACTGCGGGTCGGACCACTGGCTGGCCCAGCGGGTCCGTGTGAGGTCGCCGTCGACCGCCTGGCCGGCGGCGTAGCCGTCGCCCTCCCGGGAGGAGGCGGTGGCGGGCTTGCCCTGGGAGAGGAGCGCGTCGGCGGCGCGGGCCCGCTCCGGCGGGGTGACGACGGCGAGGGAGGAGGCGAGTAAGGCGGCGAGGGTGAGCGTGAGGGCGGGTCTGCGCAAGGCCAGCATGGCGGCTCCTGGTGGGGGGGG
>NZ_VBVX01000391.1 GCF_005981925.1 Streptomyces albidochromogenes
CCCGCAATGCCGCACCCGCACGAGCACCCATCCGGTACCCTGTGGACCGGCACCCTCACGGGCGCCACATGTGTCTGCCTCCGTAGCTCAGGGGATAGAGCACCGCTCTCCTAAAGCGGGTGTCGCAGGTTCGAATCCTGCCGGGGGCACCAGCACAGAGGCCCCCAGCCGATCACGGCTGGGGGCCTTTGGCATGCATGGGCGGGTCAGCTCGGGAAGAGCTCGGCCAGGAGGAACTTGGTCAGCTCGTCGGCCGGCGCCGTGCCGTCGGGCGACTGGTTCAGGTTGGTGAGCACCACGACGGTCGCCCGGCGTTCGGGGTCGTGGCCCACGAAGCTGTTGTAGCCGGAGATCTGCCCGTCGTGGCCGAGGAAGCCGTTGACGTCGGCGATGCCGAGTCCGTACGAGGGCCGGCCGGGCGTGGTGGAGGTGGGGATGAACGTCAGCCGCTCCCGCTGCGTCCGCGGGTCCAGCAGGGTCCCGGTGGCCAGGGCCGGTGCCCAGCGTCGCAGGTCGTCGACGGTGGAGGCCGCGGCGCCCGCCGCCCAGCCCGCCGAGCCGCTGGCGTGCGTGACGTTCCGCGGGTTGCCGGCCGACCAGTCCGCGACGGCGGCGGCCTTGCCGGTCAGGACCGGGGCGGTCAGGCCGGCCACGTTGCCGATGAATTGGTAGCCCTGCGCGTACGGGCCGGGAAGCGAGGTCCCGTTGGCGAGGCTGGTCCGGTGCATGCCCAGCGGGCCGAAGACCCGCTCCCGCATCAGCCGGCCGAGCGGCCGGTCGGTGAGCTGTTCGGCGATGAGGCCGAGCAGGACGTAGTTGGTGTTGGAGTAGTGCCATCCGATGCCCGGGCGGAAGTACGCCGGGTGGCTGAACGCGATGTCCAGCAGCTCCCGGGGGGTCCACCGCGCCTCGGGGTGCCGGTCGAGCCGCCGGTTGAAGGACGGGTCCTCGGCGTAGTTGTACAGGCCGCTGGTCATCTGGAGCAGCTGGCGGATGGTGATGTTCTTCCCGCCCGGGACCTCCGGGCGGTAGGCCGCCACCGGATCGTCCAGCGACAGCCTGCCCTCCTGGACGAGCTGCAGGACGACCGTCGCGGTGAAGGTCTTGGTGATGCTGCCGACCCGCAGGTGGTCGTCGGTCCCCAGGGGAGCCCCGGTGGCGAGGTCCCCGGTGCCGAGCGTCTTGGTCCAGGTCCCCCACTGCGGCGTACTGACCGAGACGATGGCCCCCGGAATGCGCAGCCGCTGCGTCATGGCGACCAGATCCGGCGTCAGCTGCTCCGGGTGCGAAACCGCCCGTACGGTCCGGACGGCTCGCTCGTCGGCGGGGGCGCCCAGCGCCGGCGCGGCGGCGGACAGCGGCAGCAGTGCTGCCAGCACGAACGCCGCCGCGGACCGGGCACGTACGCGCCGGGTCCGCGGCGGGAGCCGGAGCCCCGGCGTCCGGGATCGGTCGGGAACCGCTCGCGCCATCGGTCCGGTGCGCATACGTGACCATCCGTTTCGCCGGGGAAATGATCACGCATGGTCTAGCACCGGGCGCGGGGCGGCGGACCGCCTTGCGCCGGGCGTGGGCGTGTCCGTACGCGACCGCTTGTCAGCCGCGTCCGATCACCATCCCGTACTGCTGCGTGCTCGTCGACGACGGCAGGCCAAGGTTCTTCGGCGTGAGCGCCCTGGAGCCCGTCGCCGTCGGGCCCTGCGCGGTGCCCGGCAGGTGCCAGACGCCGCCCCGGGAGGAGTCCTCGCCGGGCGCGCCCACCGCGAGGTCCGCGCGGCCGTCGGCGTCGAAGTCCCGGAGCCGGACCGAGGCGCCGAAGCCGTCGCCCCGCTCGGCGCTGCCCGGGACGCCGGCCGTGGCCTGGGTGAAGCCGACGCTCGCCGCGGCGCCGCCGGAGGTCAGCAGGCCGCTGTCGGTGCCGCGTACGAGGACCACCGTGCCCGCGTTCTGCTGCGAGCCGATCGCCTCGTACGCGTCGCCGATGGCGAGGTCCGCGCGGCCGTCGCCGTCGGCGTCGGCCGCGTCGAGGTCGGCGCCGAGCCGGTCCTCGCCCTCGGCGGTTCCGGCGATGCCCGGGGTGTCCTGGTGGATGTCGTGGGTACGGGCGCCGAAGGCGCCGGACGCCGAGCCGTACGCGATGTGCACCAGCCCGCCCTTGAACACCTCGGCTCTGCCCGTCGAGTAGTCCGCGCAGACCGGGGTCTCGATTTCGTAGTTGGGGTAGCAGGCGCCCAGGGCCAGGTCGTCCGTGCCGTCCGCGTCGAAGTCGCCGGCGGCGAGCGAGGCGGCCGAGGCCGTGGTCCGCCACAGCTGCGCGGGGGCGCCGTCGCGCCAGTGGTAGACGGCCGTGAACCTGCTCTCCGCCGCCGAGACGGACAGGGCCAGGTCGTCGTCGCCGTCACCGTCGAAGTCGCCGGTGGCGAGGGCCTTCACACCGCCGAAGTCCGCCCCGGCGATGGCCCCCGTCAGCGTGTCCGGGGAGGCGGCGGTGAGCGGGCCCGGGCGCAGTACCGCGTCGCCGTGCTCCTCGCCGCGCCGGCCGAGGGCCAGGTCCGTACGGCCGTCGCCGGTCACGTCCCCGGCGGCGAGCGTCGCGCCGACCTCGGCCATCGCGCCCTCGCCCCGCGCGACCGTGTGCCCGCCGCCGGTGAAGCCGGAGGCGGAGCCGCGCAGCACGGTGACGGTGCCGTGCTCGGCGTACGCGTCGGAGGTGAGGGACTCGCTGGAGGCGCCCACGACCAGGTCGGCGTAGCGGTCGCCGTCGGTGTCGGCGGCGGTGACCGCCGAACCGAAGAGGTCGCCCGCCTCGGGGGTCCCCGGCACTCCGGCCGTGGCCTGGCTGATCCGTACGGAGCCGTGCTTGCCGGGGCCGTTCGGGCCGCCCCACAGGACGTGCACGTACCCGGCCTTGGCCCTGTCGCCCACCTGTGCGGACGGCAGCCCCACCGCGAGGTCCGGGTAGCCGTCGCCGTTGAAGTCCCCCTGCGGCGCGGGGGACGCGGCGTCGGCGGCCACCGCGACGCCGCCGGGCACGCTCGCGCCGAGCAGCGTCGCCGCGCACAGCGCCGCCGCGGAAAGGATTCTGTCGCGCATCGTTGTCTCAGTTCCTCGTGGTTCGGGGGACGGGCTCAGGCGGGGCGTGTCAGCGGCCGAAGACGTCGGCGAACTTGCGTCCCTCGACGACCGGGTAGCCGAAGTCGGTCGCGTTGAAGGCCGTCGCGTCGGTCGTCGTCAGGCCCGAGGACGCACCGCGCAGCACCCACGCCGCGCCGTCGTCGTACCCGTTGGGCACGACGTCCTCGCCGAACGCGCCGATCGCGAGGTCCGCCCTGCCGTTGCCGTCGATGTCGCGCAGCCGCAGCGCGGAGCCGAAGTGGTCGCCCGCCTCGGCCGCTCCCGGCACACCCGACGTCGCCTGGTGGACGGACCGGGCGCCGCTCGTGGTCAGGCCCGCGGCGCTGCCCTTGAGGAACACCACGTTGCCGACGCTGCGGCGGCCGTCGACCTCTTCGTAGGTCGCGCCGACCGCGATGTCCGCGTACCCGTCGCCGGTCGCGTCGCCCACCGCGACGGCGGCGCCGAAGTAGTCGTACTCCTCGTCGGTGCCCGGCACACCCGCGCTGTCCTGGGTGTACGTGGTGCCCTTGGCGGGGAGCCCGGCCGCCCTGCCGTACCGCACGGTGAACGAACCGCCAAGCCCGGACCTCGAGTTGCCGGTGACCAGGTCGTCGAATCCGTCGCCGTTGATGTCACCCGCCGCCACGGCGGGTTCCCAGGCGACGGCGCCGGGGTCGATGCCCTCGGCCAGGACCGTGTAGGAGGAGCCGATGTCGGCGGGACCGCCGCGCAGCAGTCCCACGTAGGGGGTGGTGGAGGAGCCCGTGCGCTGGCCGTGCAGGACGTAGTCGCTGCCGTCGGTGCCGGAGAAGTGGCCGCCGACGACGCCGTAGAGCCGCACGTCCTCGGGAAGGAACTTCACCTTCGGCGCGAGCGCCCCGTCCTGGGCGGGGTTCCCCTCCTCGTACCACCAGAAGCTGTTGGCGCCGATGACGGCGAGGTTGCCCTTGCCGTCGCCGTCGAGGTCGGCGAAGGAGGTGCCCTCGCCGAACATGTGGGCGTCGGCGCTCGGGGCGGTGAGCATGGTGCCGCCGCGCGTGAACGGCTTCTCTCCGCCCCAGACGATGGTCACGGCGCCGTTCGCGCTGCCCGTGATCTTCTCGTAGGGGGCGCCGATGATCAGGTCGGCGTAACCGTCCCCGTCGACGTCTCCGCCGGTGACGTTGTCACCGAACTTGTCCTCCGACTCCGAGGTCCCGGGCACACCCGGGGAGTTCTGGGTGATGTTCACCGAGCGGGCGGGGCTGACGCCGGACGCCGAGCCGAAGAGCACGGTGACCGTGCCGCCGCTCGCCTTCGGCGTGCCGATGGCGAGGTCGCGGTAGCCGTCGCCGTTGAAGTCGTCCGGCAGACCGGAGGGGGCCGCGACGGCCGCGGGGGCGACGAGCCCCGCGACGGCGAGGGCGGCAGCCGTGACGACGGCCAGGGTACGAACGCGCAAGGTGGTGCTCCTGTCTGGAAACCGACGCCGCTTCGCGGCTTCGGTGACATAAGACCTCCGCGAAGGCCGAACGGTTGTACGGCGGTGAAGACCAGGTGAACGGCGCCTCGCACGCCCCGCCGCCACCGCGTCGGCCGACGGTCGCGGGCACCGCGTTTGGCCGGTAACAAGCGCCCTTGCGCCGCCCGCCCTAGGCGCGGCAGGAGAGTTTCATCTGGGCCGCCGCGTGGTGGGCGCCCACCAGGTCGTCGTCGCCCCAGTCACGGCCCCGGTCGACCAGTTGGACGGCGAAGCTGTCCCCCTTGACCTCGTAGCTGCCGACGGACACCAGGCTGCCCCGGTGGGCGGTCTGGCGGACGGCGAAGGCGGCGTACGACGACGAGTCGTCGTCGGGGTCGGCGAGCAGCCGGTAGAAGGTGGGGTGCCCGGCGACGTCCGTGTCGCGGCGGCTCTCGGGCACGTAGACGGACAGCGCGCACGCGGCGAAGCCGTCGCCCACCCGCCAGGACCAGGTCGCGGTGTTGCCCCGGTCCTTGTCCTCGGCGCCCGACATGGGGACGGCGGAGAAGCGGCCGTCGCAGGAACCGCCCTCGTAGCCGCCGGAGTCGACCGTGTACCAGCCCGCGTCGCCGTTCTCGAAGCGGCGGCCGACCGGTAGAGCTCGACAGCGGCTCGGGGCAGAGCGTTCGGGGGGCAGCGCACCGCCGAGCAGGCGCGCGACGATCCCCTTCTCGCGGCGGATGACGCCCCAGCTCCTGTGCGGTTGTCCGCAGTGGGTGCGGTGT
>NZ_VBVX01000392.1 GCF_005981925.1 Streptomyces albidochromogenes
GACTCCACGGGTACGAACGCCACGGGTCCGCCGGGTGCGTACCCGTGGCGTTCGTACCCGTGGAGTCGGAGGCGGGCCCGGGAGCGGCCACCGGCACGGGAGGTGCTGAAGGGGCGGCCGGGGCCGCAGTGCCCTCGTTCTCGGTGCTCACAGCTCTCTTCTCCTCGGTCCCACGTCGTTCTCGGTCAACGTCACCACTGTGCAAGTGTCGGGTGTCAGCTTTTCCCACCGCACGTCAGACGACCGTAAGCGGTTCCTGTGCATCCACGGAACATCCTTTACTTCGGGCAAAACGGTCGCATCCCCTGCGCGGCCGAGCAGTCGTTCCCGGGACGCGCTTTTCCCCCTACCCGTCAGCGGTGACACCATGACGCGGTGACCCAAGCACGGCAGCACACCATCCAGGTCGTCGCTCACCGCGGCGCCTCCGAGGACGCCCCCGAGCACACCCTGGCGGCGTACATGAAGGCGATCGAGGACGGCGCCGACGCCCTCGAGTGCGATGTACGGCTCACCGCGGACGGGCACCTCGTCTGCGTCCACGACCGGCGGGTCAACCGCACCTCCAACGGCCGCGGCGCCGTCTCCGCCCTCGAACTGGCCGACCTCGCCGCCCTCGACTTCGGCTCCTGGCGCGACAGCGCGGAGTCGCCGGACTGGGACCCCGCCCGGGGGCAGACCCCCGGCGAGTTCACCTCCGTACTGACCCTGGAGCGGCTCCTCGAACTGGTCTCGGACGCCGGCCGCCGCGTGGAACTGGCCATCGAGACCAAGCACCCGACCCGCTGGGCCGGCCAGGTCGAGGAACGGCTGCTGCACCTGCTGAAGCGCTTCGGACTGGACGCCCCCGCGGCCGACGAGCCCTCGCCCGTACGCGTCATGAGCTTCTCGGCGCGCTCCCTGCACCGGGTGGCGGCCGCCGCGCCCACCCTCCCGACCGTCTACCTGATGCAGTTCGTCTCGCCGCGCCTGCGCGACGGACGACTCCCGGCCGGCTCGCACATCGCCGGCCCCGGCATCCGGATCGTCCGCAACCACCCCGGGTACATCGCGCGGCTGCACCGCGCGGGCCACCGGGTGCACGTGTGGACGGTGAACGAGCCGGAGGACGTCGACCTGTGCGTACGCCTGGGGGTGGAGGCCATCATCACGAACCGGCCGAAGCAGGTTCTGGCCCAGCTCGGGCGCCTCTGAGCGGCGTCACGGGGAGTGCACCGGCGCGTTCGCTCCGTGTTCGACCGTCCCGAGTGCGTCACTGACCCGCGCTTGGCCGGTTTCCGGTCCAGGCCATTGGGGCATTCACTCCCTGGCGTGGGGCGAAGGAGGTCTCGGGGGTGGCGTTGGTGGTGGCACATGAAGTGCCCACGTCGTCGAGCATGGCCGTACCCCATGGCCCTGCGGGCGTGGGTGAGGCAAGACGCCGTATGCGTGACGAACTGCGCGTCAACGGAGTGTCCGACGCGGTCATCGACGATGCCGTGCTGATCCTCTCCGAATTGCTCAGCAACTCCTGCCGCCACGGCAGGCCGCTGGGCCAGGCGGAGGTCGGCGACGGCGACGTCCGCGCCGCGTGGCGCGTCGACCCGACCGGCAGGCTGACCGTCGAAGTGACGGACGGGGGCGGTCCGACCCGACCGGTTCCGGCCACGCCCTCGGTCACCGCGCGCGGCGGCCGCGGGCTCAACATCATCACGGCCCTGGCACAGGACTGGGGCGTACGGGACAACGCGGCCGGCGAGGTCACGGTGTGGGTCGACGTGACCGACGGGCACCGGCGCGAGGACTTCGCTACGCGCGTCGCGGTCCCGGGGCTCGACTTCGCGGACCCGTTCGACGACCTCGGCGAGCTCGGCTGACCCTCGCGTCCGGCCCCGTCGGCGCCCACACCGCCGACGGCCGCCGGACGTCGCCACCCGCCGCCCACGACTGCCGGCCCTCCCCGGCCGCCGTCTCCGGTCGTCGTCGGCGCCCGTCCAGCGGCTAGGCTCGCGCCCGACACAGCACTGCCGTGAACGGGAGAAGCCAAGCCATGGCCAAGAAGCGCCCCCAGCCCGCAAGGGGAACCAAGCCGCAGGCCCAGGTGACCGACGGGGAGGTGCCGGTCGTCGGGGCCCGGGAGCCCTGCCCGTGCGGTTCCGGACGTCGCTACAAGGCGTGCCACGGCCGCGCGGCCGCGCACGCCGTCACCGAACTGGTCCAGCGCCCCTTCGAGGGGATCGCCGGCGAGAGCGACTGGGTCGCCCTGCGCGAGCTGGTGCCCGCCGCGACGGCGCCGCTGACGCTGAAGGACGGACTGCCCGACGGCGTCCCCTCCGTCACGCTGGCGACTGTCCTTCCGATGGCCTGGCCGGCCCTGCGCCGCGACGACGGCTCCGTCCTGCTCGGCCTGCAGAACGACACGCCCTCCGGTGACCTCAGCCGCGACCTCGCCGACACCCTGCGGCGCGCGCTCACCGCCGAGCCCGGCACCCCGGTCGCCGCCGAGCGCGCCCCGGCCGACGGACCGCGCCTCCAGGACCTCCTGGCCGCGGACGCGTCCTTCGAGCCCGAGGTGCACTCCGGGTTCGAGTTCTGGGTCCCCGACGCGGAGAACGCCACACCCGAGGTGAGCGCCTCCCTGGAGCGGGCCAACGCCGCCGCGATCCCGACCGTCAGGCTCTCCGGTGTCGACGCCGCGTACTGGTGCGAGACGCCCGAGAAGAACCACCTGCGCTGGGTCATGCCGCACGCCGAGGACCGGCTCCTGGACGCGCTGGCACGGCTGCACGCCGCCGGTACGTCGTCGCTCGGCGAGGGCACCCGCCTCGTCGGCTCCTTCCGGGCGCACGGCCTGATGGTCCCGGTCTGGGACCTGCCGAGCGAGACGAAGGCGCAGGACATCGAGAAGCCGGCGGCCGAGTTCGCCGAGCGGCTCGCCGGGGCGCTCGCCTCCGACGCGCCGCTCACCCCGGAGGAGCGCCGCGCGCGGGGCGGCCTCACCAATCGCCAGGTGACGCTCAGCTGAGGCATGGGGTTTCTGTCGGCCGATCGGTGACACCCGTCACAACTTCCCTATCAGCAGGTAAATCCCTGTCTGAATAAGGGAGATCGAATTTGCCAACCGCAGATCTCTTGTTACCGTTCTAAGTGCCCGGTCGCTGGTGCATCCCCCGTCGCCAGCGACCGGGTCTTTCTGTATCCCGGCCCCGCCGGCAGCCGCGCCGACCGGTCAACGGGGCGCAGGCGCCGCCGAGTTGCTGCCGGAGCGCAGGAGCAGCGGCCCGTCCTGCGCCGCCGCGAACTCCGAGACCGCCGCATATTCGCCGGCCTTTCCACGCGAACGCTCACGCGGCGTTTCGCACACCCCGGGTTCGTCCTCCGCGCCCACCGCGCAATACATCTGAACGGTCCGTCCGGCGGGCCCCATCAGGGCGAGTACGACGGACCGCAGCTCCGCGCCCGTGGCGTTGCGGTAGTACGCACGCGCCCAGGTACGGCCGCCCCCGGCCAGCACACAGGTCTGGGCCTCGACGCCCTCCGGGGAGCGGAGCTCCGGCCCGCACCGCGCGGACGCGCCGGGCACCGGGGCCGCCTTCGCGTCGGCCGGTACGGGCACGGGCGGGGGCTCGGGCGCGGACCGCGCCTCCGGCTCCGCCGACGCGCCGGCCAGCGGCAGCAGGACGGTGAACACCACGACGGCCGCGAGCCCGGTCATGCGGAGATTCAAGGCGGGTCCCACCTGTCGAGTGCCCGGAAAGTTCTTGACGGTGGGCCGAAGATATCGACGGATGACGCGGGTGCGGGCAGCCGCGCGCCCGATTGCCCGGAACACGGCCCCGCTCGCACCCGTACGAGTGAGAGCCGGAGGGGGCGTCGCCGCAGAGCGCCCCTCACCGGCCGGCGTCCCGGGAACGCCACCCCCGGTGCGCACGTCACCGGGACGCGCGCACGCGAGGGCCGCGCCGTTCAGTACGCGAGCCGGCTGCCGCCGTCCGGCGCGCCGTTGCTCGCCGCGACCAGCGCGTCCACGACCGCCTCGACATCGGGCAGCCAGGGCGCGGCCGAACCGGCGGGCTCCCCGCCGCCCGGACGAAGCCGGGAGCCAGGGGAAGGCGACCGCTCCCACCTCACCTGTCCGGCCCCCGTCCGGGACGGCGGCAGTACGAGGTAGCCGCCCTCCCCGTGGAACCGCAGCGAACTGGGCACCCGGTCCTTGGCGTACAGCAGCTCACCGAGCCGCTCCAGGGTGTAGGGCGCGACCAGGAGCGACCAGCGGGTCGGCGTCGCGACGACCGGCCCCAGGCGCATCCCCATGCCGTCGAGCGCCGTCAGCGCGACCGCGCCGGCGACCGCGGGGAGGCTGATCGCGCACGGCGCCGTACCGCCGGTGGCCAGCAGGACGGGCGCCGCCGGGCGGTTGGTCCACCACCAGCGGATCATGCGGGTGTCGGTGGTGGCGGCCAGGATGCCCGGGTCGAACGGGTGCGCGCCGGGAACCACGCATTCGAGGTCGGGACAGGCGCAGGCCTGTCCGGGGCCGCCGCGGCCGCCCGCCGACGCCAGGCCCACACCGGGGAGCACGGGCCATCGCCACGCGGTGGCGCAGGTCAGCGCCGCGCCGAGTCGGGCAGGCTCCTCACCTCGCCGGAACGGGAGCCTGCGTCGCCTTCCGGGGATCTCGCGCATGAGCGCTCGTTCCTTTCCGTTGAACGCCGAGGTCCATATCACACCATGTGTGCATATCTTCACTGAGCGTGCACGTCGCGTACTGGACTGCGTACTGGTGGTGCGTCGCCGCCATTCAGCCTGCGGCACGGGCAGCCCGTCGGGGTCGGGCGTGAAACGTAGCGGAGGGTGGCGCACGCATGGCGCTGTACTGATCCGTCGGAGATCGCCGAGTGTGCTGTCCCGCTGCTCGGGGATGGGACGCGGCCCACGGCGGTTAAGACGCCCAGGTCCGCCGCCAGGTTCCGAGGCGGTCCCAACTGCCCCTGGCCATCACCGATTACGTACCCGTCACGGTCGATATGACGCGCTGTCGAGCGGCCTCAGTCGACCGCAAATTGCGGCCGTGTGTGGCATTTTTAGGCCAAGTTGGCTATCCCACAGACACCAAGAGTCCCACGTTGACAATGCTGGACATCCCCTTACTTGTGCGTGTACATGTGGATGCATTGATAGCGGCGCAGAATGACATGGGGGTTTGCGATGCTATTGAGCAGAACGCACCAGCTGGAAAGCTTGCGATCATGAGCGCCCCACACGTGCCGAAAGTGGCCGGAATCGATCCCCTGGTTCCGCCCCCGGCGCACACTGTCGCGCCCCACC
>NZ_VBVX01000393.1 GCF_005981925.1 Streptomyces albidochromogenes
CCCCCTCACCCCACCTCACAACGGATGCGCGCCCGCGCCCGTACGCACCCTTGCGCGCGCCCTGCACACGCACGCCTTCCCTTCCCCTTCCGTGAACGGAGAGCCCCGACGTGTCGAGTGAGAACCCGCCGAACGCCGAGTCCGCCCCCGGCCCGGGTGTCGGGCGCAGATCCCTGCTCCGATCAGCCTCCGTCATGGCGGCGGCCGGAGCCGCCGCGCTGGTCCCCGCGCCGATCGCGCACGCCGCCACGAAAGGCCAGGGCACCGATACGGTGACCACCACCTACCGCGGCCGCGCCCCGTACGGCAACGACCAGTGGGCGTACGTCGCCTTCGACGTCCCCACCGGAGTGCGACGGATCTCCGTCGCCACCTCCCACGACGCCGCCGCCGGCATCCTGGACCTCGGCATCTTCGGTCCGTCCGGCTTCCGCGGCTGGTCGGGCGGCGAACGTTCCGGCTTCACCCTCTCCGCGGCCGACGCCACTCCCGGCTACCTGCCCGGCCCCGTCGAGCCCGGCGGGTGGTCCGTCATCCTGGGGCCGATGGTCGGAGCCACCGGCGGCATGGCCTGGCAGGTCGACGTCACCCTGCACTTCGGAGACCCGCTGCCCCGCACCCCGTACGACATTCTGCCGACCGCCGTGGCGGGCCGCGGACCCGGCTGGTACCGGGGCGACCTGCACCTGCACAGCGTGCACTCCGACGGGAAGCACACGGTGGACGAGATCGTCGCAGCCGCCCGCCAGGAGGGGCTGCACTTCCTCGCCACGTCCGACCACAACACCAGCTCCACCGGGGTGACGTGGCACGGCAACATCCCGAACGACCTGCTGATCATCAACGCCGAGGAGGTCACCACCCGGCACGGCCACTGGCTGGCCGTCGGCCTGCCCCCGGGCGAATGGGTGGACTGGCGCTACGGCCCCGCCGACAAGGGGGTGTTCGACGGCCACGCCCGGCGTGTGCACAGCCTGGGCGGACTCACGATCGCCGCCCATCCGCTCACTCCGGCAGCGGGATCGTTCTGGGAGTTCGGCCTCGACCGCGTGGACGCGCTGGAGGTGTGGAACGGTCCGTGGACCCTCGACGACGCGGCCAACATCGCCGCCTGGCACGTCATGCTGTGTCTCGGCAAGCGGGTCGCCGCCGTCGGCAACAGCGACGCCCACAGCCCTTCGGACGCCGTCGGCCGGCCCCACAACGTGGTGCGCGCGGCCGGCCTGTCGACGCCCGCCGTCCTCGACGCACTGCGCAGGGGACGGTCGTACGCCGTCGAATCCGCGGCCGTGACCGTGGACTTCACCGCCCGCGCCGGCGGGGCCGTCGCCGGGCCGGGGGAGGAACTGCCCCTCTCGCTCTTCGACGCCGTCGACGTGACGCTGGACGTGACGGGCGCCCCCGACAGCATCGCCACGCTGTACACCGAGTGGGGCATCATGGCCGCCACGTGCATCGACGGCAGCGGCAAGGGGCAGCTGCGCTGGCGCGGCTGGGGCAAGGCATCCCTGTTCGCCCGGGCCGAGGTGCGCCGGCCCAAACCCGCCTCCACCACACTCGACCAACTGGTGGCCATCACCAACCCGGTGTGGTTCTACTCCGCGCGACTGCCCCCGTACGACGTCGAGCGGCGGGCGCTCTTCCACACCGAGCGCCGCCTCGACGGATCGTGGAGCGGCATGCGTCCGCTGCCTGGTGCGGTATCCGGCGCCGCCTCGTTCACGGGGGTCCAGAGCGCCGCGGCGGGTATGGCGGACGGCTCCGTCGCGGTGCTCGGCATCGCGCCCGACAACGCCCTGTGGCTGACCGTCGTACGAGGCTCCGCCACGCTTCAGCCCTGGAAGCGCGTCGCCGGACCGGACGGCCGGACCGATTTCACCGTACGGGAGGCGGACCTCGCGGCCTTCCCCGACGGCACCTGCCAGATCGTCGCCACCGCGATGGACGGGACCGCCTTCCACCAGCAGCGCCGCGCCGACGGGACCCTGCCGGGGTTCCGGGCGCTGCCCGGCTTCACCGCGAAGAGCCGCTGGGGTGCGACGAAGGTGTCGATCACGGCCCTGCCCGACGGCTCCGCCCAACTGCTCAGTTTCGGCACCGACGGTGTCATGTACCACTGCGTCCGCGGGCGTGACGGCACGTGGACGCCCTGGGGACGCCTGGCCGGCTACAACGGGGCCCCGACGTTCTCCGGCCCCGCACTGGCGATCACCGGCATGCCCGACGGCTCCTCCCAGGTCCTCGCGATCGGACTCGACGGGATCGTGTACCACCAGCAGCGGCGGCCCGACGGCTCCTGGACCGGCTTCCGGCCCCCGCGGGGCGTCACCACCGCCACCATGGGGGCCAGCGCCATCGGTATCGCGGGAACGCCCGACGGCTCCGCGCACGTCGTGGCGGTCGGACTCGACGGACGGGTCTGGCACAACGTGCGGAAGCCGGACGGCTCCTGGACCCCGTTCTCGCACGTACCCGGCCCGAACGGGAGCGACCCCTTCTCGGCCGGTCAGGTCCGCATCACCGCACTGCGCGACGGAACCACGCATGTGACAGCCATCAGCGCCGGCTAGGACCTGCCCGGACGGTCACAGCCGAAGCGGACGACGACGGGCCGCGGTGAAGGTCCGTCAAAGGCCGTTGTCAGTGGCTCCCCCTAGTGTGCAGCCATCACTCGGGGAGCCTCGGAGAAGGAGCACAGTCATGCCCGCCAACAAGATCCAGCACAAGGTGAATCACGTCGCGCTGGTCGTGGACTGTTCGGGTTCCATGCGTCAGCACGAGGGGCAACTCATCCGCGTGGTCGACGAGTTCGTGGCGGGCCTGAAGGCCGAGTCGGACAGCCTCGGTCACGAGACCCGGATCAGCCTCTACTCCTTCGACCACAGGGTGGAGAACCTGGTCTGGGACATGGACGTGAAGCATCTGCCGTCCATGAGGGGTCTGTACAAGGTGCACAACGGCGCCACTGCGCTCATCGAGGCATCCCTGAAGTCCCTGGACGACCTGGGCCACATCTGGGAGGCGTACGGCGAGCACAGTTTCCTCCAGATCGTGGTGACGGACGGCGAGGAGAACGCCTCCGGCGGCGACCGGCGGCACGACGGTGACATGGCCATCCTCGGCCCCTGGCTCGACAGGATCGCGGCGAAGATGGGCGCCCTTCCGGGGCACTGGACTTCCGCGATCCTCGTTCCGAACTCCCTGGCGAAGCGAACCGCGCAGAACTATGGCTTCCCGGCCGGGAACATCGCCATCTGGGACGCGGATTCCCAAGAGGGCGTCGAGGAGGCGATCGGTACCGTGCGCGCCGCGGCCACCAGCTTCCTCCGTGGCCGCGAGCAGGGCGTGCGCGGCACCAAGAACCTGTTCGCGGTCGGCCAGGACATATCGGTCGACGACGTGCGAGCGAACCTGGAACCGGTCCCGGCGGACAAGTACCGGCTCCTGAAGGTCGACAGGGAGGTCGAGATTCGGTCCTTCGTCGACTCGCATCCGGGTGTGACGTACGAACGCGGTGCGTGCTACTACCAGTTGGGCACCCGTGTTCAGGTTCAGCCGGACAAGGAAGTCATCGTGGTCGAGAAGGACACCGACCGCGCGTACACGGGCGACGCGGCACGCAGTCTCCTGTTCGGCACGGGGATCCAGGGAACCGTCTCCGTCAAGGCCGGGCGCAATCCCAAGCTGGAGGTCTACGTGCAGAGTCGTTCGGTGAACAGGAAGCTCAAGCCGAACACACGCCTGCTCATCATGCTCTGACACTCACGGCGAAGGCCGAACGGCGGGTGCTCCAGGACCAGTTGCGCGAGGGCCGGCCGGTCCTGGACCTCACCCGACGCCGGTCCCGAGCCGTGCTTCCTCATGAGCGCGGCACTCCGTACGACACGACCCGACGCGGCGGGGTCAGCTGACAGTCCACTCGCGGAGCTGGCGGGCGATGCGGGCCACACCCAGCATTCCGGCGGCGGTGTCGCGCACCAGGACGACGGCGGCTTTGGGCGGGTAGTCGAGCCGGTGGCCGTTCAGGGCCAGGTAGGCCTCGGTGGAGTGCCAGGCGAAGGCCTCGCCCGAATGCTCGAGGCAGGGAAGTTTCGCCAGCGTCTGCAACAGGGCGCCGGCCTTGAGATGGAGAGAGCCGTAGATGTCGCGTTCCATGGCGCCGGCGTTGATGCGCGCGACGGCCGCGTACAGCGGTCCGAGGTCGTCGACCTGCGGGTCGCCGTCGAGAAGTTCGGCGGCGTGCAGCAGGAAGCTGATGTCGAGCGGGTGCGGCGGTTCGGGCCGGCTCACGCGGCGTGGCCCCGCTTCTGCCGCTCCAGCTCGGCGCGGGCCTGCTGCTCGGCGGCCCGCTGCTCCGGTGAGGGATCGACGCTGCTCGGCTCGGCGGCGAACGCGGCGCCACTGCGCGCCATCGACTCCTTGAAGCCGTCCAGGAACCGCTGCTCGACTGCGGTCGCGCGGGCGTAGGCGGCAGAGAGGATGTACTCCTGCAGGCTCACCCCCTCCTGCTTCGCGGCGGCCGCGATCGCGGCCCGCTGCTCAGGGTCGGGGAAGCGCAGATTCATGGCCCTGGGTTCCGTCACGGCACCAACGGTACCAGTGGTACCACAGCCGGGGGAGTCCTCCGCGTCCGCAGGATGCGACCGCCGCCCGGCGATCCGCCGGCAGCACGGGCTGAGCCGGCGTCCCGGACGTCGCCGGACACGGCTCCGAACAGGCCGGACAGCGGAACCCTGTCCGGGACGGCCGCTTCCCGTTGTCCCGGGACTTCGACGCCAACAGGCTCTTGGCGTCGCCCCCAGCAGGGCGGTCCGCCCCCACTCGGGGGAGGACATCCGACGGACAAGGAACCCCAGAGATGTCACGTACTCGCAAGATCCTCACGCCCCTGGCCATGACGGTCGCGGCGGGCACGCTCGCCGCGACCGGAGCGGTCCCCGCGGTGGCGGCCGTCCCCGCGCCGGCCGGAGCCGCGCCGGCCGCCTCGGTTGTCGGCTGCGCCTCGCTGACCAGCAACGCCAACGGCAGGGCGCAGGTCAAGAACATATGCGCGAAGACGATCAACGCTACTGTCTCCGTCGACTGGGCCTGGGACCCCGGCTGCAAGAGCATCGGCGCCGGGCGGTCCGTCACCTTCAGCTGGGACTCGACCTATGGCAGGGCGGAGTACGCCTACGAATGCTGATGCTCCGCGACCAGCCGTTCTGAGGGGGGTGGCGCGGAGGGGCGGGGGCCTCTCCGCGCCGGCGTCGGCGCGGAGA
>NZ_VBVX01000394.1 GCF_005981925.1 Streptomyces albidochromogenes
CGTCCCGCCCGCGCCCGCGCCACCCCGACATCACCGGCTACGAGGGCGGCTACGGCCTGACCCTGGTCAACTTCCTGGCCCGCTTCGTCACCGTCACCCCGTCCCCCGAAGGGGGCAAGAAGATCTGCGCCGCCCTCGGCATCTGACCGTCGGGGCCAGTACGTCAGACCCTCCGACCATCGGTAATTGGCCCGTACATCATCTCTTCCAGTGATCTCGTGATCACGCAGGCCGGTCGCGGCGTCTCACACCCGCCGTCTCGCTTAGCTGAGCCCGTGCCCAACGAACTGCTCACATCCCCCCTCCGCCCGACCACCACCGACCAGGGGGTCTTCTCCTGGGCCCGGGAACTGGTGATGCCCGCGCTGCGGGAAGCGGTGGACACGCTGCCCGCGCCGGAGCGGCGCGTCGCCGGGTACCACCGCGGCTGGAACGAGGCCGACGGCAGCCCGACACCGCCGGAGGTGGCGGAGGGCGCGGGGAAAGCCGTACGGCCCGCCCTGGCGCTCCTCTCGGCCAAGGCGGTCGGCGCACCGGCCGAGTGCGCGGTTCCCGGGGCCGTGGCGGTCGAGCTGGTGCACGACTTCTCGCTCCTGCACGACGACGTCATCGACGTCGACCGGCTCCGCCGGCACCGCCCGGCCGCGTGGGCGGTCTTCGGGGTGCCCGCCGCCGTACTGACGGGCGACGCGCTGCTCATCAGCGGCCTGACCACGCTGACCACCTCCGCCACCCCCTACGGGGCCGCCGCCGTGCGCGAGTTGTCCTCGGCCCTCGACGAGCTGCTGCGCGGCCAGAGCCAGGACGTCGCCTTCGAGAGCACCGACGGCGTGACACCGGGGGACTACCTGGCCATGGCGGGCGGGAAGACGGGTTCCCTGATGGCGTGCGCCTGCGCGCTGGGGGCCGTGCTCGCCGGGGTGCCCGAGTCCCGGGTCGGCGGGCTGCGCGACTTCGGCCGCCATCTGGGCATCGCGTTCCAGTGCGTGGACGACCTGCTCGGCATCTGGGGTCGGACGGAACGCAGCGGCAAGCCGGTGGGAGCGGACGTGGCGGCGCGCAAGAAGTCCCTGCCCGTCGCCGTCGCGCTGGCGGACCGCGGCGCGGCGGGCCGGCGACTGGCCCGGCTCTACAGCCGCCCCGAGCCGCTGGACGCGGCAGACGTCGCGCTCGCCACCGGCCTGATCGAGCAGGCCGGCGGCCGGGAGGCGACGGAGCTGGAGGCCAGGCATCAGGTCACCTCCGCGATGCGGGCCCTGGCGCGCGCCGAGCCCGTACCGTCCGTCTACCGGCAGTTGCATGACATCGCGCTGCTGCTGACACACCGCGATCACTGACACCGGGGACCGGCCTCATTCGGCATTTCCGCGCGAATGGTTTCCGCATTCGGCGTAACCGCCCGGGGCCTTTCACCGTTTCAATCAGTGGCCCCTGCGCCATTTCGACGAACCGACGTGAAGCGGGACGACATTCACACAAAAAGGCCGGCGGCCTTCGGTCCCACCGCAATCAATGTGTACGGTCTGCGCGTCACTCTGGGGAACCGGGCCATTTTCGACGACATCAGTTTCACGGTACCCAGGGGGTCGATCGTGGGACTGCTCGGACCGAGCGGCTGCGGCAAGACCACCCTCCTGCGCTCCGTGGTCGGCATCCAGCGGAGCACGGCCGGCCACGTGCAGGTCCTCGGCCACCCCGCCGGATCCCCCGCGCTCAGCTCCCGCGTCGGGTACGTCACGCAGGCGCCCTCCGTGTACGCCGACCTGACGGTGCTGGAGAACCTGCGCTACTTCTCGGCGGCGCTGGGCATGCGGGGCTGGCGCCGGGAGGACGCCGTCGTACGGGTCGTCAAGGAGGTCGACCTGGCGGAGTACGCCGACCAGCCCGTCGCCCGCCTGTCGGGGGGTCAGTGCTCGCGCGTGTCCCTGGCGGTGGCGCTGCTGGGCACGCCGGACCTGCTGGTCATGGACGAGCCGACGGTCGCCCTCGACCCGCTGGTGCGCAGGGAGCTGTGGAGTGTGTTCCGGCGGCTGGCCGACGAGGGGACGACCCTGCTCGTGTCGAGCCATGTCATGGACGAGGCGGACCGCTGCGACGGGCTGCTCCTGA
Organism: Streptomyces albidochromogenes; assembly: GCF_005981925.1. Lineage (GTDB taxonomy): Bacteria > Actinomycetota > Actinomycetes > Streptomycetales > Streptomycetaceae > Streptomyces > Streptomyces albidochromogenes. Next base: position 2,110 of record NZ_VBVX01000394.1, read on the forward strand.
TGCGCGGCGGTCAGCTGCTCGCCTCCTGCGACCGCGCCGAACTGCTCGCGCACACCGGCTGCGACAGCGTGGAGAGCGCCTTCATGCGGCTCGTGAACCCGTCCCAGGGCGCTCCCGCGCCCACCCGCCCGCCGGTGGCGGCCGGCCTCGTCCCGGCGCCGTCCCCGGCATCCGTACTGGTCGACGTACCGGCGGACGCGCACGCCTCGTTCTTCGCCCAGGAAGCCGCGCGATGACCACCCAAGCCGTCAGCTGCCGTTCACCCCCAGCATCACCGTCGCCACCGCGCACCGGGTCCTGCAGCAGTTCTCGCGCGACCGCGGCAGCACCGCGCTGGTGCTGGTGATCCCCTGCATGCTGATGGTGCTCCTGAAGCTGATGTTCGGCCACGCGGGCGGCAGCTTCGACCGGGTCGGCCCGCAGGTCTTCGGGATCTTCCCGGTCATCGTGATGTACCTGGTCGGGTCGGTGTCCACGCTGCGCGAGCGCACCTCGGGGACGGCCGAGCGGCTGCTCACGCTGCCGATGCAGCGGCTGGACATCGTCCTCGGCTACTGCCTCGCGTTCACCTTCCTGGCTCTGCTCTCCACGCTCCTCGCCGTCGGCCCGCTGGGCCTGGAGATCAAGGGACCGGCGTACCTGCTCATGGTCGTCGCCATGCTGGGAGCGCTGCTCGGCCTGGCGCTCGGCCTGCTGGTCAGCGCGTTCGCGCGCAACGAGTTCCAGGCCGTGCAGTTCCTGCCCGCCGGTGTGCTGCCGCAGTTCCTGGTCTGCGGCCTGTTCGTCCCGCGCGACGAGATGCACGGGTCGCTCGCCGCGCAGGCCAAGGTGATGCCGATGACGTACGCCGTGCAGGCGGCCGGGGAAGCGGCCCGGCACACCGGCGTCACCGGGGTGTTCGTCCGGGACGCGCTGCTGATCCTGGTCTGCGTCGTCGGGGTACTGGTCGCCAGCGCGGCGACCCTGAAGCGGTGACGGGGGTGGGGCGCCACCGGACGCGTGCCGGTGACGCCCCACCGCCGGGTGCGCCGCTAGAACGGGTGGTTCGACGTGTTCCAGGCGAAGCCGCCGCTGACCTGGCCGTTGCTCGGGAAGACGAACGGACCGAAACGCAGCGGTCCGCCGCCGGGCGGGTACGGGTGGCGGACCTCGGACACGGAGGCGGGCGCCTGGGCGGGAACGGCGGCAGCCGCGGACGCGGAGACGAGCCCGCAGGCGACCAGGGCGACGGCGGACACGGCCGCGGCGCGAGAGAAGAACGACATCCGCATTCTTATGTGGGGGGCGGAACGCGGAAAACTCTAGTCGCCCCCCAACCACCCCGAACGGAAACGGAATTCGCCACGGTTCCCCCGAAGGGGAAGGCCCCCATAATCGTCGAAGAACAAGTGCTTTCACCTGCCGGTAGACATAAAGAGAGAAAGGGCACCGGGTGCGCCGGAAACTGACGTGGATCCTGCTTTCGATGGCTGTCGTCATGGCCCCAGTCACCGCCGCGCCCGCGAGCGCGGATCCGCCGCCTCCCCCGCACTACGCGTGGCCGAAGCCGCCCGTACACGACTTCCAGTCCCACACGCTGCCACCCCTCCCCGACGTCTGGCAGGCGACGTGGCCCCCCTCGGCGGGCCAGGCGCTCCGTCCGCCGCGCAGGCCCTCGGGGCACGAGAGGCGCCCCTCGGCCTCCGCGCAGAAGTCCCGCCGGGTGCTGGTGCGGCTCCTCAACCGCGAGCGGGCCCGTCACAGCTGCCGGCCCGTACGGAGCCATCGCGCCCTGACCAGGGCCGCGCAACGGCACAGCGCCTACATGGCCCGCGCCGGGCACCTCTCCCACACTGGCGCCCACGCCTCCCGGCCGGGCGACCGGCTCACGGACGAGGGCTACCGGTGGCGCAGGGTGGCCGAGAACCTCGCCCGCGCCGAAAAGGACCCGGCGGCGGCCCTGCACCGGTGGAAGCAGAGCCCGGAACACCGCGCCGTGATGCTTACCTGCGCCTTCCGCCACGTGGGCGTCGGGGTGAGCAACCGGGGCGGCCAGGGCTGGTGGACGCTCCTGCTGGCCCGCCCGCGCTGACACGACAGAGCGGCGGCCCGGGACCGGGCCGCCGCTCCCCTCACCGGCTCAGCAGGCCCTCGTCCCACCACCACGCCGTCGCAGCTGAGCGGGTCCGCCGAAGGCGCGGAACCGGCCGACGATGTCCTTGAGGGCGGGGATGTACGGCTCCGAGGCGGCGGCGGCCGACGGGGGCTCGACCGCCCGCTGCACCCGGCCGGCCAGGGCGGCGAAGGCTCCCGGATCGGCGCTGAGGGGCCCGTTGTCGCAGCGCGCGTCGTCGAAGCCGAAGCCCCAGTACACCCACAGGGCGGCCACCAGCAGCCGGTCCGCGTCGGCCGTGGGAGCGAAGCGGGCGAAGAAGTCGGCGCTGTGGCTCGCGACGATCCACGCCAGTTCCTCGTCGCCGCCCATACCGCTCGACCTGACCCACTTCTCGGCCCGCGCCTCGATGCCGCGGACCCCGGGAGTGGATGCCCGGTTCCAGTGGGCAGAAGATCGGCGGCAGCTCAACTTCGGTGACGGACATACCCACGCGGACACACCTCTTCGACGACGCTGGCGGTGCCCCATCCTCCAGCGCCTCATTCACCGCATCAGCCCCATCAGCCTGCGAACACGGCAATCCACCCGATCAGGGTGGAACCCCTGCACGGTTGACAGCGCTCACCACCTGATGCGCGCGGCCACCGGCAGATGGTCGCTTCCGGTCGCGGGCAGCGACCACACCTCGGTGACGGTCGCCCTCCGGGTCATGACCTGGTCGATCCGGGCCACGGGGAACCGGGCCGGCCAGCTGAAGGCGAACCCCGGCCCGGACGCCACCTGCTCGCCGACCGGATCCAGCCCGCGGTCGTCCACGGTCCCGTTGAGGTCGCCGAGCAGGATCACGCGCTGCCGCGGCTCGTCGGCAAGGGCGGCGCCCAGCAGCCGGGCGCTCTCGTCCCGCCGCCCGGCCCCGAACCCGGCCGGCCCCATCCGTACCGACGGCAGATGAGCGACGTACACGGCGACGGCCTCCCGTCCCGGCATCCGCGCTTCGGCCCGGAGCCCCCGGTTCCAGCC
>NZ_VBVX01000395.1 GCF_005981925.1 Streptomyces albidochromogenes
CCTCCCACCCGTTCGGACCTCGCATTCGACGAGGCCGCGCCCCGGACCGGCTTGGGAGCGCTCCCAAGGCGCTTTTGTCCCGTCCGGTCGCCGCCGCCCGCGATCCAGGAGTGAACTGTGCGCACCACCCGACCGATCCTCCGTACCGCCCTGCCCCTCGCCCTGACCACCGGCCTGACGTCCGCGCTGCTGCTCGGCTCGCCGCCCGCGCTCGCCACCGAAGACCCGGTCGACGCCCTCACCACCAGCCTCTACGCCCCGCGGGCCAACCCGCAGGCGTACCGCCAGGCCGACGAGCTGGAGGGCGCGAAGCGCTCGCGCGAGGCCGCCGGGCTGCGGGCCATGGCCCGTACCCCGCACGCCGTCTGGCTGGCGGGCCGCACGCCGGACGAGGTCCGCCGGGAGACGCGCGCCGTCATGCGCGACGCCGCACGCCGCAGGGCGACGCCCACCCTGGTGCTCTACAACGTCCCCGGCCGCGACTGCTCCCTGTACTCGGCGGGCGGCCTGCGCGACTCCGCCGAGTACCGGGCCTGGGTCGGCGCGGTGGCCGAGGGAATCGGCGGCGGCCGGGCGGTCGTCGTCGTCGAACCGGACGCGCTGGCGCTGGTGCCGGCCGACTGCCCCGGCGGCGCCAAGGACACCAAGGACGCCAAGGAGGCCGAGCGCGTCAAGGCCACCAGGACCGCCGCGCGCTACGCCCAGGTCGGCGAAGCCGTCACCACCCTCGGCACCCTGCCCCGCACGAAGGTGTACGTCGACGCCGGGCACCCGGCCTGGCACACCGTGGACAGCATCGTGCCCCGGCTGGTCAAGGGCGGCGTCGCCCATGCCACGGGCTTCTCCGTGAACGTCTCCAACTACAGCACCGACGACGCCAACGCCTGGTACGGCAGGCTCGTCTCGTCCTGCCTCGCGTACGTCGACAAGGGCGGCAAGGCGTCCGCCTGCCCCACCCAGAAGTGGCGGCGCGCCGACGCCCGGCGCTGGCTCGACCGCCACGTGCCCCTCGACCCGGGCCGGATGAAGCACTTCGTCACCGACACCAGCCGCAACGGGCAGGGGCCGTGGAGCCCGCCCGCCGGCAAGTACCGTGACGCACAGGACTGGTGCAACCCGCCGGCCCGCGGCCTCGGCGCCCGCCCCACCACGCGCACCGGCGATCCGCTCAACGACGCCAACCTGTGGATCAAGACCCCGGGTGAGTCGGACGGCGAGTGCCTGCGCGGCACCAAGGGCCCCAAGGACCCCGAGCGCGGCACGGTCGACCCGAAGGCCGGCGTCTGGTTCCCGGCCCAGGCCCTCGAACTCGTCCGGCTCGCCAACCCGGCGATCATGCCGCCGGAGAACCGGGTGCCCGGTCGCGGGCGCGACGTGTAGCCACGGACCGCCGGGCGCGCGGGCCCGCGAGGCGGCCGCCCCTCTCCCCGGGGAAGTGCGGGGGAGCGGGGCGGCCGACCCCGTCACCGCGAGCGGCTCGTGCGGGCCGTCGGCGCGGGGACGCGTCCTGGTGGGTGCAGGTGTCGTCGATCGCGTAGAGCGCGCCCTCGGTGCGTAGGACGGCGATCGGCGGCGCGGTGGACAGTCGTACGGACTCGCCCTCGCGCAGGTCGTGGAGGTGGCGGACAGGACTCACCAGAGCCCCCAGCGTTTCGCTCTTCGGTAGCATGACGTTCCAGATGGCGCATCCAGGCGCGTGATGCGCAACAGAATCCGGAACGGGAGCCGCTGCGTCAAGGGCCCCATGGAAGACGGCCGGCAACCGGCCGCCAGGTGGTGAGAGCGGACTCATGGCGAGCAGGAGCGACAGGGCCGTCACGGAGGAGCCGGACGAGACGAAGCGGGCCAAGGGAGGCGCGGGTTCCGTGCAGTCGGTGGACCGCGCGGTGAGCGTGCTGGAGATTCTGGCGAGACTCGGTGAGGCGGGGGTCACCGAGATCGCCGACGAGCTGGACGTGCACAAGTCGACCGCGTTCCGGCTGCTCGGCGTGCTGGAGAACCGGGGGATGGTGGGGCAGTCGAAGGACCGGGGGAAGTACTACCTGGGCGCCGGCGTGCTCAGGCTCGCGGGGGCGGCCGCCGGGCGGCTGGACATCTCGCAGGAGAGCGCGCCCGTCGTGCGCGAACTGGCCGACGAGGCGGGGGAGACGGTCAACATCGCCGTCCTCGACGACGACGCCGCCGTCAACGTCATGCAGGCGCGCGGAGCGGCGTCCGTCACCGCGCAGAACTGGCTCGGGCGGCGTACGCCGCTGCACGCCACCTCCAGCGGCAAGGTGCTGCTCGCGGGGCTGCCGACGGCGGCGCGGGAGGCCTTCCTGGCCCGCAGGCTGCCGAGATTCACCGAGCACACCGTGACATCGGCGGCCGAACTGCGGGCCCAGCTCGCGGAGATCTCGTCCGAGGGGTACGCCGTGGTGGCCGAGGAGATGGAGGTCGGGCTGAGCGCGGTGGCGGCTCCGGTGCGGTCGCACGACGGGCAGGTCATCGGCGCGGTGAGCGTGTCGGGCCCGGTCTACCGGATGGACGAGGCGCGCCTGGAGGAGCTGGCGAAGCTGGCGGTCGACGCGGCGGGGGAGCTGTCGTACCGCATGGGCCACCGCACCTGACGCACCGTCGCGTTCCGGCCGGAACTGTGGGGACATGCCGGAGCGTGCGATCCGGCCGGACCGCACGCGTTCCAGCCACCACCGCCCGGACGGGCCGGAGGCCGCCGTACGACGGCGGTGTCCGGCCCGTCCGGCGTCCCGGCCGGCGGGCCCCGCCGCCCCCTTGACGGCCCGCCGATCGCATTCCCACTATGTCTCTCATCGCGCAACCAGTCGTGCAATGCGCAACAAGAGAGGGGTCCGATCGTGCCTCATGAGGTCCGTGCGGTCGTCGCCACCAAAAGGGGCGCACCCGTCGAGACACAGACGATCACCGTCCCCGATCCAGGGCCGGGAGAGGTCCTGGTCGGCGTTCAGGCCTGCGGGGTCTGCCGCACCGACCTGCACTACCGAGAAGGCGCGATCACCGACGACTTCCCGTTCCTGCTCGGCCACGAGGCCGCCGGAACCGTCGAAGCCGTCGGCGCGGGCGTGGCCGACCTGACCCCCGGCGACTACGTCGTCCTCGCCTGGCGCGCCCCCTGCGGCGACTGCCGCTCCTGCCGCCGGGGCCGCCCCTGGTACTGCTTCGACAGCCGCAACGCCACCCGGCCCATGACGCTGCTCGACGGCACCCCGCTCACCCCCGCCCTCGGCATCGGCGCCTTCGCCGAGAAGACCCTCGTCGCCGCCGGCCAGGCCGTGAAGGTCAGCCCCGCCGCCCGTCCCGAGGCCGCCGCCCTCATCGGCTGCGGCGTCATGGCCGGGTACGGAGCCGCCGTCAACACCGGGGGCGTCGGCCGCGGCGACACCGTCGCCGTCATCGGCTGCGGCGGCGTCGGGTGCGCCGCCGTGGCCGCCGCCGCGCTCGCCGGAGCCCGCCGCGTCATCGCCGTCGACGTCGACGACGCCAAGCTCGACGCCGCCGCCCGCTTCGGCGCCACCCACACCGTCAACTCCCGCGGCACGGACGCCGTGGCGGCCGTACGCGAACTCACCGGCGGTTTCGGCGTCGACGTCGCGATCGAGGCGGTGGGCCGCCCCGAGACGTACCGCCAGGCCTTCTCCATGCGCGACCACGCCGGCGTGCTCGTCCAGGTCGGCGTACCGGAGCCGGACACGCGGCTCGACATCCCGCTGATCGACCTGTTCTCGCGCGGCGGCGCCCTCAAGTCGTCCTGGTACGGCGACTGCCTGCCCAGCCGGGACTTCCCGATCCTCATCGACCAGTACCTCGGCGGCAAGCTCGACCTCGGCGCGTTCGTCAGCGAGACGATCGGCCTGGACGACGTCGAGGAATCCTTCGCCAGGATGCGGCGCGGCGAAGTGCTCCGCTCGGTGGTGGTGCTCTGATGGCGGCGGCACGCGGCCGGGGCGCGTCCCCCCGCGTGATCGTCGTCGGCGCCGGCATCGTCGGCTGCTCGCTGGCCGACGAACTCACCGCCCGGGGCTGGACCGACGTGACCGTCCTCGAACAGGGACCACTGCCCGCGCCCGGCGGCTCCACCTCGCACGCGCCGGGCCTCGTCTTCCGCACCAACACGTCCAAGTGCCTGACCCAGATGGCCCGTTACACCGTCGAGAAGCTCAGCCGGCTGCGGGCGCCCGACGGCCGGCCCTGCTTCGACGCCGTCGGCGGCCTGGAGGTCGCCACCACCCCCGCCCGCCTCGCCGACCTCCACCGCAAGGCCGGGCTTGCCGCCTCCTGGGGCGTCGAGGGCGAGGTCGTCGGCCCCGAGGAGTGCCTCGAACTGTGGCCGCTCCTCGACCCCGACCGCGTACTCGGCGGCTTCCACACCCCGGGCGACGGCCTGGCCCGCGCCCTGCCCGCCTCCCGCGCGCAGCAGGAGTCGGCCGCCGCGCGCGGCGCCCGGTTCCTCGACCGCACGACCGTCACCGGCATCGAGCAGCGCGGCGGCCGGGTCACCGGCGTCGTCACCGACAAGGGAGCCTTCCCCGCCGACCACGTGGTGTCCGCCGCCGGCTTCTGGGGCCCGGTGATCGGGCGCATGGCCGGCGTGGACGTCCCGCTGCTGCCGCTCGCCCACCAGTACGCGCGCACCACCCCGCTCGACGCACTCGCGGGCGCCGTACGGGAAGCCACCCGGCCCGTCCTGCGCCACCAGGACCGCGACCTGTACTTCCGCGAGCACACCGACCGTATCGGCATCGGCTCCTACGCCCACCGGCCGATGCCCGTCGACCCCTTCACCGTCCCGCGCTACGACGACGCCCCGGTCATGCCGTCCTCGTACCCCTTCACCGCCGACGACTTCGCGCCCAGCCGGCGGGACGCCGAGGCGCTCCTGCCCGCCCTCGCGGACACGCGCGTCGACGACGGTTTCAACGGCGTGTTCTCCTTCACCCCCGACGGCATGCCGCTGCTCGGCGAGAGCCGCGAGACGCGCGGCTTCTGGCTCGCCGAAGCCGTCTGGGTCACCCACTCCGCCGGCGTCGCCAAGGCGCTCGCCGAGTGGATGACCGAGGGCCGGCCGTCGCTCGACGTGCACGCGTGCGACCTGACGCGCTTCGAGGCCGCGCAGCGCTCACCGGCGTACGTAGAGGAGCGCTCGGCGCGGCAGTTCGTCGAGGTGTACGACATCGTCCATCCGCTCCAGCCCCCCG
>NZ_VBVX01000396.1 GCF_005981925.1 Streptomyces albidochromogenes
ACGGGGAACAGCGGGCAGTCCGCCCGCCACTCGTGGCATGCGTCGACGATCCGGGCGTCCGCCGTCTCCGGGTAGAGGCCGCGGAGCCGGCGCAGCAGGCGTTGTTCCACGGCCCGGCGGTCGGCGTTCTCGTCGACCGCGTACCCGTGCAGTTCGACGACGCTGCCGCCGGTACGCCGCGCCCAGCGGGCCGCTTCGCCCTCCCAGCGGTCCAGGACGCTGACGTTGTCGAGCCCGTCGAAGCCGCTCGTACCGAGGAAGCCGGCCCGGTCCGCCCGGACGGGGCGGTCGAGCCACAGCCGGGAGACCAGGAACGGCGGCGCGGTGCGCTGGGCGGCGACGTCCGCGCGCCACAGCTCGTCGCCCAGCTTCGGTGACGCGGCGACGAGGCCGCGCAGCCCGGCCACGTCCAGGGCGAGGACCACGGCGTCGTACTCGGCCGACGCGCCCCCCGCCTCCACGGCGAGCGCCGTGCCCTCGGCGGGGGTGACGGACTCGACGGGCGCGCCGGTCAGCACGCGGACGCCGAGCCGGTCGAGGTAGCGGGCCAGGGGGTCCCACAGGGCCTGGGGGTAGGGCTCCGCCGGTACGTCGAACAGCAGCCCCTCGGAGGAGCCGAGGAAGTAGATGTGGAACATCAGCAGCAGTTCGGCCGCCGACAGTTCGCGCGGGTCCGCGAAGAAGCTGCGGGAGAAGACCTCGAACGCCAGGTGGTGGGCGGCTTCGGGGAAGTTGACGGCGTCGAGGAAGTCCCGGGCGCTGACGCGGTCGTAGCGCTCGTACACCTCGGGCACCCGTACGTCGAGCAGCGGAAGGGCCGCCCCGGGGTTCATCGCGGCGAGGTCGCGCCACCCGAAGGTGGGGCTGAGCGCCACGAATCCGAGCGCGCTCCACGGCGGGGTGCGGGGCACGTGGGCGAAGCTGTCGGTGAGTCCGCCGCTGTGGCGCAGGGGGTAGTCGGGCAGCGGTCGCAGGACGGCGAGGGCCGGGTCGGCGCGGCGCAGCAGACCGCGCAGGTTGTAGTACTGGCGGAAGAACGCGTGGAAGCCGCGGCTCATCGTCACCGGCGTGCCGTCGGCCAGGTCCGTGTGCCAGCCGGCCAGGCGGCCGCCCAGAGCGGTGTCGCGCTCGTGGAGCGTCACGCGCACGCCGCGTTCGGCCAGCGCCGTGGCGGCGGCCAGGCCCGCGATGCCGCCGCCGACGACCGCCGCGCGCGGCGCCGGGCCGTCGAAGCGGTCGCGGCCCTGGGCGGCCGGCACCCTCTGCGCCTTGCGGTCCCTGCCCCGGCGCGGGCCCGTGGTCCCGGTGCTCCTCATGCGGCGCCCCCGCTCGCGGTCCGTCCGCGGCGGCGGCCGAGGAAGGTGTGGACGATGCCGGTCTGCCAGCCGGGTACGGGCAGGACGCGGGTCCCGGTGAAGCCGGCGCGGGCGAGGCGTGCGGCGAAGGCGGGCGCCGTGTCGAAGTCCAGGACGCTGCGGTGGAGGTGGCGGTAGAGGCCGGCGTCCCCGGTGCACCGGCCGGCCGGCAGGATGACTGTGCGGCACACGGTGGACCACACGGCCCGGTGCGCCGCCGAGCCGCTGAGCGCGTACTCGTGCACCGCGAGGCGGCCGCCGGGGCGCAGCAGGCCGTGGACGGCGGCGAGTACGGCGTCGGGGTCGGCCACGTTGCGGAAGAGGTAGCCGGCGAAGACCGCGTCGAAGGGCCCGGTGACGCCCGCGGCGGCCAGCCGCTCCGCCGGGGCGTGGACGAACGTGACGCCCCGCGGCCAGCGCTTGGCGGCGGCCCGCTCCAGCATCCCCGCCGAGGCGTCGACGGCGGTGATCCGGGCCAGCGGGGCGGCGCGCAGCAGGGCGGCGGTGGAGGCGCCCGTACCGCATCCGAGGTCGAGGAGGCGCAGACCCGCGCCGCCGCCGGGCAGCCGCAGGCGGCGCGCCGACCGTCTGAGGTCGGCGTGGTACCCGGCGTTGAGGCCGACCAGCCGGTCGTACCCCCGGGCGGCGTGGTCGAAGGCGTCGGCCAGGTCCGCGTCCCGCAACAGCGTCATCCGGTGGTCTCCTCGCGTGTGGGGAAGGGGCGGCGCGGCAGGAAGGGGAGTTCCGCCGCGGTGCGCAGCATGGGGCCGACCGGGGTGGAGAATCCGATGAGGACGTCCTCCCACAGCCGGGTGCGCCCGTCCAGGAAGCGCAGTACGCGCTCGGTCGGGGTGCGCGCGAACAACCGGGTGAAGAAGTCGGGGCCGTTGACCCGCCCGGTGTCCAGGGCCCGCAGCATGACGGCGTCCATGGCCAGCGCGCGGCGCCCGTGCGGCGGCGGGAGCGTCATCCGGCCGCCGTCGCGCAGTGCGGCGGCGACGGCCCGGACCTGCCGCTGCACGGCGGAGAAGGTGTACCCGGTCGCGGGCCGGGTGGCGCCGCCCACCGCGCCGATCCGGTAGACCGCGGGGCCGGTCCGGCGGGGGAAGCGCGCGTCGGTCATGGGGATGACGCCGCTCTCGACGGAGCGTACGTCCAGCGGCCCGAGGCGCAGGACGCGCCGCGTGTAGTGCTCCAGCGCCGCGTCGTACGCGCGCCGGGTCAGGGGGGCGCGGGAGAACTGCGTGTACTCGACGAGCGCCTCGTGCGGGCCGAGCGGGAGCACGTAGCCGAACGCGAGGCCGTGGTCGGGCTGCGGCACCCGGAAGTCCATCAGCTCCACGACGTCCTCGTCGAAGGCGGGAGCCGAGGTACGGACGAACCAGCCCCGGAAGTGCTGGAGGAGGGTGCTGCGGGCCGGCGGCAGCGTACCGGTGGGGCGGGAGTCGAAGACGTGGCGGCCCCTGAGCGTGAGGCGTTCGCCGTCCTCGGTCACGCACCGGGCCTCGGCGCCGCCGGCCACGTCGCGCACCGTCTCGGCCGTCGCCTCCACCAGGCGTACGCGCGGGCGTGCGGCCAGCCGTGCGCGCACCCATGCCTCGAAGGTGGCGGAACGGAGCATCTGGTAGCGCAGCGGCCCGAGTTCGCCGTCGGTCACGGAGCCGTCCCGGCCGCGCACCCGCAGCCGCCGCCAGGACGCGGCCACGCACTCGTCGAAGTCGCCGGCGCCCTCCTGCCAGAAGCACCAGGTGCGTTCCGCCGGGCGCAGGGACCGGCGCGGCGTCTCCACGAGCGTCACGGACAGCGGGCGGGAGGAGCCGGGGGCCGTCAGGGCGTGGGCGAGCGAGAGTCCCGCCGCTCCCCCGCCGACGATCACGGCGTCGGCGACGGCCCGCTCCTGGCTCATGCGCCCTCCTCACCGGGGACCGTCGCGCTCTCGCGGGCACCTGCCGCCTTCGTCCGCCTCGCCTCGGCCACGTGTGCGCCGCTCCCTCCCGAGTCTGCCCGCCCGTGCCGCCGCGGGCGGTCTGCCGCGACCGCCCGCGTGGCGTCGTGCTCCGACTTCCCTCCGGGGGGCCCGGGTGGATGCGGCCGGCGGCGACGCATGAGCGGCGGGCCGTCGCCGGACCCCTGCCGCGGTGCCGCGGACCGGCGGATACTGGTCGCATGGACGTGTCGTCGCCCGGCGCCCGCGCTCTGCGCGAGCGGCTGGGCAGCAGCCTGTTCACCCGGGTCGCGGGCCCCTCGGGCGCGCGCACGCGGGCGCGGATCCATGACACCCCGGGGCCGCGCTGGTTCGGCCCGGAGAGGCCCGTGCGCGTCGTGCACGGGGACGCGTCGATGTTCATCGGCGGACTGCGGGCCCTGCTGCTGCAGTCCCTGCACCCGCTCGCCATGGCCGCCGTCGCGGCCCATTCCGGCTACCGGGGCGATCCGTGGGGCCGCCTCCAGCGCACGAGCACGTTCCTGGCGACGACGACCTACGGCACGGCGTGGGACGCGCAGCGGGCGGTCGACCGCGTCCGGTCGGTGCACCAGGGGGTACGGGGCACCACCGCGGCCGGGGAGCCGTACCACGCCGCGGATCCGCACCTGCTGGCCTGGGTCCACGTCGCCGAGGTGGACAGCTTCCTGTACGCCCACCAGCTCTACGGCCTGCGGCCCCTGGACGCGGACGGCTGTGACGCGTACGTCGCGGACATGGCGCGGGTGGCCGCCGCGCTCGGGGTGGGCGATCCGCCGCGTACGCGGGCACAGCTCGACGAGCGGCTGCGGGCCTACCGGCCCGAGCTGCGCGCGACCCCCGAGGCGCGCGAGGCCGCCCACTACATCCTGCTGCACCCGCCGCTGCCCTGGATCGCCCGCCCGCCGTACGCCGTCCTCGCGGCGAACGCGGTGTCGACGCTGCCGCCGTGGGCCCGGGAGCCGCTGCGGCTGCCGTACCTGCCGGGGCTGGAGAGGACCTGTGTGCGGTTTACCGGGCACGCCCTGACCAGGACGATCAGGTGGGCGATGGCGCCTCCCCCGCGCACGGCGGACCCCGCCTGACCACGCGCCGCGCCGCACGCCCGGCCCCTAGACCGGGGCCTGGTCGGCGCTCTCCACGCTCGACGCCCGCGCCCTGCTGCGCTTGCTGAGGACCCCGGCCGCCGCGAGGGCGCAGCCGGTGAAGGCCAGCGCCACGGTCCACGGCTGGTCGAAGTGGTGGCCCATGGCGTGGTCCAGCGAGTAGCGGCCCGGTCCCGCGAGGCCGATGGCGGCCGCCGCGAAGCCGAGGAAGGCGGGGTACTCGTAGCCGCCCGACTGGGCGAAGAACCCGGCGGGCGCGTGGACGGCGACGGCCCCCGCCATGGCTCCGGCCGCCGCCGCGCCGGCCGCGGGCGTCGCGAGTCCGAGCGCCAGCAGCACCCCGCCGCCCGCCTCGCCGAGTCCCGCCGCGACGGCGCTCTCCCGCCCGGGGGTGAAGCCCATGTGCTCCATGGCCGCCGCCGTCCCCTCCACGCCTCCGCCGCCGAACCAGCCGAGCAGCTTCTGCGTGCCGTGCGCCGCCAGCACGACGCCGGTGCCCGCGCGCAGGACGAACAGACCGAGGTCGCGTCGGTTGAGGTGAGCCATGAGTGTCTCCCAGCGTGAAGGGGGCGCTTGCGTTCCTCCACTTTCGTTACGAAACGCACGTCGCGCACCATTTCGCCCTCACCGGGGCCGTCAGCGCGGCCCGCCCGGGCGTCCGCCGGCGCCGGAGCGCGGCCCCGGCCGTCGGATGCGGGATCGCGCCGGCCGACGTACGTACGGCGTCGTGGCCGCCGGCGCCACGAAGAGCGCGCCCGCACGCGGCCCCCGCGCCCGAC
>NZ_VBVX01000397.1 GCF_005981925.1 Streptomyces albidochromogenes
GCCGCCTCCCGTCCCTGGCCGGCCCTCGGCCCACGGCCCGCACCCGCACCCGCACCCACAGCCGGCGCACCGGCCTCCGGCGTGGACAGGACGAGCGTCAGCGGTACGACGGGTCTCCCTCGGCACCGGCCCGCCTCCCCCACCCGTCCCTCGTGGGCGATCGCGGAAGACGACGGCTGACCGGGTCCGCCGCACCGGAATCCGTCCGCCGGGCGCACCTGTCGTCGATGAGCGGTGGTCCCGGTGCGCGCCTACGGTGGTCGGAGGGAGCGCGAGCGAACCGATCCGGCGCTCCGGAGGAGGCCACGATGGACGAGCACTTCGTCTGGGTGACGACACGCCGCGTCAGGCCGGGCGCCCTGGAGGACTTCGAGCGGGCCTGGCGTCCGGGCGCGCACCCGGAGGGCATGCGCAGAGCCTTCGCGTACTGGTCGGAGGACGGGGAGGAGGTCACCGGGGTGTCGTTCTGGGAATCCAGGCAGGCGTGCGATTCCTGGCGGGGGTCCGACGCGGAGAAGCGGCGGCGCGACGCGATGGCTCCGTACGTCGTCGAGGAGCGCGAGGGCTACTACCGGGGCGGTGAGCTCGCGATTCCGTCGGACGCGTCGTCCTGAGCGCGTTCCCTCCGAATACGTTCCCGCTGAACGCGTTCCCGCTGAGCACGTTCCCTCTGAACACGTTCCCTCTACGCACGTTCCGCTCGAGCCCGCTCGGCCCGAGTCCCCCGATGCGGCTGACGACCCGGTGATCGTCGCTGATCCCGTTGTCGGAATGCCCTGGCGCCGCCCCTGTTCCGTGGGACGCTCGGCGTACTCGAAGTGGGCTGGTCGCGACAGCCACTGGGCCTGGATCCGGTGGCGGGGGAAGCGGATGCCGGTGACGGCGGTGACTGCTGTGGTGCGTACCCGGCGCTGCTCGGGGTGGGCCTTCGCCCGGTCCGCGGCGTAAACGTTTCGGCTGGTGTCGCACACGCGCGATCGCGTCCCGGGCCTCATGCGTGCAGTCGCAGACGCTGGCCGGGGTAGATGCGGTCCGGGCCCTCGTCGAGCTTGTGCCGGTTCAGTTCGTACAGCGCCTGGGTGCCGCCCCGTACGTCGGCGCGGTCGGCGATGACCGAGAGGCAGTCACCGGGCTGTACGACGTAGGTCTGCGAGGCGATGGCTTCGTGGGAACCGCGCGAGGGAGCCGGGACCGCGGCCGGGGGCTGGGCCTGACGCTGCGGCTGGATCCGGGGCTGCGGCTGTACCTGCGGCTGGAACTGCCGCTGCGGCTGGGCGGCGGTCACGCCGGATCCGCTGGAGCCGGATGCCGTCCCGGTGCTGCCGGAGCTGCTGGAGCTGCTGGAGCTGCCCGCGCTGTGGCGCCGTCCGCAGTTGGGCCAGGCGGAGAGGCCGCGGTCCTGGGCGACGCGGGTGGCTACGGCGATCTGTTGGGACCGGGTGGCCAGGTCGGCGCGCGGCGCGTAATGATGGCCGCCGTACGCGCGCCATGTGGAGGGCGCGAACTGGAGCCCGCCGTAGTAGCCGTTGCCGGTGTTGATGTTCCAGCGGCCGTTGCTCTCGCAGGCGGCGATGCTCTCCCAGTCGGGCCGCGCCGGCGCGGTCCGCGGGAGGACCGAGTGCAGGGCGCCCGTCTGCGGAGCTGCCTGCGAGGCGGCCTGCGGGGCGGCCGACCGCGTCGCGGCGCTCGCCGTGCTCTGGCCGGCGAGGCCCAGCGCGCTCAGGAGTACCAGCATCAGAGACAGGACCGTTTGGACAGACCGCTTGGCAAAGGGTGAAGGCGACATCCGAGTTCTCCTCCGCTGACTCCGGCAGCGCCGTGACGCGGTGGCGTCACGGCCGGTGGGCAAGCAACAGATAACCCGCCAGTACGCTTTTCGGTCCGTACGCCGACCACGACGTGCCGCGCTTTCACCCGCTTGGAGGCCGGTCCCGCGGCCCCACCGTGCCGGGCTCCGGATTCCGGGCAGGCATCGGAGCATGCCCTTGCTCGTCGGAACCTCCGGATGGCAGTACAAGGACTGGCGCGGCGGCCTCTATCCGTCCGAACAGCCCCAGCGGCTCTGGCTGGAGGAGTACGTACGCCACTTCGCCACGGTCGAGAACAACAACGCCTTCTACCGGCTGCCCACCCGGGAGACCTTCGTCTCCTGGCGGGAGCGGACCCCCGAGGGGTTCGTAATGGCCGTCAAGGCCAGCCGCTACCTGACCCACCTCAAGCGGCTGCGTGACCCGCAGGAGCCGGTGAGCCGGCTGCTGGACCGTACCGCCGGACTCGGCGACCGGATGGGTCCCGTACTCCTGCAGCTTCCGCCCAACTTCCGTGCGGACCTGGGGGCGTTGAGCGCCTGCCTGGGGTGCTTCCCCGGATCGGTGCGGGTGGCCGTCGAGCTGAGGCACCCCTCGTGGTGGGAGATGGAGGCAGAGCTGCGGGAGGTGCTGGAGCGGCACGGCGCCGCCCTGTGCTGGGCGGATCGCGGTTCCCGCCCGGTGACGCCGCTGTGGCGGACCGCGTCGTGGGGGTACGTGCGGTTCCACGGCGGCACCGCCCAGCCTCCGCCGCACTACGGGCGGCAGGCGCTGGGGTCCTGGGCGCGGCGGGTGGCCGACGCCTGGTCCGACGAGGACGACGTGTTCGTGTACTTCAACAACGACATGGGCGGCGCGGCGGTCGTGGACGCGGCCCGGTTCGGGCGGGAGGCGTCCGCGCTCGGCCGGACGGTCAGCCGCACGCCTCCTCGCTGACCACGGCCGCAGGGCCGGACCACGGCCCCGGGGCCGGTCCACGGCCGCAGGGCCGGACCACGACCGCAGGGCCGGACTACCCCCGCGCACACGGCATCGGGCCGGACCGGCCCCGCGCACGCCTCCGGACCGGCCCCGCGCACGCCTGGAGGACCGGCCCCGCGCACGCCTCCGCGCCGTGCCGCTCCCGCGCCGCCGAATGGGCGGACGTCACGGTCCGGGTGTGGGCTTTTCACGGGCAACCCGTGACACCTGGTGGTGGCTGACGAGCGACCTGCGCTGGGGACGCGGCCCGCTGTACGTCCGGTACGGCGCCTTCGCCGACCGGCGCGCGTCGCGCCCGGCGGGGAGGTCGTGCGGGCGGTCGAGGACGCGAGCGGGCGGCTGGTGCCCGACGTGCGCGGGCCGACGTTCCAGGTGCCCGACTGGGTCCGGCCGGGCCGGGGGACCACGGCACCGCGCCCCCCGTTCCGCGCGTCGCGGCGGGACAATGGTGGTAAGGACGTGCCTTCCAGCGCGGAGAGGCGGGACTTCCGGTGCCGTACACAGCTGTGACTTCCCTGAGCCATCCCGGGCTGATCCGCGAGCACAACGAGGACAGCCTCGTCGCCGGACCGTGGACGCTCTGCGGCACGGTGACCGAGAACCCCCAGACGCTCGTCTTCCCCCTCGGCACCCCGCTCGTCGTCGCCGTCGCCGACGGGCTCGGCGGGCAGCCGGCCGGCGAGGTGGCCAGTTCGCTGGTCGTACGCCAACTGGCCGCGCTGGGGCCGTCTTTGGACGGTGAAGAGGCAATCCGTGCCGCTCTGGCGCTGTGCAACCGGGCGGTGTACTCCGCCGCCGACGGCGATCCGGACCTGTTCACCATGGGGACCACGGTCGCCGGCGTCGTCGTCCTGGCCTCGTCGGTCCTGGTGTTCAACGTGGGCGACAGCAAGGTCTTCGAAGCGTCCCCGACAGGGTTCCGGCAGGTCAGCGTGGACGACAGCCCGCTGCCGCCGCCCGGGCGCCGGACCACTTCGGCCGTCACCCAGACGCTCGGGGGCAGCTCCGTGTTCAGCTCGGTCACACCCCATGTGACGAGCCGCGCGCTCTCGGCCGGCGACCGCTACCTGGTGTGCACGGACGGGCTGACCGACCCGTGCCCGGACGAGGAGATCGCCGGGGTCCTGGGGGAGTACGACGGCGCCCGGGCCGCCTTCGAGCTGTGGAAGGGGGCGATCGAGGCGGGCGGCCCCGACAACGTCACGTTCGCGACGGTACGGGTCAGCGCCTAGGGGACCGGCCGGGGCGCCGCCCGCAGGCGCCCCGGCCGGTCGCCGCCGGGCGGGGCGCGGCAAGGGTGGTTGAGGGGGCCGGCCGTGCCCATGCGGCAGGCCGCCTGGGGTGGGGGAGGCCCCCCGCGCACACGTCCGCGAACGCCTGATCCGGCGTAACTCCAGCCCTCACCCGAAGGGGTGACAACGGCGTGAAGTAGGTTCAGCAGCCTTGAGATTGTCACAGTGAATCGGGGTTGGTGCGCAAGTGCTGGTGGCGGACAGATACCGGCTGGACACACCCATCGGGCGAGGCGGGATGGGCGAGGTCTGGCGGGCTACGGACGAGGTGCTGGGCCGGCCAGTCGCCGTCAAGCTGCTGCTCGGCAACGGGGCCGACGCCTCGGCCGCCGCCCGGTTCCGGCTGGAGGCCCAGACCGCCGCCCGGTTGAGCCATCCGCACCTGGTGGCGGTGTTCGACTTCGGGGCGTGGGAGGACCGCTTCTACCTCGTCATGGAGCTCGTCGAGGGGACGAGCCTGGCTCAGACCCTGCTCACCGAGGGCGCGTTGCGCGCCGAGCGGGTCGCCGGCATCGCCGCCCAGGCGGCCGCCGGCCTGGCGGCGGCCCACCGCCAGGGCGTCGTGCACCGGGACATCAAGCCCGGAAACCTGATGACAAGTCACGACGGCACGGTCAAGATCGCCGACTTCGGCATCGCCCAGTTCGTCGACGACCCCGCCACCGCGCTCACCACCGCCGGACAGATCGTGGGCACCAGCCTCTACCTGGCCCCCGAGCGTGCGCTGGGCAGACCCGCCGGCCCGGCCTCCGACATGTACTCGCTCGGCTGCGTCCTCTACCAACTCCTCGCGGGGCGGCCCCCGTTCCAGGCGGACACCGCGACCGGCACGCTGTACCAGCACGTGGACGCGGCGCCCGTGCCGCCGCGCCATCTCGGCGTCGACGTACCGGCCCCCTTCGAGGCGTACTTGCTGGGGCTGCTCGCCAAGCAGCCCGAGGACCGCCCGACGGCCGAGCAGGCCGCCGACTGGTTCCGTCAGGACTCCTGGCGCGGCCGCCCCGAGCCACTGCCCTCCCCGGTCCCGGCGAACGGCCCGCCGCCCCGGACCACCGCGACGTACTCGCTGCCCTCCACCGGCGCGCCGCGTCCGGCGTCCCGCCGCCGCGC
>NZ_VBVX01000398.1 GCF_005981925.1 Streptomyces albidochromogenes
GGACGGGCTGGGGTCCTGCACGGTGATCTCCACCGTGTGCCGGTCGGCGGTCAGGCGCAGGCCCGTGATGCCGCCCGCGTGCCGCAGGGCGTTGGTGACCAGCTCGGAGACGACCAGCACCACGTTCTCGGCGGCCTCCGCGGTGGGCGCCGGGGCCAGGCCGGACAGGAACTGGCGAGCGGTGTCGCGCGCCTCGGCCGCGGTGTGCGGCCGGGTGGTCCTCTCGGCGGCGGTGCTCCGGTCGGAGATCGTCTGCGTACGGTTGATGTCGTTCACCCCCGTGGATGGGAAGGCCCTGCTCCGGACCCCGGGGCTCCTGCCCCGCTTCTACCGCGGGCTAACTTCGCGCGTGGCCCGGCCGAACCAGTCCAGGCAGACGACGAGGGCGTCGTCGGCGGCGTCCGCGTCGGTGTCCCGGTACGAGGCCAGCTCCTGGAGGACCGCGCGGGGCACGGCGGCGGCGGGCAGCAGGCTCGCGGCCTGGATGGCTCGCGCCAGCGCGCGTTCGCCGTAGGTCTCGCCGGCCCGCGTCGCGGCGGCGTACACGCCGTCGCTGACGAAGACCAGCCGGTCGCCGGGGAGCACCCGGAACTCCTGGGCGACGTACCCCGTCTCCTCGAACATGCCGAGGGGGAGCTGGGCCTCGAACGGCACGCGCTCGACGGTCTTGTCGCGCTGGCGCCACAGCTGGGGGGAGCCGGCGTCCACGACCTGGGCGTGGCCGGTGGCGAGCTCGAAGGAGAGCAGGAGGGTCGAGACGTACGACTCCCCGTGGTGCTGGCCGTAGATGGCCTGGTCGGCGAGGGCGGCCTGGTCGGCGATGCCGATGCCGGCCCTGCGGGCGTTGCGCAGCGCGTTGACGGCGAGGTTGGTGAGGAGGGACGCCTCGATGCCCTCGCCCATTCCGTTGGTGACGGTGAGGGTGAGGGTCTCGGCGGTGGTGGCCCAGTCGAAGTTGTCGCCGTGGATGGCGTACGCGGGCTCCAACTGGGCGCCGATGGCGTACTCCTGGCGGGAGCAGGCGCGGCCGGGCAGCAGCTGCCACTGCATCTCGGCGGCGAGGGTCAGGCGGCTGACCCGGCGGGCCTGGAGGTACAGGTCCGTGTCACGCTCGGCGACCATGATCTCGTGGCCGAGGAGCTCGGCGAGTTCGGTGAGTTCGTCGGTGGCCTGGGGGGTGCATCTGTGCTTGGGCAGACGCACGGTGAGGATGCCGAGCCGGTCGCCGCGGACGGTGACCGGCAGGTGCAGGTCGACCGCGCCGTCCTGGGCCACGTACTGCCCGTACGGCTCCTGGCTGCCGAAGGCGCGGCCCTCGGGGCTGGCGTCGACCGGCAGGGCGTGCGCGGTGTGCGGCAGGGCGGTGACCGGCTGGAGGACCGTGAGGCTGTAGTCGGCCAGGAGGAGATCGACGTCCGTGGCTTCGTAGTGCTCGACCAGTGCGGCGCGTGCCGTATCGAGGAGGGCGTGCGGTGCGGCGGTGCGCACGGCACGCTCAACGGCCAGGAATTGCGTCACGGTCGGCGGTCCTCTGTGTTGTTTTGGCGGATTGTCCGGGTTGCCCTGGTTCGTTCGCGGAGGCGGCCGGTCGGTCGCGGGTGTGGTGGACGGTGCAGCGTAACGGTATTGCGGAGATTCCGTGACCATAATGTTGACAAACGTCGAGTGTTGCCAAGCGGCAACTGTTACCCCTAGGCTGATTGTGCCGCACCATCGGGGCAGATGCGTCGGCTCAGCCGGCCGCTGCCACATCTGAGGGGCCAGTTGTGCACCACACACGCAGCACCGAACCGCGCATGCTCCTCGTCACCCACCGTTCGGAACGGGCCGTCGTACTCGCCCTGCACGGCGAAGTGGACATGGACTCCGTCGAACCCCTGCGCCTGGCGCTGGACAGCGAGGCCCGCCGGGGAGGGACGCCGGTGGTGATCGACCTGTCGGCGGTGGACTTCGCGGACACGGCGATGATCAACGCTCTGCTGGGGGTGCGCCCCCTGCTCGGGGGGCGTCTGCGCCTCGCCGCGCCCTCGGCGCTCGTCACGCGGCTGCTGGGGGTGCTGAGTCTGGACGACGCGTTCACGGTCCGCGACAGCCGCGAGGCGGCGGTGGCGGCCTAGGCCGGGCGTACCGCCCGTACCGGGGACTGCTCCTCGGCCGCTCTGCCGTGAACCACCGCGGCGGCGGCGTCCCGGAACGCGGCGAGGCCCTCGGCCAGCCGCGTCAGGGCCTCGGGGGCCATCGCCCCGAGCACCGGGGCCAGCTCCAGGACCTGGCCCTCGCGTACTTCTTCGAGCAGGAGCCGTCCCGGCCTGCTCAGGTACAGCTCCACCTCACGGCGGCTCGACGGGCTGAGGCGGCGCTCCACCAGGCCGGCCGCCTCCAGGCGGTCGCACAGCCGGCTCGTGGCGGGCGGGCTCGATCCGAGCGTCTCGCCCAGGGCCCGCAGATTGCCGCCCTCCAGACGCTCGATCACCAGCAGCGCGCGGAGCTGGGACGGCGAGATGGGCCCGGACGGGGCCCTCAGCTGCGCCCTGCCCCACAGGACCGCGAGCAGGTCCGTCACCTCGGACGCGGTGGACGCCGGGTCCGGTGAGGGCGACGGTGGGCTGGGGGGCATCGTTCCACTGTGCCACCCCTGGGGCGGCGCTGTCAGTACGGGCCGGCACATCGTAAGGCCGCTGCCGGGGTGTCCGGCCGCCCTCAGTGCTCGGCCAGCATCCCGCTGCGCAGCTGCTTCAGCACGCGCGTCAGGAGCCGGGACACCTGCATCTGGGAGACGCCGAGCTCGGCGCCGATCTGCGCCTGCGTCATCTCCTGGCCGAAGCGCATCTCGACGATGCGGCGGTCGCGCTCGTCGAG
Organism: Streptomyces albidochromogenes; assembly: GCF_005981925.1. GTDB lineage: Bacteria > Actinomycetota > Actinomycetes > Streptomycetales > Streptomycetaceae > Streptomyces > Streptomyces albidochromogenes. The sequence continues at coordinate 2,860 of NZ_VBVX01000398.1, forward strand.
CCGCTCCAGGAGCGGGGCCAGCGTGTGCAGGTCCTCGACGCTCTCCAGGGCCGGGTCGAGCTCGCCGAGGCGGTCGGCGAAGGTCCGGCTGTTGGCGTCGGCGCCGTCACCGCTGTCGTTCGGCGCGTCGAGGGAGCCGGCGGTGTAGCCGTTGGCGGCGACCAGGCCCTCGATGATCTCGTCCTCGGAGAGGTCCAGGTGCTCGGCCAGCTCCTTGACGGTCGGGTCGCGGTCCAGGCGCAGGGAGAGCTCCTCCTTGGCCTTCGCGAGGTCGACGCGCAGTTCCTGGAGCCGGCGGGGGACGTGAACGGCCCAGCTGGTGTCACGGAAGAACCGCTTGATCTCACCGACGATGTACGGCACGGCGAAGGTGGCGAAGCCGACCTCGCGGCTGAGGTCGAACCGGTCGATGGCCTTGATCAGACCGATCGTGCCGACCTGGACGATGTCCTCCATGTCGCCGCCGCCGCGGTTGCGGAAGCGGTTGGCGGCGTACCGCACGAGGGACAGGTTCATCTCGATGAGGGTGTTGCGCGCGTACTGGTACTCGTGCGTGCCCTCTTCGAGGACCTGGAGCTGGTCGAAGAAGAGCTGCGACAGCTCTCGGGCGTCCTTCGGAGCGACCTTGCCCGCGTCCTCGATCCAGGGAAGCTCCCCGACCGTCTCCGCATCGGCAATGGTCTGCGCAGACACCGTCGTCATGGCCGCCGTCCTCGTCATCGTCCTGCCCCTCCCCGGTGTTCGGACTCTTTCAGAAGGCGCTCCTGCCCCGCAATCCGCATCCCATGCATCATTACTTTCCGCGTTTATCCGACCGCCATCCGGTAACACTCCGTAACGAGAGAGCGGAATCCTCGTACGGGGAAGCCCCGGAGAAAGGTGGGAACTCATGTCGACGGGCGCTGTGGTCCTTCTGGGTGTGGTGGCCGCGATCATCACGGCACTGCTGCTGGCCCGGCCGGTGGCGCAGGCGGCCCCCGACGACCTGCGCCGCAGGTTCGGGCCGGAATTCGACGAGACGGCCGCACGGCACGACGGCGACGTCGGGGCGGCCGAGCGCGACCTGGGCGCGCGGCTGAGGCGGTTCGGGGGTCTGCGCGTCAAGAGCCTGACAACGGCGGCGCGTGAGCGGTACGCCGCGCAGTGGGCCGGGCTGCAGGAGCGGTTCGTCGACGAGCCCGGGGCGGTCGTCGCGCAGGCCGACGAGCTGCTGGAGCGCCTGGCGCGCGACCGGGGCTTCCCCGCCGAGTCCTTCCAGCGGCAGTACGAGGCGCTGTCCGTGCACTGCCCCCACGAGGCGGGCGCGCGTCGCCGGCTGCGGGAGGCCGCCGCGCGCGCGGCGGCGGGTGACACGGACACCGAGGCGCTGCGCCAGGCCCTGCTCGCGGGCCGCGCGCTGTTCGCCGAGCTGACCAGGGTCCGCCCGCAGGACGAGGGCGCCCGCCGGCCCAGTGCCGTCCAGCGTCTGCCCCGCCGCCCGCACCTCCCGGCCCAGCGGATCGCGGCGCACCAGCGCGCCGACTGAGACGGCTCCTTCCGCCACGGGCGCGACCCCCGCCGGAGAGCCGGCGGGGGCGTCCTGTTCCACTGGTCGGCACGGGTTCAGCCGTCGGCCGGGAGCGTGTGGTGTCCGAGCAGTCCAAGCCTTTTCTGTACGTCGTCGTCTGCGCGGCCGGTGGCGCCGACGGGGTGGGGCGGCTCGTCGTCGCCGCGCGGGAGCGGGGATGGGAGGTCGGCGTGATCGCCACGCCGCAGGGGCTCGGCTTCATCGACGAGGCCGCGGTGCGGGCGCTGACCGGGCGGCCGGTGCGTTCCGCGTGGCGGGCGCCCGGCGAGCCGCGGCCGTTCCCCCCGGCGGACGCCATAGCCGTCGCCCCGGCCACGTTCAACACCGTCAACAAGTGGGCCGCGGGCATCGCGGACACCCTGGCCGTGGCCACGCTGTGCGAGGCGTACGGCGCGGGGGTGCCCACCGCGGTCCTGCCCTCCGTGAGCCCGGCCCTGGCCGCCCACCCCGCGTACCGGCAGAGCATCGAGCGGCTGCGGGGGATGGGCGTGCTCGTGGGAGGCGGCTCGGGGCCGCTGCGGTGGGAGGAGGCCCTGGAGCTGCTGGCGGGCACCGGTCTGCCGGTGACGGACCCTCAGCGCGGGTCCGGCGCGCCCGGTTAGCGACCCCGGCGCGCCCGGTCAGCGGTGCGCCGGCTCAGCGGGGCGACTCGGCGGTGGTCTCGGGGCCGGGGTCCGGGGTGTCGGCGGAGCTGGGCTCCGGGGAGAGCCATGC